>JAZKEQ010000081.1:0-8015 GCA_040386935.1 Bacteroidota bacterium | reverse complement strand
CAATACACATGTTTTTGTCATTCCGACGAAGGAGGAATCTCAACTAACATGAGCAACAGACGGAGATTCCTCCTTCGTCGGAATGACAAATAAACACTTAATTTAAATGACATTCCCCTACGGGACAACAGTCACTACTTTATTTTCTTCTACCGATATGAAATCCCTACGGGATAAAAAATATTTGATTCAAGTAGTTACTGATTGACGTTGGCTTATAATTAAAAACAGGACAGGCGTATTTGTGTTTTGGCTTGTCCTGTTTGTAGTTTTTGGCTTTATTTTTTTCCTTTGGTAAATTCTATTCCTTTTACCTGAGCGAATTGTGGGGATGAGGCGCCGTAGACTGATTTTATGTATTTCTTTACTTCGGCCGCGATATCAAATAATCCGGTGTCTTCTTTGTACAATATGGTGTTACGGTTTATTCTTGAATTGCTGACGCTGGCATAGGCTGTGGCAACGGCATTGTTTTTGGCTGTGAGGTCGGTTTGTTTGGCGGTTAGGGTTGGTATTTTTAATTCGTTTTCGTTTGGGATATAGGTGGTTTCAGACTGAAGGACTGATACTAATCCTGCGAAGTGCTGGATCTGCTGGTCGTAGGATTGTTGGCTAGTTGAAATAGTTGCCGGTGCTATTGCGTTTGGGTCGGTTGGGGTTTCTTTTGCCTTGGCTCTTCCTCCCTGTAATTTTTTGTTGAAGCCTTTTGCGTCGGCTACTTTTTCTTTTGTTGCATCGGTGGTTTGCAGGGCATTGACCATTCGTGTTGCCAATGGTTTGACATTGCTGAATGCTGCGACCCTTTCGTTTACTTTGTTGTTATAGAATGTGTTTTTGGTAGTACATCTGCTAAACTTGCCTGTGCTGCTGCAGCTAATAGGGTAAGCTGTGGCAGTTTTAATGCTAACTTGCCGGGATTGTAGGTTGCTCCGTAGCCTGTTACGAAGGTAATTAATGTTTGAAAATTTGCCAGATTCTTTGCGTGACCTGATTCGTTTGTTGATGCCATAATTTGAAGTTTTAAATTGATTGATTATTCCTTCAAAAATATGTAAGTTTATGATTTGTAGTTTTTGTATTACGAAAAATTTAACAGTTATTTTAATGTTTTTACAATTGCTAGTACGGCTAGCGCGAGCGTTCCGCTCGTGTTTATTACAGTTGATATTGTTTGCTTGTGTTAATGTTCACGAGCGGAACGCTCGCGCTAGCGGGGGGTTAGGCACAGTTTTTATTTTTTGTTAAACGTAAATTTAATTTCAAAACTAAAAACTCGATTGTAATGTGTTATTTTTTTCGTTTCGATTTCGTCTTCCTTAAAAGCATTTGGATTATATTTTTCTTTAAGTTCTTGAGGAAATCCATAATTAGCTATATCTTTCATTATTGAGTATTTTTCAAGTCTCAACTTAAAATTTTTAAAATCATCACTAGCTATTGCGTTATAAAAAATAAAGACTAATTCATCTGGATGTAATTGTGCTCGTAAAAGTGATGAATATGCCTCTTGTCGTTCTTCAATACAATGCTTATCTATAGCTTTTAAACAATTATGTAAAACTTTCATATAAGGTGAGGAGCTTCCATTAATATCATCATATACAGACCAGAATGATTGCGTGAACAACTCCAATTTATCACTATTAGGATTTTTTTTCTTTTTATACTTAAATACAGCTTCTATATCTCTATTGATTCGAGCAACAGCTTTACTGCCCGAAAGATTTGGTTTCCCTTTTCTTTCAATTATTTCCTTCTTGTCATTTATAGAATCAAACAAAATTTGAAATATATTTTTAAACTCTGATTGTTTATTCTCTTGTGACTGATTATTGATAATGTTATATGTTAGGATTATCGTTATTATTCCAATTAATGGACTTAATGAACCTCCTAAGAAATCACCAAATGTCCCCCAATCTCCGTTAGTTTTTGAATATTTAAAGCCAAAATGTGAGAAGTATAAAAACAATAAAATTAAGTAAGCAATAATAATTAATATTAATGCCCAATATTTTTTAATTATCTTCATAATCCTCATTATTAATTTCTAATGAAGGTTCTTCTATGATAGAACATCCCTCTGAATTAAATTCCTCATAGTTTAAAATCCCAACAGGATATTCATATCCCTCAATTGTTATATGCAAGTCATTATTACATTTATCACAATTAAACTCGTATTCCCAAATATATTGAATTTCATATCCCATATTTCTTTCGTCTGAGGATGTATTTGGTTCACCAAAATCTTCTGGACTTATGTCATAAAGTTTATTGCATTTTTTACATTTTATTTTAGCTCCGCTTCTTATTATCATTATTTTTTTTATTTAATTCTGTAAAATGTTACTAAACTTACATTAGGTATTTTTTTACCAATCAAATGTTTTTTCGGGTATTTTCTCAACTTTAAATTTAATAATTTGGTCAACTTCAATTAAGCTTATGTAATCAATTTTGCCTTCTTTAATTTCCGATATAAACTTTGATTCAAATTCTGAAATTTTAGTTCTTACTATCAATCTTTTAGATTTACCCAATAATTCATCTATAGATAACTCCTTATTTATTACATCTGAATTAATTATATTTTCAATTAAAATCACAAAATCCTCATATTTGTCAATTACAGTATCAACTATACCTTTAATTATTTTATCATTAATAAAAAGGTTTGCCAATAAATGATTTACAATTTCAAGAAGAATATAAAGGTGCTCTTTTTTTGGTTTTGCTATTTCGTGTAAAGCATCATTCCCTAAAAATCTAATTGAATGTATTCTTTTGGCTTCACTAGAAGTTATATAACCTTTGTTTTGTAACGCATCAATTCTCTTTTCTAAATTGTCATTTTTAATTTTTAAATGATTGCATACAGCTTCAATAATAGCTCTTAATCCACCAGCTGTTAGTATATATGAATTTGCCTTAAAAGCTGCAATAGTTTCTTCATATATAATTTTTATTGTTGCTGGTAAATGATATATGCTCTTTAATTCGTTACCTTTTTCTAAGTGATACGGATAAATTGTTTCATCATAATAATATTCTGGATTGCCTTCATAATCATAATCTACCATTGTGATATCTCCAAAAACTTTCATAAATGAAATATTTTCACAACCCAAACATTGAATTACTAAATATTTTTCTATCCAAGCATAACCATCATCATCACCTCTGATTTTCTTTTCAAATAAATCAGAATGATTTCTTAAACCTTTACAATTATTGCAATGTATTTTTTTCATTTTTTTTTCTCTCAAAATTGTGCCTAACTTGTATATACTAGCCATAAAGTGGCTACTATATACCCGATTTTGGTTGGCCTTGTACCATAAAATCAGCTTTTTGTTGTTTGGCTAAATTATAAAAATAACATTACAAATTACAAAAGATGTTATGAAAACGGATGCCCTAGCCCAGATAGAAGCGACATCCTTTTTGTCCCGATTTTTTTTGGGATAAAAAGATATAGCGGATTGCTTCGCCAGTTCAGCTTTCAGCCTCGTGTGCTGGAAATAGCTCCTGAAAAAACAGAAAGGCTGCCCAGATGGACAGCCTTTGTTTATTGTATGTTTTTGGATATTGTTATTTCTTGTCGATTTTGTAGAGCCTGCCCTGATCGGTAATGGCGTATAAAGCTCCGTCGTTTGCTTGTGTTATGTCCCTGAATCTTTGGTTTTCTTGAGCCAGAAGCCTTTCTTCGCCTATGACTTTATTGTCTTTTATGGCGAGGCGTACGATATGCTGGCCGCTAAGTGCTCCTATAAAAAGATTGTTTTGCCATTCCGGGACACGGTTGCCGGTATAGAATGTCATACCACTTGGTGATATTACGGGATCCCAATAGTAAACGGGCTGTTCCATGCCTGTTTGCTGCTGGATTCCTGCTCCAATGGCTGGTCCTTCGTATTCGATTCCGTAAGTTATAGTCGGCCATCCATAATTGGCTCCAGCGGTTAGGCGATTGATTTCGTCACCTCCGCGTGGTCCGTGTTCGCTTAGCCAGATTTCGCCTGTTACGGGGTGAACTGCCAATCCCTGTGGATTTCTATGTCCTATTGTATATAATTCAGGCAATGCACCTCCTGTACTGAAGGCAGGATTTCCAGATGCTGGCTGTCCGTCTTTGGTTATTCTGACTACTTTTCCAAGGCTTGCCGTAACCGATTGCGCCAGTGGTCTGGTTTGGATTACGGATCTTTCTCCGGTACTTACTATTAGGTTTCCTGTTTTGTCAAAAAGGATGCGCCCGCCATAATGTAATGTGCTTGGATTGGCAGGGGTAGTACGGTAAATTACTGTTGCGCCTTCTATAGTTGTTTCGTTGGCGGATAGTTTTCCTTTGGCTACTGCGGTGATGTTACCGCCGGTTACTGCTTCGGAAAATACCCAGTATATCATGCGATTGGATGTGAATTCGGGATCGAGGCACAATCCTAATAGTCCTCCCTGATTTGCTGAATTAACTGCAGGGATTCCTGTGATTGGACTGCTAACTACTCCGGCTGTTGTAACGATGCGAAGGTTTCCTCCTTTTTCTGTGATTAACAGCCTGCCGTCGGGAAGGGCTTTTATTCCCCAAGGACTCGTCAGGGTTGTAGTGATTGTTTTTGATTCGTAGTCTGTGTTGGTTTGGAGGCCACTGATACGGGTTTGTCCGGTAAATGCCGGTGTGTAAGTTGTATTTGCTGTATTGCTTTCTACCGGATTCGTAACTGTACCGGGATTTGTGTTTGAACCTGTGTCATTGGAACAACTAAATATAGTAAACAGCGCTATTGATAGAATGGTTATGGTGTTTGTACTTTTCATTGTATTGATAATTAAAGTTTTAAAATAAAATGCCAAACAAAGCTCTGAAATTAACAGGAGATAAATTTACATAATTCATTGTGTTATTTACATAATTATCTGCAATGGGTCTTAGAATGTATTTTAAAATTATAGGGCTATACTAAAATGGTAAAACATCAAGTTTGTTTTATTTTTTCCAGTGTTTTTGTTTTTTAATAGTATTTTAGGCAACGATTTAGTTAATACTTGCGGCTTTATATATGGTGTTTCAGTTTATTATTTTATTCCTTTTAGGGACGATACTTCTTCTAATCCTTGTTTTCAGGGTTGTTGAACCAGTGTATATGATGGTTTTTAATAAACCGCTTTATTTGTATTTTTATCTGTTTCCTAAGAAACTTAAAAGGAAAGAGAAGCTGATTTTAGTGAACGAATTTCCATTTTATAATCAGTTGTCTCATAGAAAGAAAATCTTCTTTATACATCGCATTAAAGAGTTTATCAATCATTATCAGTTTGCAGGCAAGGAAGGACTGGAAGTGACCGATGAAATGAAAATTATCATTGCCGGTACTTATACTATGCTTACGTTTGGTATGCGAAATTATCTTATTGATTTATTTGAAGTGATTGTAATTTATCCTTCTGAATATTTTTCTAATAAGAGTCAGGAATACCATAAAGGGGAATTTAATCCTATGGTTAAAGCAGTGGTTTTTTCATGGGAGGATTTTATTCGTGGACATAGAATTACTAATGATAATCTAAACTTAGGCCTTCATGAATTCTCCCATGTATTGCATTTTCATTGTTTGAAGAGTAATGATCCAAGTGCGATACTATTTCATGATGGGTTTCTTGAAGTGGTGAAGTATTTTACCGAAGAAAATCTAAATACGGAATTGCATAAAATAGGGTATTTTAGATTGTATGCCTATGAGAATAAATTTGAATTTTTGGCGGTAGTCTTAGAACATTTTTTTGAAACGCCACAGATTTTTAAAGTGAAGCATCCTGAATTGTATGCGAAAGTTTTTGCGATGATTAATTTTGAAGAACGTGATTTTAAAAACAAAACCCCCGCCTGATTGCTCTGGCGAGGGTTTGTTTGAAATAATTGTTTAACCTTATTTCTTAATCACACGTAATGTTTTTGTATTCTTTCCCTGAGTTACAATGATATTGTATATTCCTGTTGAATAACTGTTTCCTAATTGCTGCTCATTAATTTCATTAGTATCGAATTCACGAGCATCTACTAATTTTCCATTCATGTCATATACTTTTACTTCAACTGAATCATTACTAAGAGTTGTTAAGTCTAATTGGAATGTTGAAGTAGATGGAACTGGATAAGCTACTACTTTAAATGAACTTACCAATTCTGAAGGGGTAGCAATTGACAAAGTAGTATTAGGTGATACAAAAACACCAGGAGAACCAATTTCCTTGCTGCTGTTTATGGCTACAAATGCACCATTAGTACCTACAGTACTCATTAGGGTAACAGGAGTAGTTATAGTAGTAAGTCCGGCTGTATTATCAAATGTTCTGAAAGTACCAGTTGATGCAGCGCCAAATAACACAGAAGATTGTGGAGTACTGCTTGTAGCATTGTATAAATTTACCTGATCTCCACTTCCGCTTAAACCAATCCCTGAACCATTGTAGTTTCCAATTCTTAAACCTGCCGGAGGATTTGCTCCAAACCAGTTGCTCAAGAATAAAGCTTTTGTTGTCGCTAAAGTAGCTGTCTCAATAAAGATTACTGATTCTCCAGGATTGATGCTGGTGATTCCGCTTAATGCTACTGCAGCTGCAGGAGATTGTGAATTGTCATCTACTTTCCATCCAGTTATATCAACTGCTACGGCTTTTGTATTCGTTACTTCAAACCAATCAGCACCTACAGGACTATCACCGCTAGACCAAGGAGCAACTTCTGAGATAAATAATTTACCAGTTGTACCAGGAGAACCAATTTGATTCACATCATTTTTAGCAGCGAAACCATCATTAATTCCACCCTGACTTAATGTTGAAATAGTAGTATTAGCTAGACCAGCAGCGTTATTAAATGTTTTATTTGTTGTAGCAACCCCAAAAGTAACATTAGCTTTAAGATTTCCACTAGCATCATATAAATTTACTTCGTCACCTGATGTGCTTAGACCTGCACCGCTACCTGTATAGCTTCCTATTTGTAAATTGGCTGGTACATTAGAACCGTACCAGGTTGATTTGAATGCTGCAATAACAGTTGCTGTATTAGCAGCAGTTGTTTCTAAAAATATTACAGATTCGCCCGGAGCAATACTTGTGATTCCGCTTAAAGCTATAGCTGATGCAAAAGATTTAGAATTGTCATCTATTTTCCAACCTGTGATATCAAGAGCAGAATTTCCGTTATTGGTTACTTCAAACCAATCAGCACCTATAGATGTACTGCTGGACCATGAGGCTACTTCTGAAATGCTTACTGTAGCAGCTTGTGGTGTTTCAACAGCTACATCTGTTATAGATAATGTGAAATTAACGGATGCGTCTGGAGTAGCACCCAGTGTTGTATCATCTACATTTACTATTATGCTATAGCTGGTTTTGGTTTCAAAATCCAATACAGTTCCTGCTTTGATATATAAAGCGGAACCAATGATTTGAAAAAATGCTGCATCTGCACCGGATAATGTAAAGGTGTTTGTTCCTAATCCTTCATCAGTTACCAGAATATCTGAAATTTTAACCGCTGAAGTTGTGTTGGAGTTTTCTAAAACGGAGTTTGATGTGTTTGCTAAAGCAATTGCTGTTGGTGCCTGATTTGGCAAAGAAGATGAGGCATACACCCAAAGTTGTGGATGATCAATATCACCACCACCATTTTCGTTTACAATGTATAAAACACCATTGCGGTCCATAGTCATTCCTTCGTGTTGTTGAGAAGGTGCGTCTAAAGGATTTCCCGGGTCTGATACAATAGTCAAAGTGCTTGAAATTGCACCACTTCTATTTACATTTACCACTTTTGCATTTTCCTGACTCAATACTAATAAGTTGTCGTAAAGAGGTTGTCCACTCAATGCAGGCAAATTAGATAAAGCAAAAATATCGGCAACATCTGAAAATCCTAATAAAGCCGGATTAAAAAGATTAGTTGAATTGTCTGTTGAAGATGAACCGTTAGTAGCAGTTCCTGCATTAAAGTCAATTCCTGT
>JAZKEQ010000080.1:0-8608 GCA_040386935.1 Bacteroidota bacterium | reverse complement strand
AGTTTATTGAATTGTATATCGTATGGTACTTGATTATTTGGTTTCATTGGTATAAATATTTTGTAGTTTTTTAACAGTTCTGAAAGTTTTTACTCTGGCATTTGTTTCTGTACAGTTGAGTACCGTTGCCATTTCCTGATAACTCAGGTCGTCAAAGAAGCGCAATTGAATAAGCTGAATTTCATCAGTCTTTAATTGCATGAGGGCACTGCTTAACTGCGCTTGTCCATCAGCAGTATCAATATCAAGTTCTGCTTCTTCCTTTAGTTTTTCGATTCCATTGTCTTCTATATTGATAAAAAAGCGTTTGTTTTTTTGTCTGTAAAAATCTGCTATTTCATTATAGGCAATACGATACAGCCATGCTGAAAAATATTGCCCTTCAGGTTTATATTTCCTGATATTGGACATTGCTTTTAAAAATGTTTGTGACGCAATGTCTTTTGCATCATCATGCAAAGCAATTCTATTGGCGATAAACCGGTAAATAGATTTATAATACGCGGTGTATAAAGGCTCAAAGTAGCGTATGTCCTTTTGGGACTGTACGATTTGATACGCTTCATCAACCTTTGAAGGTGTTGTGGTATTAATCATTATCTTTATAACGCAAGTTAATACACTTCGTTACAAAAAATAATCAAGTATTAAAACTGTAAATGTTAAGTAGGGATTAATCCTCTTCTTCAATCAGTGCATTTTCCAATTCCTTTTTCATATTGATGCTTTTTTCCAATGACAGCAACATGCTTGGCAATAAGAATAAATTGGTCAATAATCCGAAGATTAAACAGATTGACGTTAGAACACCTAAGGCAACTGTACCACCAAATGTGGAGAATGCAAATATGACGAAACCAAAGAATAAAATGACAGTGGTATAAATCATGCTAAAGCCCGACTCTTCAATTGAGGTGGTGACAGATGTAGAAATTTCCCACTTTTGCTTTTTGAGTTCGATGCGGTATTTCGCAAGGAAGTGTATGGTCAAATCAACTACTATACCGTAAGCTATACTGAATACAATAATGGTAGAATTTTTTAAAGGAATATCAGCAAATCCCATTATCCCCAATGTAATGATCAATGGAATAATGTTAGGAACCAATGAAATCAAGGTCATTTTATATGAGAAGAACATAAATGTCATCATAATAGAAATGATTACCAATGCCCAAATCATACTGCTTGAAAGATTATTAATGAGGTAATCATTGCCTTTCATCTGGATAACAGTTGTACCGGTTATTTTAACATCAAACTCCTTAGGATTAAAGATTGAATCGATTTCTTTTCTCAATTGCGCGTTCAATGCAGCTGTTTTATTGGAGCCAATATCAGCAATTTGCATACTCACTCTTGCCACCTGATAATTGCTATCAACCATAGACTTTACAATCTGGCCGCTTCCGCTTTGTTTAGGCAACAGAGAGACTATTTCTGAGATATCCATCACATTCGGCATGATATAACGTCTCGGGTCGCCATCGTTATAAGCCTGATTGCTGAATTTAAGAATATCAACTATTGAAATACTTCTTGAAAATTCATCATGGGTTTTTATTTTTTTCTGCAGTCTGTCTATTTTCTGCAAAACTTTAATATCCTTGATACCTTCTTTTACTCTACTGTCAATTGATATTTCATAAGGCATTACACCTTTGAAATTTTTCTCAAAATATTTCAGGTCTTTATAAACAGGGTCGCTCTTTGGAATATCATCAAGCATATACCCTACTGTTTTAATTTTTGAAATACCTATGCCTGATATAATTAACAGTACCAATGTAATGACATATACCCATTTGCGTTTTTGAGTTATGATACGACTAACATAGGTGAGGATACCCGCCAATGTTTTACGGTCGAGGTGCCACAGTTCTTTTTCAGTTGGAGGTTTCAGATAACTGAAAATAGTTGGTATCATGATATGCGACAACACATATACCACGATGATGTTGAATGTTGAAATGATAGAGAAATGATCCAACAATTCAGAACCTGTGAAACTGAATACAGCAAAACCAACAGCTGTAGTAATATTGGTAAGGAAAGATGCCAAACCAATTTTTGAGATTACCCTTGATAAGGCTTTCGCCTGATTGCCGTGTCTTTGGAATTCGAAATGGTAAACATTCAGCAGATAGATACAGTTTTGAATGGCTATTACCACAATCAATGGGGGAACAACACCAGTCAATAATGACACTTTAAATCCAAACAATTGCAAAGAAGCCACACACCAAATAACACAAGTAACAACAACAAGCATTGAATAAAATACAGCATTGAACGAGCGAAAGAAAATCAATAGAATTAATGCCGTAATAGCAACTGACAATAATGTAAAAAATGTTAATTCCTTGTTTACTTTTGTCGCCACTACCGTTCTTACATAAGGTAGGCCTGATATATGGGTAGCAATATTATATTTTTTAGAAAAGTGGCCAAGTGTATTGATTATCTCGTCAGTAATCTTGATTCTGTTTTTTGAATCAAGTTCCTTTTTATTCATCGTAATAGCCATCAACGTGGTATTGGTCTCAGGCTTATACAACATGTCTTTGTAAAAACTAAGATTGAGTATGGCTTGTTTAAAACTATCCAGTTCTGCTTGATTAGCCGGGCGATGTGAGATTAATTGACCTACTTCAAAATTATTCGTAGAATCGTTCTTGTGTATATTGTAAAGTTTAGTAATGGATACAACTTTGTCAATGCCTTTGATGTGATCAATGCTATCAGCTAAATTATACCAACCGTTAAATACATCAAGCTGAAATAACTTATCAGAACTTATTCCAATAATGATAATTCCACCATCATCTCCAAAGGTACTTTGAAATTTTGCATAGTCTATAAAATCAGGATCGGTTACTGGGATGATCTTTTTATTTCCATATCCCACTTCCACTTTTGTAGCCAGCCAGGTCATATAACCTGTACTAAGCGTTATAGCAATGAGCAGCCATAAACGGTTGCGAAGGATAAAGCTGGCAATCTTATTCCACATAAATTTCGCTGCAAAAGTAATGGTTTTACGTTAAAGTACGATGTCGTATTTTATGTAAAACAATGACTAAGCTTCGAATGCCTTTATGGCCAGATAGGCCATTAGACCGCATCCTGTTTCTAATGCATCTTCATCGATATCAAAGGTATTGGTATGAACAGGTGAAACAATTCCCTTTGATTCGTTGCGTGTACCTAAACGATAAAAGCATGCCGGTACCTCGTGACTGTAGTAGGCAAAGTCTTCAGCAGCCATCCATATATTGAGCTCTTCAACCTGCTCATTTCCCATATATGACTGAGCAAAATTGGTTAACTGTTCGGTTAATGGTTCATTGTTTTTTAGAAAGGGGTAGCCTTTTTCGATGCGGATATCTGCAGTAGCGCCATAAGCCTGGGTTGTGTGATTCACTATTTGAGTAATTAAATCCTTAGCTTCACTTCTCCATTTTTCATCAAGCGTTCTCAATGTTCCTTCAAATGAGACACTGTTTGGAATAATATTGGTGGCACCACCCTCTGAATTAATTTTACCAAAACTCAGTACTGTTGGTATAATAGGCGATGCTTTTCGACTGACTAATTGTTGTAAGGCTACTATAACTTGTGCGGATATTGCAACCGGATCAACTGACAAATGTGGCATGGCACCATGGCCACCTTTACCATTTATCGTTATATAAATCTCATCTGTACTGGCCATATACAAGCCTTTTCTGAAGCCTACATTCCCCGTATTAATAAACGGCATAACATGTTGACCGATGATGGCATCTAATTTAGGATTGTTAAGAACGCCTTCTTTTATCATTAAACTGGCGCCACCGGGTAGTTTTTCTTCTCCCGGTTGAAAAATTAATTTGACATCACCCGGTAATTCATCTTTTAAGGCTACCAATATTTTAGCTACGCCTAATAATGAAGAAGTATGAACATCGTGACCACAGGCATGCATAACACCCGGATTTTTAGAAGCATACGGTTTATCGTTCTTTTCAAGTATGGGTAAAGCATCCATATCAGCCCTTAAGCCAATTGTTTTATTGCTTTTGCCATTACCCTTAATAATTGCTACAACACCTGTAACGGCCATGCGCTCTGTTTTCAATCCTAAACTCTGTAAATAGTTTTCCACCAAAATTGCTGTGTTTTCCTCTTGAAAAGACAGTTCGGGATTACTATGTATAGCTTGTCGCAGCGCGATAATTTCATGTTTTATTCCACCGGCCAGTGCTTTTATTCTTTGTTCCATAAGGTTGTAAATTAGGGCATAAACTTGATTCCCTGCCAAAAATTGTTCAAATTTGCAGTATTATATGAAAGCAATCAAGTATTCAGCAATTTTATTTTTATCTGTTAGCATCATGCAGTCATGCAAACCTACAGATCAAGTGAAACAAGTCCTAGATCCTAGCAGCAAGGATTATTTCGAAGTTAAAAATGGTTCGACTTACACTTTTACAGAAATAAGCGATACAACCATTTCTATCAATTACACCTCTGAAAACTACCTCAACAATCAAAGTAACCCAGATATCGAGAACAATGAAATCATGAGTTATGACCTGGTATCTAACGGTCATCCAAAGATTTCAATCCGTACAGAGGCGGGAGGTTCTACCTATAAAGATAGAATCGCCATGATTACTAATAGAAATGATACGAACTATGTTGGCCCTATCATTTTCAATTTGGGTGGCACATTCAGTAAAATACAAAATTCAAGGGATACAGTTTTCCAATACCCTTCTTATACTATAAACAATAGAACATTTACCGATGTAATTCGTATTGTATTATATGGCAACAACTTGTATTTGGAAGTATTTTATGCTAAGAATATTGGCCTTATTGGCAGAAAAGAAAGAGCCGGTAAATTTTACTATGTAAAAAAATACAGCGTTAACAAGTAATCCAAACAAACTTTTTTAAAAGCCATTGCATTTGTAATGGCTTTTTTTATGGCCTATTATTTTTAGCCTGATTATTTCTGCTATTGTTAATTGAAAGGGATATAAAATAGGATTTAATGCAAACAAATAGCATCCTGAAAAAGGCCATTAATTAACCAATCATAATATGCGTTTTGGCGTACTTGAAATCCTTGTCAGTTTCACGGGCACTTAATGAATAGGCTAAAGTAATAACCCCTACCCGACCAACAAACATCGAAAAAGTAAGAATGAGTTTACCCCAATCAGAAAACTGGGCAGTAATCCCTGTTGATAATCCCACAGTAGCAAATGCAGAAACTGCCTCATATGCAATTTTAATTACTGAAAATGTAGGATCCGTTAAACTCAATAAAGTAATGATGGTTAATACAAATAATCCGGAGAAAACAACCACTGCAAATGCTTTGTAAATTAAATCAATGGCAATACCTCTGCGGTCGAGACTGAAATTTGTTTTCCCTTTTATCGTTCCAATGATAGCAACAAGCATTACAACAAACGTACTGGTTTTGATACCACCGCCAGTAGAAGCAGATGATGCTCCAATAAACATCAGGAATATACTGATGAGCATCGTAGTATCTGAGAGCTCACCAAGATTGATACTGTTATAGCCACTGGTACGTGTGTTAACTGATTGAAAGAATGAAGCTGCAAATTTACCCAAAGGGCTTTTGATGTGTTCTAAATGTCTAACGTGTAAATAGTAGAAAGCTACAGTACCTAATGCCAGTAAAACTAAACTGGTATACAATGCAACCTTTGTGCTCAGTTTCCATTGTTTCCATGGTTCCCTTAGTCTTTCTCTCAATTTTAAAGGAGAGAATATATCCCTTATGGCCGGAAAACCTAAACCTCCAAAGAAAATAATAACACCGATAAAAATATGCAACATATACAATTCTGTTGCTAATGGTGTTTCAAAATTAAATTCTAAAGTGGAGAAGCCTGCATTACAAAAAGCAGAGATACTGTGAAATATAGATGCATATATTTTTTCTCCATCAGATGCAAAAGGATAATCGCCCCACAAGATATAAATGCCAATGGCACCAAGTGCTTCAATCGCAAATGTCATTACTAAAATACGCTTGATCAGGAAATAACTACCACTGATATTTTCTGCATCCAGCAATTCGTTCATCGCAATATTTTGTCTGACACTTAATCCTTTTTTAATAAACGAAGCAAAAAATGAAGCAAAGGTCAGGATACCAATACCACCTAATTGTATCAAAAACAATATCACCAATTGTCCTTTTATATTGAAGAATGTGGCGGTATTCACAACAGTCAGACCTGTTACACAACCGGCACTGGCGCTTGTAAACAAGGCGTCAATAAAATTAAGCGATTTCCCTGTATAGTTAAATCCGGGCAGGGTGAGCAAGCCTCCTCCGGCTAAAATCAGAAAAACAAAGGAGAAAATAAAAAGAGTAGTAGGTTTTAACCTCAGTGTATAAATGCTGTTAACAGACTTTATGAATTCAACAGCCACCAGTACTAAAAGGAAAAATTGAATAAAGAAATGATAGATACTTCTGTAGTTCACTACATTTCGGGCAAGAAAAAAACTTTCCAGAAAAGGATGTCCAAAAATTAAATTAATCAAGCCATCGTAAACGATGACTAGCAATAATAAAAACTCAAAAATATTTTGTTTGACAAATTTCCTTTCTCTTCCATTGAGTATCCATCGCACCAGAAAATTGATAATAAAAACAATGTAAAAAAAGCGGGTGATGCCATTGAGTACTTCAAGATTTTCTTTGGAATGATTAAAGCCAAACTTATAAATCATGACTCCTACAATTGATATTGAGGAGAGAATAATAAAAATTCTTAAAATCCGGGTGATTGTATCCTCGTGCTTTGAAATAAAAAACTCTATGAAGTCTTTTTTATTCATTCATTGAATGCTGAAGATGATTGGCTTCAAACAGCAATTTGTCAATATTTATTGGTACTACGCCATTTTCTTCGCATACCAATCCACCGGCCAGATTAGCCAATTGTGCAACAACAGACATATCGGCACCACAGGCAATACAAAGTGATGCAACCGTAATTACAGAGTCTCCGGCACCGCTTACATCGGCAATATTGCGAATATGGGCCGGTATGAATTTATAGTCTTTGTGATCAGTCATCAATACCCCATCTTCGCTTAGGGTAACCATGGTATAAGAATTCTCCAGTAACTGATTCAGTTGGGTAACTGCCTCGATTAGATTATTCTTGTCTTTCAGATTTTTCTCGGTGTTTAATCCTTCCTGTATTTCTTTCAGATTGGGTTTAAACAATGTTACATGCCGATAAGCCAGGAAATTATTTTTCTTAGGGTCTACAGTTACCGGTTTATTGGCCTCTTTGGCTATTTGTATCAGCAATTGAATATTGCGTTCTGTTAATACACCTTTATTGTAATCTTCGAGTATCACAACATCACAGTCGGTAATAAACTGTTTGAATATTCTAATTAACTGTTGCTCGTCACTGTCATTCAAATCGGTTGTGATTTCACTGTCGAGACGCAACATCTGGTGCTTATTGCCCAATACCCTTGTTTTGGTCGTTGTTCTTCTGTCGCGTGATTGTATGATACCATCTGAAGTCAAATTCTCATTGCGCATTATGTTCAGTAACTCATCGCCATCAATGTCGTTACCTATAACAGAACATAAAATGGGAATGGCATTCAGTGCCGCTACGTTAAGTGCTACGTTGGCAGCTCCGCCTAATCTGTTTTCGCGTTTCTCGATATTAACAACCGGTACCGGTGCTTCAGGAGATAAGCGGTCGACCTTGCCTATGATGTAAGCATCCACCATTACATCACCAACAATGAGTACTTTTTTTCCTTTAAATGATTCTATCAGTTGTTGCATCATAAGCTTGCGATCAATTCAGTTTTGCGAGTGCTGTTTTAATTCTATTCATAGCATTTGTCAGATTCTCCTCGCTAGTCGCGTAAGAAAAACGGATGCAATCATCATTACCAAATGCGCTGCCTGCAACTGTTACAACAAATACTTCATTCAATAAATACATACAAAGATCCTGAGAGTTTGTAATAGTTTTACCATTATAACTCTTACCAAAATAGTTGCTGATATCCGGAAATAAATAGAACGCGCCATCAGGGTGATTGAGTTTAATACCCGGAATGTCTTTTAATATATTCAAACAAACATCTCTTCTTTTCAGAAATGCATCTCTCATATTGTAGGTTGGCGTCATATCGCCCAATAATGCTGCAATAGCAGCACGCTGTGCAATGGCGTTGGTACCGCTGGTAAACTGACTTTGCAGTTTCTCACATGCATAAGCAATCTCCTTAGGAGCGCCAATATAGCCTATACGCCAACCGGTCATTGAAAAGGCTTTAGAAACACCGTTTACAGTAACTGTTCTGTTGTATAATGTTCCGAAAGTTGCAATACTGGTGTGTTTCCCGTTGAAATTGATGTGTTCGTATATTTCATCACTAATAATATAGATGTCAGGGTACTTTTCAAATACATCTGCCAGTGCTTTTAATTCATCATGAGAGTAAACCATACCACTAGGATTATTGGGACTACTAAACATGAACAACTTGGTTTTTGGCGTGATAACTGCCTCTAATTGCTCAGGTGTAA
>JAZKEQ010000079.1:0-8618 GCA_040386935.1 Bacteroidota bacterium | reverse complement strand
AGTTTAATATATACAATGCCAATAACAGACGCATCGAACAGGATCAGTATACCACAGAGTTGTGCGGATTCGGATTGTATAAATGGGTAAGAAAACGCTTTGTTTTGGAAACAGGACTTAGAACCCAGTACTATGCCTCATTAGGCAATACGACACTTGAACCAAGAATAGTAGGAAAGTATAATTTTACAAAGAAATTGATGTTCAAAGGTGCAGTAGGGAGGTATTCGCAAAACCTGTTGTCGGCATTCAGCGATAGAGATGTTGTAAATCTGTTTTATGGATTCCTTTCAGGGTCCGAAGATTTGCCTAAAACATTTGAAGGCAAAGATGTGAAAACAAGATTGCAATTGGCCTGGCACGTAGTGGGTGGCTTTGAATATGACATCAATAAATACAGCGACATCAGCATTGAAGGGTTTTACAAAGATTTCAATCAAATCACCAATATCAATCGCGACAAAATATTTGATGATATAGCGGAGTATGCCAATCAACCTGAAAAATTAAGGAAAAGTTACATCATCGAAAAGGGGAATGCCTATGGTGCAGATTTTAGATATAAATTCGAAAATAAACGGATTTATCTATGGGCGGTGTATTCACTGACTTATGTAACAAGGTCGGATGGAGAAAATACCTATAGCCCACATTGGGACCGAAGACATAATATCAATTTAGTGGCCGATTATGCGTTAGATAAGAAAGGTCGTTTGTCGGCTAATGCGCGCTGGAATTTTGGTTCAGGATTTCCTTTTACACAAACACAAGGATTCTATGAGAAAGTAGATTTTCAAGCAGGCCCAAGTTCTGATTATGTGAATTCAAATGGGTCGTTAGGGATATTATATGGTGATTTCAATGGCGGACGCTTACCTAGCTATCACAGATTGGATGCATCCATTAAATACAATTTCCGTACAACCAAGAAATTAAAAAGCTGGATAGTATTATCAGTCACCAATATTTACGACCGCAAAAATATTTTCTATTTCGACCGTGTTAATTTTGTAAGAGTAAATCAATTGCCGATTTTACCGTCATTGAGTTTCAATGGCAGTTTCTAATTCCAGCTCACATAATATATAAGGACAGACTAGTTTCAATTGTTTGTTTGTAGCCTAACCAATATTTATCTGTTTAGTACTGGTGCATCTTGTTAAAGCATTATTAACAGGCAACACATTCTCTAATATAGTAGCTTAAATCCTTTATCAATAAAAAGAGGAATAGCCTTGTTGACTATTCCTCTCGTTATAATATTATAAAGTTTTTATTACTTGCCCCAGTTAAGCGGGCGTCTGAAGCTTATGCCAAATTGCATGTCACTCATTTTGATAGCATACTGCTTGTTGTTGATTTGCCATGGAGCTGCATACATTTGAAAACTAGAATAGATGCCTATTTCTCCAATATCATTAAAGTTTGTATAAAACCCTAAGTGTGCACCCATTGATCCACTAAAGCTTCTGAGTTTTTTCTCAGTAACCTCATTGCCTTCAACAATATCTATATGGGAGGATTTTTTGCTTGAAATCATAGAAAGACCGGCACCTATACCACCTATTAAACGAAATTTATTGGCTAATTTCCATTCAGCATTAAATCTTAAAGGGACTGTAAATACATGATACTTATTAGTTGCAGCCAACGAAAAGTTAGAAACAGCATCATAATAAGTTGTATCTTTTTTACCTGTATTAGGGTCAGTAGCGATAACAATTAATGGAATTTGAATATATCCTACAATCTTTTTATTGTTATCACGAGCCGGAATATCATAACTTGTAACATTCATTTTGATAGGTTCTGTTCTGAGGCTGTATTGCAAACCTGATTCAATTGAAAAATGTTTTGTAAATCTGTAGCCCAAAAAAAGTTGAGATTGAAATCCTGAACCATTTCTGGTTAATTTTGATTTATTGTCCCAAAGTGCATGGTGTACATAATCTTTTAAGTCACCGGGTACACTAATTTTATTGTATGCAATTTGTGGTCCCATGCCAAAGTTCCACCACCATTTTTTATCAAAGTCAACCGGGTTATTGGTGTAAGGGCTGCTCCTTTTAGTTGGTGCTAATGCGGCTTTCTTAATAGGATTGTTAAAAGTAATTAAAGAATCAGCATTGAAGAAGTAAATGAAATTATGCAGTGATTTAATTCTGCGGCCTCTCAAAGGAACCACATATTCATTGTCGTCAGTAGTTGAATTTGGTGTAACAGTAGTAGGTGTTGTTGAAACAAATGGATTAGTAGTAGACGTAGTTGAAGATGATGAAGAAGAAGATGATGATGAACGAACAGTTTTTGGTTTTTTCTTAACTGCTGGGTTGTTGTTTTTTTCTGAAGATTTTTCAATTGTTACATTGTTGTTTCCGCTAACAGCTTTTACCGGTAACTCAGGTGTTTCTGAATTAGTGGTTGAACTGTTATTATCAGTATCGGTAGTTTCGTTTTCTTCTGTCTCCTCAGTTTCTATCAATGCGTTGTTTTTGTTATTTGTATTGCTGTTATTGCTAGCAATTGAGCTGTTTTTGGCGCCTTCAGCAGTATTATTGCTCTTTTCGGTCATGCCATTGCCTCCCAATAGCCAGGCACCCACAGCTACAAAAACAATCACTACCGGTGCCAGCCAGTACCAAAATGGTTTCTTGCCGCCTTGGTCAAGTCGGGTGTTGATGTTCTGCCATAGTTTGTCATCAGGTGGCAAAAACTCATCTTTAAAACAGTTACTTAATCGTTTGTCAAATTCTTCTGGATTCATGACGTGTAATTTCATTATTATATAGTTGCCAAAGCATATGCCTGGCTCTTGTTAGTGTACTTCGCGAGGTGCTTTCCGGCATATTTAGCCTTTCTGCAATCTCTTTGTGGCTATAGCCGTCTATCGCATACAGCATCAATACAATGCTGTAGTTTTCAGGTATCCTGTCTAATAGCATCAGGACCAATTCGGAATCAAATTTTTCAGGCGCCTCCTCTTTAAACTCTGCAATCTGCCAAGTGTTCTCATCAATATTCACCTGCAAGCTGAGGCGTTTTTCTGCTCTCAGTTTGTTGATGGCTTCATTGATGAAAATTCTGGTCATCCAAGTCTCCAGACTGCTTTGAAAACTGAATTTTTTCAGATTATTGAAAACCTTTACAAAGGCCTCCTGAAAAGCATCTTCAGCATGTTCCATATCTCTCAAATATCGTTTACAAAGGGCAAGCATCTTTCCCGCAAAGCGATTGTACAATGCTTGCTGCGATAATCTATCGCCCTTTAAACACCCCTCTATGACTTGCTTTTCGGCAAATACCATACTGATTATAGATTAGACAAAATTAAGCATAAAAACGCTGCAAAATTCTAAAAATATTTTCCAATAAGCCCTTTAGCAGTCGGCCTTTGAGAGATAAAATAAACTGCAAACGCAATAAAATCAAGGGTTTGGCGTTATAATAGAAATCAATAAAAATTTTATTATGTTGAATAAAACCATTCTGTGGTTAGTGGTATTGCTATGTATCACCCCACTCTGCGCGCAACAGAATTTCACTAGCTTTAAAGTGAATTTTAATGTCGATGAATTTGCCCTCGACAATGAAGATATTTTGGTATTGGATAACATGGCTGAAAAAGCAACAGCAGCCGGTTATTATGAAATTACGCTTTCGGCCCATACAGACAACGATGGGAGCGATGGCTATAACATGATTTTGTCAAATAAAAGAGCAAGATCAGTTTGGGATTATCTGAAGTCTAAGGGTGTTAATGAAAAAGTGATGGACATCGACTGGTATGGGGAACGTAAACCAGAAATCGACAATACAACTGAAGATGCTAAATCCCTCAACAGGCGGGTTGAATTGACTTTGAAAGTTTACCCGATAAAAACGATAACAGATATTCTTAGAACTTCAGGAGGAGACTATATCCAAAGATTTACCATTAACAGTACTTTAGACAATAATATTAAAGGCAAGGAAGGGACTAAAATTTTTATACCAAAAAATATTCTTATAACTGCTGATGGTAAGCTAGTTGCAGCAGAAGATGTTGTTATCGAATTGCAGGAATTTCCAAAAATTAAGGACGCTGTTTTTAATCAATTATCAACTTCGAGTAATGGCAAAATTTTAGAATCAGGCGGCATGTTTTCTGTAAAGGCATTTTATAAAGGAAAAGAATTGAAGATAAAGAGTGGTAGCGGTATTAATATTCAAATGCCTTCAGACAATATTCAAAATAATATGCAGGTGTTTTTGGCAAAAGCAGGAAATGAAGGGGTAACCGAGTGGCAGAATACCAACCGACCTTTCGAAGCAATCAATAAGAACAGAGGCCCAGTCCCTTATTTAATCCTTGATGCCAAACGACTTTCAGCGTTTAAACAAAGTGCAGGAGAAAACGAAGGAGAGTTTAATCTGCATTTTGATTTCCCTAAAAAAACGGCCATGCCGCTTAAACCTAAAGCCCCTAAATTAAATGCATACCCCGATGCTAAATCCTATTTTACTTGGTTGCAAAAAATTGTAAAAAGTAAAAAGAAAAGAGAGGCTATTTATGCAAGAACCTGCCAGACGATTGATGATGCCAATCAGAAAATCAATGCAGGCTATAATAGGAATTTGAATAATTACTGTGCTCAGTTGGATAAATGCCGTCAGGACTCTATCAAATTCGTTAAAGCATTTACAGAATTTCACAATTGGTTGGATACCCAAACGGCTATGGTAGATGGGCAAATCCGTCAAATGGAAAAACTGAGTCTGAACCGCTCAATTGATTACGTAATAGGTCAGAGCAATGCAAAAAAGATTACAGGTTTCTTGTGGGCAAAATCATTGGCAACAAATTCCCATTTAGAAAATAATGAAAGAATGCGCTACGAAGCATTGTTGTTGATGAAAAGAGAGTTGAACATAGCCCGGGGCAGTAGTATCGAAGAAATTAAGAAAGCCTATGCCAATCCATCTGGGTTTAATATTGCCCTGCGCAGTGATAACAACGATTTGCTTAGTCAGGGTTTAATGCCTGGTACCAACCGTTTTGCAATGGAATTGATTAAAAGTACCCCATCTGTTGAAGCTGTTTTTGAAAGTGCCAATGAAGAATTGCTGAACAAAAAGGAGAAACAGGGTGGTTTGGAGAAAAATGAAATCAATAGCGTGTATACTGCCAGTATTACTGACTTTGGGGCTGTGAATTGCGATAGATTCACATCCTCACCCCAGGCGCAATTGGTAGAAGTGAATGTGAAATGTGATAAAGAAGTACAAATCTCATTTTTTATACCTTCTATGAACAGCTATGTATACGCCAATTATAACAAGGAGTCAAAAAAACATGAGGTTTCTTTGCCATCGGGTACTTCAGCTACGATGGTAGTTGTGGGCATCGAAAAAGGATTTCCTGTATTTGAAAAGAAACCCGTCACCATTAGTAAAGGAATGGCATTGACAGCCAAACCGGAGCAAACTACGCTCAAGCAAATTAGACTTCAGGTCTCAAATATTTAGATTTAGTTAGCTTAAATTTACAGAAGCGGTCGGTAGCAATACCGGCCGTTTTTGTTTTAAAAAAAATAGCAAAAGCTTAACAATAAATTGGATTTAATAAATGCCTTAAAATTAGGAAGTTAGGACCTTGTAAAATTATTTAAATAATCTATGCAAAAAGCAAGTATAGCCTAACTTTAAAATCAATTAAATCCTTATCTTTGCCAACCTTTTTTATGTCGGAAATTAAGTTAACACTGCCGGATGGCTCAGTCAGGCAATACCCTGCAGGCACTACAGCCATGCAGGTTGCCCAAAGTATCAGTGAAGGTTTGGCGCGCAATATTATTGCTGCCAAAGTAAATGGTAAAGTGGTGGATACCACGTTGCCCATTACCACGGATGCTGATTTGGTATTGCTTAAATGGGATGACAAAGAAGGCAAATCTACATTTTGGCATTCTTCTGCACATTTATTAGCAGAAGCGTTGGAAGTCTTATATCCGGGTGTAAAATTCGGTATTGGACCTGCCATCGATTCAGGGTTTTATTACGACATCGATTTCGGTGACCATAAATTCACCAGCGAAGATTTCAGTGCTTTGGAAAATAAAATGTTGGAACTGGCTAAAAAAGAAAGCAATTACGAGCGTAAAGCTGTTTCTAAAGCTGAGGCATTGGAATACTTTACAACCAAAGGTGACCATTATAAGCTGGAACTCATCAATGAATTGAATGACGGTGATATCACTTTTTACAGTCAGGGCAATTTTACAGATTTGTGTAAAGGACCCCATATTCCCAACACAGGGATTATCAAAGCAGTAAAAATTACTTCATTAGCCGGTGCTTACTGGAGAGGTAATGAAAAAAATAAACAGTTGACCCGTATTTACGGTATCACATTCCCTAAAAAATCGGAGATGGATGCCCACATGCTGATGTTGGAAGAAGCTAAGAAGCGCGACCACAGGGTATTGGGAAAAGATCTGGAGATTTTTGCATTCGATGATGATGTTGGACCGGGCTTGCCATTATGGTTGCCAAGAGGTGCAGCAATTATTGAGCGTCTCGAGGAATTTGCTAAGAAAACTGAGAAAGAGGCAGGGTATGTGCGTGTTAAATCACCACATATCGCCAAGGAGAGCATGTATATAAAGAGCGGACACTTACCTTACTATCAGGACAGCATGTTCCCGCCAATGGAACTTGACGGTACGAAATATTACCTGAAAGCCATGAACTGCCCTCACCACCACAAGATATTTGACGCAACACCTAAGTCTTACAAAGATTTGCCTTTGCGTTATGCTGAATACGGTACCTGCTACCGCTACGAGCAAAGTGGTGAATTATTTGGATTGATGCGTGTGAGATGCCTTCAGATGAATGATGCGCATATATATTGTACCAAAGATCAGTTTGAACAGGAGTTCAGAGCTGTTAACGATTTGTACCTCAAATATTTCAAAGTATTTGGAATCGATAAGTATGTGATGCGTTTCAGCAAACACGACCCTAAGAAACTGGGACAGAAGTACATCAACTCCCCGGAATTGTGGAAGGAAACTGAGGACATGGTGCGCAAAGTATTAATCAGCGCTAACATTCCTTATGTAGAAGTAGAGGACGAAGCAGCTTTCTATGGGCCTAAAATTGATATTCAGATATGGAGCGCCATTGGCAGAGAGTTCACCCTTGCTACCAATCAGGTGGATTTTGCCCAGGCCGAAAGATTTGATTTGACCTTTATCAACGAGAAAAGCGAAAAAGAAAGACCATTGATTCTTCACAGGGCACCTTTGGGTACCCACGAAAGGTTCATCGGATTTTTATTGGAACACTATGCCGGAAAGTTCCCTTTATGGTTGGCACCTGATCAATTGATTATTCTGCCAATCAGTGAAAAATACCAAGATTATGCGGAAAATCTTTTAAATGTCCTAAAAAAGCACGATATTCGCGCCCTCATTGACGACAGGTCGGAAAAAACCGGCAAGAAAATACGCGATGCTGAATTGAAGAAACTCCCGCTAATGCTAATTGTTGGCGAAAAAGAGCAAGCTGAAAATTCGGTTTCTGTAAGAAAGCAGGGTGGTGAAGATTTGGGATCAATGAGCATTGAAAGTTTTATAAACTGGATAGAAGAAGAAATAAAGAAACAATTAAATTAAGTAAATAGATTGCAAAAAAAACCGTATTCCCCCAAACCAACCAGACCGAAAGTCGTTAAACCCCGTGTTAACCGAGGTAGACGTGAGGCATTACACAAAATTAATAGGTTCATTACTGCTGATGAGGTAAGAGTTGTGGGTGAGGGTATAGAGTCAGGCGTGTATCCTATTGCCAAAGCTTTGAAAATTGCTGAGGAAATGGAACTCGACTTAGTGGAAATCTCTCCAAATGCTGAGCCACCGGTTTGTAAAGTAGTAGATTATAACAAGTACCTGTACGAGCAGAAGAAGAAAATGAAGGAACTGAAAGCTACTGCAGTCGTTAACGAGGTTAAAGAGATAAGATTTGGACCAAATACAGATGAACACGATGTAGACTTTAAATTAAAGCATGCAACGAAGTTTTTAGGTGAAGGTGCTAAAGTAAGGGCTTATGTGTTTTTTAAAGGCAGAACGATTATCTATAAAGAAAGAGGATATGAGTTGCTGATGAAGTTCGCAAATAAGTTGGTGGAAGATGGTATTGCTAAATTAGAATCACCACCAAAACAAGAGGGAAAGAAAATGATTATTCTTTTGGGACCGGCCAAGAAATAATTGACACATTAAATATATATAATTAAGGAGAAATAAGTTATGCCAAAAATGAAGACCAACAGTAGTGCTAAAAAGAGAGTTAGCATTACAGGCTCAGGAAAAATTAAACGTAAAAAAGCGTTTAAAAATCACATTTTAACAAAAAAAGCAACCAAACGTAAGCGCGGACTGACTCAATCAGGTCTAGTTCACGAAACAGATATGCCGAACATGAGATACATGTTGGGTATCGGTAAATAAGTTAAAAACAAACAATACATTGCCGGGCCAAAAGTTTTCCGTCTGTACGGAAACGCCTGTCAAGACATAATAACTCAAAAAGTAACAAAGTAAAAAAATGCCTCGTTCAGTTAATCACGTAGC
>JAZKEQ010000078.1:0-23572 GCA_040386935.1 Bacteroidota bacterium | reverse complement strand
CCGAGGTTCTCGACTTTTATAACGACATTATCACTCATACTGTATCCATAAATGTTTTTTCAACTCTGTTAAAAACCACAATACCGAAAAGCAGTAATACTATTCCAAACAAGCTGCTATATAACAGCAATAGCGGATCAAAACTTCCGCCACAATCGAATCCGTATTTCGCTCCTTCAATGATTGAAGTCATAGGATTTGCTTTTATCAACCGAATCATGGTTGTATTTTTTATAGCGTCCATGTGATATACCACCGGTGTTGCCCACATGAGCAACTGAACACCAAAGCCAACCAGAAATGTAAAATCTCTGTACCGTGTAGTCAATGAAGAAATCACCAAACCTGCACCCAATCCAAGAATGGCCATTACTACCAGGTATAGCGGAATAAATACAAGCGAGATATCAGGTTTAATGTTGTAACCACCTTTCAGATAATAGAACAACCAAACGCAAATGAGCAGAATGAATTGCAGTGAAAACTTCAACAGGTTTGAAATAATAACAGAGATAGGAACAGCCAGTCGCGGAAAATAAACCTTTCCAAAAACACTGGCATTGGCAACAAATGTATTGGAAGTGGCTGTAATGCATGATCCAAAGTAGTTCCAGAATGTTTGCCCGCACAGGAAAAACAGAAAGGCCGGTTTCCCCTCTGGTGCCAGATTGGCCACGTTTCCAAAAATTACTGTAAAAATTAATGATGTAATGATGGGCTGTACAAAGAACCACACAGGCCCAAGTACCGTCTGTTTATACACTGCCACATAATCGCGCTTTACAAGCAGACCAATCAGGTCGCGGTATTTCCAAAGCTCTTTGAAATTGATATTCAGAGCATTTTTTTTGGCGCTTATTTCATAATCGAATGCTTCGTTCATTTAATGGGTTTTAATAAATTGGATGGGAGTTTTACTTTCAGGCTGTTTCCAAAATTTTCAAAATGAATAACAAACCATTTAGCATCGCTCTTACTGTATAATTCGCCTACCTGTCCTTTCAACGGACCATCAGCCACCATCACTTGTTCACCTAGCTCAATCGTTTCTGATTGATCGAATGTGGTGATGTCGTATCCATAGGCTATCAGCGATTTTATGGTGTCTATTTCGTGTTGTCTGACAATGGCATTTTTCTTATTGTATTTTAGAAATGCAACAACACCTGTGATTTTTAAAATCTGTTCGTAATCATTTGTTTCCTTAACGAAAACATAGCCATTGAATAAAGGTTTTTCTATCAGCTTTTTTCTATCGCTCCATTGACTCAAAACTTTAATAATGGGTAGATAGTTTTCAATGTTGTGTTCTGAGAGTTTTAGTGCTACTTTTTTTTCCTGCCTTGAAGCTGTATACACGACATTCCAGTTTTTTTCCTGTTCCATTGTTTTCAAAGCGCTGCCTCCTCAGTCACATAATATGCCTGAACAGGTTTTAATTTAGTAGCTGATACCAACAGTTTCAGCCTTTTATATATTATTTCTGAAATGGCCTTTTAACAGCCAATTTTCAGATATTTTTCTTTCTTTTTTCCTTCGACCAAAGTAGTAAGGAATTGGTATCTTTGTTAAGCAATTTTTCAACAACATGATACACTATTTTTCTATTGATTTTACGCCCGAATTTGCTGCACAATTCTTTCAAAAATTTTTCATCAACTTTCCCCACAAAAATGAGTTCAACAGTATCACTGTCGAGACCTTTTGAGAAACTGCCGATGAGGTATACGCTTTCAAGATCGCCTAGTTTTTCTACCAGATGATCAACAATCCAGTCGAGGCCCACATATTTAAAAACAATGTTATTAAGGTCTTTGAATAATGGATGGGAAGTATTGGCTTTAAATAGTTTTTTATTCCCTTCAAATTCCGTTTGCAGCATACCTGCTTTTTCAAACTTATTTAGTTCTAATCGGATGGCATTGGTAGACTCACCAAACTCTGTCTCAAGATTCCTCAAATAGGACGTAGTTTCGCTGTTGAGAAAGAATTTCAACAACAATTTTATCCTTGTTTTTGAGGATATGAGTGTTTCAATCATGGCTAATTTTGAGTAGCAAAACTACTCAAAATTTTCTATTTAGAAAATAGATTGTATTTGATGATGCAATAAATGGCTCTGAAGCCATCTTTCCATCCTATTTTTTTACCTTCGAGATAGGTTCTACCGTAATATGAAATACCTACTTCATAGATGCGTATATCCTTTATCCTGGCTACTTTTGCTGTTACTTCAGGTTCGAAACCAAAACGATTTTCCTTGAATGAAATGGATTGAATAATTTCTCTTTTAAATAACTTGTAACAGGTTTCCATATCGGTGAGATTCAGATTTGTGAGAGAATTGCTCAACATTGTCAGGAATTTATTGCCGATAGAATGCCAGAAAAACAAGATACGGTGCGGTTTACCACCCATGAATCTGCTACCGTAAACCACATCAGCAAAACCATCAATGATGGGTTTTAAGAGAATATTGTACTCATTAGGGTCGTATTCCAAATCGGCATCCTGTATGATGACGTATTCACCTGTAGCTTTTGCTATGCCGGTATGCAATGCCGCACCTTTCCCTTTATTCACCTCGTGTTTGTAATACTGAATATTCAATTCCGGATGTTGTTCGCGGTAATGCATGATGGCCTCTTCCGTATTATCTTTTGAACAATCATTGACAATGATGATTTCCTTTTTCATGTCGCTGATTAAATTCACCGCTTTTACTTTGTCTAAAATCAAGTGAATGGTTTTGCCTTCATTATAGGCCGGTACAACAATAGATAATGTATTTGATGACATCAGAATATTCTTATTAAACTGCAAAAGTAAGTAAGTTATGCTCTAAAAAAGAAAACAGCTTTGACAATCATTAACCATCGCGCTGAGGTTATTGTTATTCCTGTGTCTTGATGAAAGGATTCAGGCGATAAATTCTTTCTATAATTTCCACCACTTTTAATCCTTCGAGGGCATTGGTTGTAACAGTAGTTCTGTTTTTTAACGTATCAATGACATTTTCATAAATGTAATTGTGGTTTGCTGCAGAACCCTTGTAAGGACCGTAATCATTGGCAGGATTAGCCGGAGCCAATTCAGGCATGGTGTAATTTTCGATGTTGCAATACTCTACTTCATTCATGTATTGACCACCAATTTTTACACTCCCTTTTTCGGCCACTATGGTCAGACTGCTTTCCATATTCTGATTCCATACAGAGGTAGAGTAATTGATAGCACCCATTCCTCCGTTGAGGAAATTAAAATTCACAAAACCACTGTCTTCAAAATCTGTTATGCCTTGATGACTGAAATCGTTGAACTTGGCTTGAATGTCTTTGATATCGCCAAATAACCAGTACATGATATCAATAAAATGCGAAAACTGTGTGAACAGCGTGCCTCCGTCTAAAGCCAGTTTGCCTTTCCACCCTTCTGCCTTGTAATAGCGGTGATCGCGGTTCCAGTAACAATTGATTTGAACCATGTATATTTTTCCTAACGTGCCATCGGATACCAATTGTTTGATCCAAGCCGAAGGTGGTGAATACCGGTTTTGCATCACACAAAATACCTGACGTGATACTTGCAGTGCTTTAAAAAGAATTTTTTCGCAATCTGCTTTGCTCAGCGCCATTGGCTTTTCAATAACAATATGTTTCTTGTGTTCCAATCCTATCAAAGCGTGCTCAGCGTGCAGGCCATTTGGTGTGGCAATGCTGACAACATCAAATTCCAAACCCGATTGAAATAATTCCTGCATGGTATTAAAAAATGGTACCTGATAATTATCTATTCCCAATTGTGCTGCCGGACGGGTATCACAAAGTGCCACCAATTCTGACTCTTCATGTCTATCAATCATTTCCGCATGTCGCTTGCCGATATGACCGGCTCCTATCACCGCAAATCTTATTTTTGTATTACTCATATTGTTTTAAATGTCCGTTCTCGATGGTATAAATTCGGTCGCAAAGTTGCAGAATTCTGTTTTGGTGTGCAATAATAATAATGGTGACTTCCTGCTCTCTCAATTCTTTCAAACTTTCTATAATTGTGTTTTCTGATTCTACATCCAGTGCACTGGTAGCTTCATCAAACAACAGTATTTTAGCATTTTTATACAAGGCCCGGGCAATGGCTATGCGCTGTTTCTGGCCCTCACTTATCTTAATACCCTGCTCCCCTAAAATCGTATCCTTACCCAAGGAGAGGGTATCAATAAAGTTTAATATGCCCGAATGTTTCATGGCCAGTTGCAGTTTTTCTTCATCCGGGTCTTTTGTGAAGGTAACATTTTCGACTAGGCTCTGATTGAATATAAAAGGCGATTGGTGCACAAAGCCCAATTGATTTTGCCAGGCTTTGATATTGTTGCCGGCTAATACGGTATCATCAATTTTAATTTCACCTGAATCGGCCGGAATAAGTCCTGATAATATTTTAAGCAAGGTACTTTTCCCACTGCCGCTTATACCTCCTAATCCAATAATATCACCTTTTTTTATCGTCAGATTAATACCATCGAGTAATGGCAAAGCAGAATCATTGTGTTTAAAACTGATGTCCTTTAAGATTATGCTGTTGTGCAATACCAATGGTTTTTCAATGATTTGATTGTGTCCAATATTATTCTGTTTCAGAAAATCGATGGTGTACTGGTACAGTTTTATTTTCATCAGTGCTACCAACAATCTGTTCAATGCAGGTATGAGTCTGAAAACCGACAACACAAATACTGCGCCTAATACTCTTAAACCGGCAGGATTATCAGAGAAAAAATAACCGTAAATAACCAGTATTATTACACCTAACAAAACGATGAACTCGTTGGCTCTCGAAGGAATTAGCTGGTAGTGAATAGATTTGAAATCGCAGTTCAGCAATTGCTTTTGTTTGCCTAAAAAATCTTTGATAAAATACCCGGCAGAATGATTGATTTTGATATCCGCTAATCCATTGATGCCAATATTCAGACTGTCTATGGTACTTTCCCTGTGTTGCTTGGTTTGTTCCCCTAAGTCGTACACTTTATCCTTAATTGTTTTATTGATAAAGTAAAATGCCGGACCTGTGATTAAAACTATGAGCAAAAAAACCAGTGGATTGAACCACATAATAAATAAAACAACAAATATCACAATAACACTTTCACCTATAATTCCGACAAATGGGAGTAAGATACCTGTTGCGTAATAGAATGAATTGAAATGCACCTTTTGTAATAAATCTGTTGTGCCTTTTGAAACAATGTTTCTGAAACTTTCATTAATAGTGTGGTAAAATGTCTTTTCCGTAAAATTCTGAACCAACTCAGCACACAGTTTTTGCAAATTTCTTTGAATATAGAGTGCAAGAATATTTTTTGTTGCGAAAAAAAACACTACCCCTATGACTAATAATAATAAAAATGAAGCCTCGGTTGGCATACCGGAAAGTTTGAATAAGTATCTCAACTTTCTGCTCTTTTCCAAAAAATCGCCATCAATGGCCAACATTAGAATTGGTACAACTGCAGCCAGTCCCAATACATCTGCTATAGATACCAAACTCGTAAGAAATAACAAACGCTTTCCTTTCTTCATACTGCTTTTATCCAGCAGAAACCGGATGCTGTGCAATGCGTTCAATATGGCATTTGGAGATTTAGACAAGCAATAAAGTATTTTAAATGGGATTATGTATTAATTTTGCAAATGTAGTTTTTATTCAACAAATATTGTGTTTGATATAACCCCTAAAGAACAAACCATCAAACAAGTGCGCAAAGGACTTGTTCAGCCGCTTGCCAACAAATACCCTTTGTTGAATTTTGAAAGCGATGTCTTTAAAAAACCGCTTTTGGCAGTTGATGAGGATTTTGTATCAGCATGGGTAAAAGCCGGCTATTCTTTCAATACCTGCTCTAATAAATATGATTTTCTATCCCAGTTGCTGGCAATTAAAGAAGAAAAAGGGTGGGGAACCATTGCCACAGGGGAGAAAAAACTCATGGAATTATTGGATGATAATGGCATCCCTCACATTTTACCTGACAATATGAAGGATGTCCTTTTAATCTCGTGTCAAAAGATGGAAAGCAGTAGTTCCGGCATTTGTCTCAATTCTGAAATACAACCCCTTAAAAAATTATCTCAGGCCAGGCATCTGGTGATTTTCGCCAAAAACAATCAAGTGGAAACACCCTCAAACAACACTTTCTTTGGTGAATTGATGGTAAAAAATGATTTCAGGGTTCAACTCGATATTGCCTATTTTAAACGCTTTGAGTCAGTGATACTGCTGATGGTGATGTAAGTATTTGGGGGATAACTTAAAAGTCCCTATTATATTCATTACCTTTGCTGCGGTTTATGCCTGAAAAAAGAAACAACAAACCCTTTAAAAAGGATTATCCCAATGACAGAGGGGATGATGGTGATAAAAAGAAACGTTTTACACCTGATTACAATGCATCCGATAAAGATGAATTAGCCCCGCCACGTTTTTTACCAAGAGATCCGGGTGACACCAGACGCCCTTCTTCGGGTCCGGATAAACGCAACTTCAACGACAGACCTTCAAAACCGTATAATGATAGAGGTGACGACAGGCCAAAACGCCCTTATACCAAACGCGATGACAGCAAACCGTTTGGAGACAAGCCAAAACGCACTTATGGGGCCGATAACGACAGAAAGCCTTATGGCGACAAGCCGAAAAGCCCTTATACCAAACGCGATGACAACAAGCCGTTTGGGGACAGGCCAAAACGCACATACGGTGCCGATAACGACAGAAAGCCTTATGGCGACAAGCCGAAAAGCCCTTATACCAAACGCGATGACAACAAGCCGTTTGGGGACAGGCCAAAACGCACATACGGTGCCGATAACGACAGGAAGCCTTATGGCGACCGACCTAAAGCACCATATGGCAAGCGCGATGACAAAAAATCTTTTGGTGATGCGCCTAAACGCCCTTATACCAAGAGAGATGACAGCAAGCGTTTTGACGATAAGCCAAGAGGTGATTACAAAAAAAGAGACAACGGGAACGATAAACCACAGTGGGATAAACCGCGTACTTCAGGTCCTGGTAGCAGAGACAATCGCAGCAGACCGGAGGATGGCACCAAAAAACCATTCCGCCCAAATTACGATCCTGAAGTAAAAACAAAAAGAAGCTATAAAGATGCTCCCTTACATCCGCCTAAGAAAACCTTTACTGAACGCAAAAAAGCAATAACAGGTGAAACTGAGGAAAAGGATGCAATACGACTGAATAAATATGTTGCTAACTCAGGTATCTGCAGCAGACGCGAAGCAGATGAATTGATTGCCAAAGGACAGGTAGCTGTTAATGGTAAAGTCATCAAAGAAATGGGTTACAAGGTGAATAAAACAGATACGGTAACATTTGACGGCAAAAAAATTCTGCCAGAACCTTATGTTTATGTATTGATGAATAAACCTAAAGATTTTTTAACCACTACCGAAGACGACAGAGGCCGTAAAACAGTCATGGATCTTGTAGCGGATAAAATCCCTCAGCGTATTTTTCCTGTGGGCCGTCTCGACAGAAACACAACAGGGGTATTGTTATTAACCAATGATGGTGAAGTAACCCAAGCGCTCACGCATCCAAGTTTTGAAATTAAAAAAGTATACCAGGCTGAGCTTGATAAAAGAGCAACACCTGCTGATCTCGATAAACTAGTGGGCGGCATTCAACTTGAAGATGGTGAAGCCCATGCCGACAGTGTTGCTTTTGTAGACGCTGATGATAAACGACAGATTGGTATTGAAATACACAGCGGTCGCAATCGCATTGTAAGACGTATGTTTGAACATTTGGGGTATGAAGTTGAAAAGCTCGACCGTGTTAGTTTTGGTATCTTTACCAAAAAGGATCTTCCACGTGGTAAATGGCGTTTTCTGACCCAAAGTGAAGTCAGCTTCTTGATGAAACTGAAGAAAGATATGTAATGCTGAACCCTATTGGGTTTTCAGTTTACGGCCTTTTTTAAACACCAAACGACCGAAATTTTTTCCTTTTCTGAATGCTTTTTGCTCCTCTTCGGGTAAGGCCGCAATGGTTTGACATTCCTCGCTACAGCAATTATTGTATTTTTCTTTGCATTCAGGGCATTGAATAAACAGCAAGTTACAAGCTACATTGGCACAATTGGTATGCAAGTCGAAGGGGTTGCCACACTGATGGCATTTGGCAATTACATCATCAGAAATACTTTCGCTAAGGCGTTCATCAAACACAAAATTTTTGCCGTGAAACTTGTTTTCAAGTCCTTTTGATTTTACCTGTCGGGCATATTCTATGATACCACCCTCCAATTGATACACCTCTTTAAAACCTTTGTGTAGCATGTAAGCACTCGCTTTTTCACAGCGAATTCCTCCCGTACAATACATAACAATGGGCTTATCTTTTTGCTCCTCAAGCATATTGGCCACATAGGGTAATTGTTCTCTGAAAGTATCAACATCCGGTAAAATGGCATTTTCAAAATGTCCGACTTCACTTTCGTAATGATTGCGCATATCAACCACTATTACATCTTTATTCTCGGTTAGTTGATTGTACTCTTCTGCTTTGAGATGTTTCCCTATTCTGGTAACATCAAATGTTTTATCGCTAATGCCATCAGCCACAATCTTATTTTTAACCTTTATCGCCAGTTTGAAGAATGAGTATTTGTCGTTGTCTACAGCGATATTCAATCTAATATTTTCTAAAAAATCATACCCATAAATGGTTATTTTAAAATTTTCAAGCGCGTCTGAAGGGACCGAAATCTGAGCATTAATGCCTTCGTGAGCAATATAAATTCTACCAAGTACCCCTAAATCAAAGAGCTTGGTGTATAAATCATCTCTGAATTTTGTTGGATCTTCAATAAAATGGTACTTATAAAAAGAAATTGTAGTGCGTTTTATGGATTCTTCTGCTAAGCGTTTTTTTAGCTCTTGCGCGTTTATTTTATTGTGTAATACCACGTTTGCAAAGTTACATAAATTTTTTATTGGCGAACTCAACCTGAAATTTTTCAATTTTTGTTTAAAACGGTCGTCAGAATATTTTTTTTACCTTGTATTTATTAGCTGAAAATCTATATTTGCCATGATAAATTCACACTATAATGAAAATAAAAAGTCTATCGCTGATTCTAATTTTATTTGTAGCAGTCGCAAATTCGCTGTCTGCACAAAAAAAGATTTATTTTGATGCTTCATGGAAAAAAACAAAAGCTAAAAATGCCACGTATTACCGCATTGTAACTCCTGAAGGTACAAAATTTACCGTAAAGGATTATTTTATAAAAGGCGACCAGTTACAGATGGAGGGTCAATATACCTCGAAAAAACTTGAGAATGAATCAAGAACAGGTGTTTTTACAACCTATTATTCTAACGGCCAAAAATCAAGCGAAGGGGAATTTATATCAGGTAAGAGCAATGGCGAATGGAACCTTTGGTATAAATCAGGCAAACAAAGAGCAAAAGGTGAATGGACAAACGGTGATAGAACCGGCAAATGGGTTTATTACCACAAAAACGGCAACCTGAGAAGTACCGGAAACTACCTGAAAGGTGAACAAGACGGTACCTGGTATTATTTTTATGACAATAACGATTCATTGGAAGTATTGAACCTGAGTAAAGGTAAAAAAGACGGTCGTTTCATTGTTTTCCACAAAGGTGGTCAGGTGCACGAAAAAGGCGCTTACGAAAAAGACAGTTTGGAAGGTATGTATGAAGAATATTGGGAGAATGGCAACCAGGCTGCTAAAGGTGAATTTAAAGACAATAAAAAACACGGTGAGTGGGAATGGTTTCACAACAACGGTAAATCATCGTGTAAAGCAGAGTTCAAAAAAGGCAATTTTGTAAAAGCTAACTTCTACAACGAAGAAGGTGAAAAACAAAAGGACAAAGTATTTAAGGACGATCTGGTTGATGTGGTTGAATATACCGGTGGCGAAAAAGCAATGTACACGCTGATAAGCGAACAAGTCGGTAAAAAAGTGGATTTGATGGGTGCAAAAAAAGCCAAATATTTCTTCCTGGGTCAAATCAAATTATCAATTGATGAAAAAGGAAATATCACTAAAAGAGAATGGTTATTGCCTGATGATGTAGAAGAAGAAGGCGACTTCGAAGATACATGGGCCATGGTTGAAAACATCAACAGTGCCATCGATGACTTCCCACGTTTCAAACCACAAGTATCGTACAATAGAAAAGTTAAATCCTATTACACTTTCTACTACGCAATAGATTTCAGTAAATTAAAATTATAATAATATGGCTTTCACATTACCCGAATTACCCTACGCATACAACGCGCTTGAACCGCACATAGATGCCCGCACAATGGAAATACACCATGGCAAACATCACAATGCCTATGTTACCAATCTGAATGCTGCTGCTGCAGGTACAGAAATGGAGACAATGGATATCATTGATATTTGCAAAAATATCAGCAAATATCCTGCTGCTGTTCGCAATAATGGTGGTGGACACTTTAACCACAGCATGTTTTGGCAGATTTTATCTCCAAATGGTGGTGGCGCTCCTTCAGGTGCTTTGGCTGATGCAATTAACAGCGACCTTGGCGGTTTGGATAAATTCAAAGAAGATTTCACAAAAGCGGCTACAACGCGCTTTGGTAGCGGCTGGGCCTGGTTATGTGTTCAAAATGGCAAACTGGCCATTTGCAGCACTGCCAATCAGGACAATCCTTACATGGATATAGATGGTGTAAAATGCGGAACTCCGATACTCGGTCTCGATGTATGGGAACACGCTTATTACCTCAACTATCAAAACCGCAGACCTGACTATATCTCAGCTTTTTACAATGTCATTAATTGGGAAGAAGTAAGCAGAAGATATCAGGCTGCACTCTAAAATACTTTCAACTTATGCAAAAAGCTACACCTGTAAAGTGTAGCTTTTTTTATGTAGGTTTGAGGCTTCAGAACTTTCTTTTGAAACCATCATTGCACCATATCGTTTTTCTTTTTCTGGGATTGTGTTATCTGACATTCCCCAATAATAATGCAGCGATAGATTCGTGGTATTATGCCGCCTGTGTGAAACATGGTGAGGAATTGATTAACTCCCATCATTTGCTTTACAACATCATTGGTAAGGGTTGGTACAGCGTACTATTAATGTTTAACCCTGCATGTCATGCCTTGCAAGCATTGAACAGTATGAATGCAATAGCCGGTACTGCATGCCTGTTCATTTGTTTTGCTACACTCAAACAATTAGGGACTGAAAAAAACTCAGCTTTTTTACTGACTTTAATTGCGGGCGCCAGCTATGGATTCATGCGGTTTACCACCGATGCAGAAACTTACATATTACCGCTCTTTTTATCACTTGCCTCTACCTATTATTTAGCAAAGGGATTGACCTTGCGCAATTCATTAATCAGTGGTTTACTTGCTTGCTGTGCTATACTTGTACACGAGTTGCACATCTGGTGGGCTTTAGCAATATTGGTGTTTTTATGCCGGCAAAAACCTTTTAAATGGCAACTTGTATTGTGTTATAGCCTTCCCTTTTTATTGACCCCCATCGCCTATTTAATCGCTTATCAATCACTTCATCATCCATCCTATACTTTTTATCAGTTCATTTTAGGCGAATACGGCAAAAGCAATGCATCGCTGAGTCTTTCGTTGGCAGGAGCATTATTGACTATTGTTAATGCCATTCGCTCATTTGTTCAGATACACGGACAGTTTTTACACCTTTTCAAACATTATGGTTTGTACTTGGTATTGCCTGTTGTCATTGCCATAGCGTTTGCACTAAAAGGTTTTATAGCCCTGAAAAGAATAGGTATCGGTATCCGATCAAACAGTGCGCTATCTTTTTCAGGTTTATTTCTGATGGCCTTTTTACTGCACCTGATGTTTGCCTTTTTATCCAGTGGCAATGCGGAGTTCATGGTGATGCTGCCTTTTCTATTCATTTTATATGCCGGTTCACGCTACACCCAGATTAATTTAATTGCTTTAAAATTATTTTTCTGTGCGCTATTTATCTGGAATCTGACCCTTGGTATTTTGCCCCATTCTCTACTTATTATAGAAAAGGCTGACACACAGACAAGATTTGAAAAGCAACATCCGTCTGCTGTATTTTTATGGGCCAATAAGCCCCTGGTTGAAAATGTGATGACTTATCAGATGGGCTTTTCTTACCATGGCACTTACATTAAACCACAGTTGGATTTAACACATACCATCGACAGTTTTCTAATTGCCGGAAAGCGGGTTTATACCGATATGAATAATAATCGCACAAGGTTTAGCCGTGAGGCTTTATTGCGCAACTGGGATGCAACAGAAATTGTAAATACCTATCAATTAATCCCTCTTGATTCGTTCAATACTATTTACGGTAAAAATTATGTACTTGAAATTGTAAAAAAGCCCAATTAGATACTACTTTTGCAGCCGACAAATTCATGTTACCATCTACTAAAAAAATAGGCATCATCGGTGGCGGTCAATTGGGAAAAATGCTCATTGAGGCTGGCCAACCCTGGAATATTCACTATACAATTCTGGAAACTGAAGAAGCGCCTGCAGCTAGTATTGCGAATCATCATATTGTAGGAAAACTCTCAGACGCCCAAAAAATAAAGGAACTGGCTGCTGTTTGCGATGTGCTAACATATGAAATTGAGCACATCAATATTGAGGCCTTACAGGAGCTTGAAGCAGCCGGTACAACCATCATTCCTTCTCCAAAGATTCTTGAAATTATACAGGACAAAGGTTTGCAAAAGTTGTTTTTCAGTCACCACGGCATACCGACAACCGATTTTGAATTGGTTGACAATGCTACAGAATGGGCCGATAAATTAATCAAATTAAAAGGCGAAAAAGTAGCGGCAAAATTGCGCAAAGGCGGCTATGATGGTAAAGGTGTGGCACTGGTAAACAAAAAAGAAATGTTGAATGCCTACAATATGATTCCGTTTGGTGAAGCGGCCGTACTGGAAGAATTTGTAGAAAATGCCATTGAATTATCTGTGATTGTAGCGCGCAATGCAAAGGGACAGATCCTTACTTTCCCTACTGTTGAAATGCAGTTTGATCCGGAGGCTAATCTGGTGGAATTTCTATTTGCGCCTGCTGATATTACACCTGAAATAGATGAAAAAGCAAAAAGAATTGCCATGGACACTGTCAATAAATTAGAGGGTGTCGGATTATTTGCAGTTGAACTGTTTTTGGATAAGGACCAGCAGATATTTGTCAATGAAATTGCCCCACGTCCGCACAATAGCGGTCATCATACAATTGAAGCGTGTTACACCAGTCAATATGAGCAATTGAACCGCATTTTATTGAATATGCCTTTGGGTAGTACTGAACTTATTCAACCGGCTGCAATGCTGAATTTATTAGGTGCCGAAGGTGTTAATGGTGCATATGAAATTACCGGACTGGAAAATATTCTGGCCATGGAAGGTGTGTTTGTGCATCTATATAACAAAGCCACTACTAAACCTAAACGCAAAATGGGACACATCACCATTTTGGGAAATACTGTGGCTGAAGTAAAAGAAAAAGCAGGTAAGGTGAAGCAATGGCTTGGCATGCGACAGCTTTAATCGATAATCGCTTTGATTTCTGTTTTTTTAATCTACTTTTGAAACCAATTAATTTGATATGAAAGACGTATTAATCATCATGGGTTCGGACAGCGACCTACCTGTTATGAAAGACGCTGCTGAAATACTTGACGAAATGGGTGTGTCGTATACCATTACAATCGTAAGTGCCCACAGAACACCTGAAAGAATGTTTGACTACGCAAAAAGTGCGCGTGCTAATGGGTACAAATGCATTATTGCCGGAGCCGGTGGTGCGGCACATTTACCGGGCATGACAGCCAGTATTACAGATTTACCTGTAATTGGTGTGCCTGTTAAATCGTCCAACTTATCGGGCATGGATTCGTTGTACAGCATTGTGCAAATGCCTCCGGGAATTCCTGTTGCTACAATGGCTATAAACGGTGCTAAAAATGCCGGACTGTTTGCTGCTAAAATCATTGCATTAAGTAATCCTGATGTTTTAAGAAATATGAACAGATTTACCCGCAATATGGAACAACAGGTACTTGAAAAAGCGCATAACCTCGAAAGTAAAGGTTATGAGAAGTATCAGAATCAACAATGATCATTGAACTCGACAATACCCTGATCTCGACTGAGATTTTTTCAAAGCATTTTGTTTGTCACATCGAAAAATGCAAAGGTGCTTGTTGTATAGAAGGCGACAGAGGTGCGCCACTTGATGCAGATGAACTGCCTTTAATAGCCAAAAACATTGAGGCCATTAAGCCTTATATGACCCCTGAAGGACTCGCGTTACTGAATAACGAAGGGTTTCATGAAGGCACTGAAATTGATGATCCGGCTACCACCTGTCTTCCTACGGGTGAGTGTGTATTTGCTTACAGAGATGAGCAACAGGCGCTGGGTTGTGCGATTGAAAAAGCCTGGCAGGCGGGTGAATCCGATTTCAGAAAACCCATCAGTTGTCATTTATATCCTATCCGCATTGGAAAAGCGGGTGATTTTGAAACCATTAATTACCACGAATGGGATATCTGCAAGGCTGCTTGCAGCTTAGGAAACGAATTGAACATCCCATTATTCAAATTTTTGAAAGCCCCGCTGATACGCAAGTATGGCTCTGAATGGTACACTGAACTCGAACAAATAGAAAAAGAATTCAGCGCTTTTCAGTCTTAAGCAATCTTTCAATTTTTTTGAGTTCCCATTTGCTTTAATTATTTTTGTTCAGCTTAAATCCCCTTGACTAAATCAGAACTTGCCGATAAAATTCAGCGTTACTTACCGGAAGGTACGGCTACTTATGTTGTCGATTTGATGGTACAGTACAAAGTGCAGTTAAAACTGAATAAACCCCGTACCAGTAAATATGGCGATTACCGTGCCCCATACAGAGAGGACCGCAGCCATCGCATCACTGTCAATAAAGATCTTAATCCTTTCTCTTTTCTCACCACTTTTTTACATGAGGTGGCGCATCTGGTTGCTTTTGAGAAATTCAAGCATACCATTGAGGCGCATGGCAAAGAATGGAAACAGGAATTTAAAATTCTACTGGCCCCTGTTGTTGAACACCATCAGATACCTGACGATATTCAGAAGGCCCTTAAACAATACATGCACGACCCTTCTGCCAGCAGCTGTAGCGACACCAATCTGATGAAGGTATTAGCGCGTTATGACAAGGACCAGAAACCCCTGCTCGAGCAAATACCAACCGGCAGTATTTTTAAATTGGAAACGGGCCGAATCTTTAAAAAAGGGGATAAGCTGAGAAGCTGGTACCGGTGTTTTGAACAGCCGGGAGGCCGCGAATACAGGGTAAGTGGTATCAGTAAAGTGGAAATTATATCCGGATGATTACATATCTGTTTTCACCGACATCAGCGTGAATAATACCTTTCTGCGGGTAGCCATTATATGCAGCAATTCAGAGTCAGTAACATGCACATAATCAGCAAATGTCCTTTTTCTTCTATAGGTTTTATATTCTTTAAAAGGATAGGTTCTTGAGGCCTTGTTATTCAATTCTACCTGTCCGCCTTCTGTTGTTGTAATCAGATACAATTTTTCGCCTGTGTAGAGTGATGAGTAGTCTTTATAAATACCGGGAAAAGTTATTTGAGTATAGTGAAATACATATCCAAAATTCTCTATTTCTCCCTCTTCATCTAATTTGAAAGAAATTATATCGCTATAAACGTAATAGGTAATCGTTCTAGTATGTGGATTTCCTTTACTGTCGTAGTAAACGGTAGTAGATGTATAGGTATAATATTTTTGGGTCACTACCACTAATTCATTGCTGTCGTTGTAATGACAAGCGCCTATTCTTACTAAATTATGAATGTAATCAGGCTCTGCATTCTTGGAAGGTTTTGATTTTTTACTCAGTCTTACTTCCGTTTTCATCTTTGATTTTGATCCTGCAGCCGGTTTTAAAGTATTGATTTCTTTTACCAAATCCTTCCCGAATAATTTCACAGATTCCGTTAAAACTTCACCTGAACTGAGATTGACCTGCTGGGTAAAGATTCCTTTTGCGCCTCCTTTACCACTTGACAGTAACCCAACAACAGCAACATTACCTGTGTGTGGATTTAATTTTAACATTGCAGAATAAAAATACTCCCCTTTTGCAAAAGTCAAATCTGTTTCTTCACCGGTGGGTTTAATAATTTTCATCACCATTTTCGACTGATTGTAATCCTCATCCTCACCAGTGCTTTTTTTGTTTTTGGATTTACTATCTGCTTCAAAACCCAACACACATAGATTGCCTTCATTATCGAAAGTCTGTCCAATGACTTTAGTATTGCCTTTACCTAATTTTATGTTCTTGCCTGAATTTATCAGTTCAAAATTGTTGTTGTACAACCAATACGTAAAGGTGTGGTTTTTTTGACTGGCTGCTGCTTTTCTGGCTCTTCTGCTTAGCGCTAATTTAGTTCTATCGGCAGTCACAATCATTTTGGTAAAATCTTCAGTAACATCAACGCTAAAAATACAGCGAATTCGCTTTTCTTTTTTGGTGATTGGGGTTTCTGCTATCTTATATGGTTTTCCGTCAGGTTTAAGCGTTTTGATATCTACATTTTGAGCAAATAAATATTGTTTTAAATGCTTGCGGTTATTGAAGTAAAATAAAGCACAGAGTTTATCTCCAAGTTTATATATCGTGTAGGACTCTACATTTTTATCAAAATATTCTGCAGGAATAATCGCCAATTCCTTGTAATTCATTTTCTCATCGAGCTTATAAATTACAAAATCAGAATCATATGCCCTTCCATAATAATAGAATGGCAGCAAGAGTGACACTAACTCAACTCTGGGTTTTTTGCCTATGACATAATAAAAATTGTCAATTTTTACAGCATTTGTGAAATCAAAAGCCAGGTTCTTCTTCTTTACGCGTATTTCCTTTCCTTTAGTCTCTTTAATAGGATTCTTTTGTGCATTTAATACGATGCTGCAAAAAGATAACAGGAGGCTTAATAATAATATGATTTTTTTCATTACTTGTAGAATTAAAATAACATACCGAGTGAAATATCAATTGTAAAAACATCTATAGAAAACTTCGTGTCTTCTCCTTTTGAACTCAACACTTGATTTCCTGTACTGGAATCAGTCTGAAGATACTTTAAATCTTTGTATGTGCCCCAACCAAGTCCATAACCCATTTCTAATCCAAAAATGAATCGAGATGCTATATGCTGATGGCTTCCACACGTTATAGCTAATGTTGTTGCAGTTGCCTTTACATCCTTCTGTATAATGGGGTTAGGCATCGTATAAAAATTATTGACTACATCTGCTTTATAATTAAAATTCAGCACTCTTAAACCGTAAAAATAGCCCGTATTAATTTTTTTTCCGGATATGTATAGTTTTGGGTAAATCAGAAAGTTTGTTCCTCCATTGATACTTCCTAATTTTTGTTCATACGCAATGCTGGGGAATGATTCACTTTCAACATAATTGCCTTTAAATACCTTATAGTAAGCCCCTCCCTCCAATCCGAATTTTCTGCTGAATTTTCTTTCATAACTCAGTCCTAAATATCCTGAAAATGCCCTGCCAACTCTGAACCTCACAAGGTTAGAAACATTGCCTATTCTGCCATCGTCAAGATACTTGCTGAGGTCCTTGTTATCGGCTCCATCTGACTTGGGCTTTGGTTTTTGCGCATAAACAGAGACACTGCTGATGAGCATTACGACTAATACTAGAAATCGCTGCATAATGAGCAATAATAAATAATTTATTTAATTAATTATATGCCTATTAGCCTGATTTGTATGATTTTTTTTTGTTTTTAGTAAATATTAAAGTTAATAATTGTATCTAAAAAAATATTGACACGCTTATAAGATTGTGATTCAAATACTTGTCAATTACGACTGTTTTTGGCCATCGCAAAAAAATTTTTTTAAAAAGTTAAACAGATTAATTAAAAATCGGACCTAAAAAAGCACCGATGCCTAAATTGTGTTTATTTTGAGGCTATAGGAGTTGCCTTAATAAGGTTTTCATAGACCTTTTCATACATCGGTAATATCAATTCCAGTTTGAATTCTCTGGCTTTTTTCAAAGCATTTGCTTTAAAAGTTTTCAATAGATCTTCATCGGTTAGCAGACGTAGAGCATTTTTTGCCATATCATCCACATCACCAACATCACTTAAAAAACCTGTTACACCCTGAATGTTGACCTCAGGTATACCCCCTGCATTGGTGCTGATTACCGGCACTTCACATGCCATGGCCTCGAGAGCCGCTAGTCCAAAACTCTCTGTTTCTGATGTCAAAAGAAATAAATCGCATACCGATAATATTTCTTCTATCTGTTCTTGTTTACCCAGGAAAGTAATGCGGTCGCAAAAGCCTGTTTCACGGCACAATAATTCAATATTGGTACGCTCGGGTCCATCGCCTATCAATAATAGCTTAGAAGGGACGTGAGGGGCCACTTTGGCGAATACTTTAACAACATCCTCAATCCTTTTCACTTTTCTGAAATTCGATGTATGCACCAGTATTTTTTCTCCTAATGGTGCAATTGCTTTTTTAAAATGCTCTTTCTTCTGTTTGGTAAATCTTTCGAAGTCGATGAAATTCGGAATAACATGAATCTCCTTTTGTATGTGGAAATTTGCATAAGTATCTCTTTTCAGACTCTCAGAAACCGCAGTCACAGCATCCGAGTGATTGATAGAATGTGATACAACCGGTTCGTATGTCGGATCTTTCCCTACCAGTGTTATATCCGTTCCGTGTAAGGTGGTAACAATCGGAATATGGATGCCCTGTTCAATCAGAATATTCTTTGCCATTAAAGCAGCGCTTGCATGTGGTATCGCATAATGCACATGCAATACATCCAGTTTATATTGTTTGACAATGTCTACAATTTTGCTGGCCAATATGGTTTCGTAAGGCACATATTCAAACAAAGGGTATTTGTAAATGGATACCTCGTGAAAGAAAATATTCGGATTAAAAAAGTCGAGTCTTGCCGGTTGAGAGTAGCTGATAAAATGTACATTATGCCCTTTTTCAGACAATGCTTTTCCCAACTCTGTCGCCACTACTCCACTGCCCCCGAAGGTCGGATAACAAACAATCCCTATATTCATGATTTAGTAAAGCGCATTACCTGATCGCCTGTTGCTGTTTTAATAATTAGAATGTACATGCCGGTTTGGAGGGATTTGGTATCTAATGCAACAGTCAAATAATTATCAAGTGTTGCTTTATGCACCATTTGCCCCTGAATATTATAAACAATTATCTCCTCAATAGGTTTGTTGCTTGCGATATTCAATTCATCTATAGCAGGATTTGGATAAATTTTGATCCCATTATCGGTTAGTTGTTTTGTTAACCCAACCACCGGACTTTTGGTAACAGTAACATTGTAGTTTTTTGTTGTTCCATCTTGCGCAACAACAGTATACACAACTGTTCCTGTAAAATTATTGTTGTCTACACCACTGGTTTGTTTAACACTGCCTATTTTTACATAGCTGTAAGCTGAGTTTGAAAAACTTGGTGTAAGTGCACTTACATTCACTGTAGAAGGGACCGTACAAGTAATATTTGTGCCTGTTATCGTAGCGGTTACCTGAGGGCTCAAACCTTCAAATGCAAAGCTCAGTATATCCTTGCTGCTGAACAATAAGGCGCGTGTACCATTGGAATACCACACACCCCATTTAGCCTTATTAATTAAAACAGTTGCTGTGCCACTTCCTGTTATTTTATCAGCCGCCAATGCCTTTTGTGCTACAACAGGTTCGCTGCTGGTATTGAGTGCATTGAATACCATCACATTGTCGTTTCTTGAAAAACATGGAAACCCTAATTCGCTTCCGGTGAAAACAGTGCCTATTTTATTGGTGTTCAGATTGTATCCTGTTACAAGACTTTGTGCAGTATTGGTATTGACATAATCGAAAGCCACAATATATGGCGATCGTTGACTGAAAACAGGATTGCCGATACTGACACCATCCGGCAAAGAGCTGAATAATTTCTCAATTGTACCATCATTCCAATCGTTGCTTTCTAAGTTCCATACATTCATGATACCAACATCCCAATAACTGTAATCTGTCCCACTCTGATTATTGATAACACTTTTTGCATCATACATAATTTTAGTACCGCTGTGATCAAATTCCAAGGCGTCAGCAAACTGCACACCACCTGCACTTACACCACTATAGGTTGGATTGTACAATTTGAATTTTTTCCAGGTGCTGGTCGGGAAATTGTAAACATAAATAGAGGTGTCGATATTAGTGGTAATGGCTGCCAAACGTTTGCCATCCTTGCTTATTGCTACGTTATCCCAAATGGCCTGATTCTGTAAAATACTTTCAGTTTTGCTGCCATCCAGTAACAGCGAATAGATCTTACCATCACTGCCAACATATACACAATAAGAACCATCATCCACCACACTTGGTTTTTTCTTTGTTACCCTGGTTATTTGACCTGATACAGATACAGGAGAAACCGCTGTTTTAGATATGGTGTATGGACTCAAACCATCCATATCATAAAACAATAACAAGTCCTGTCCCGGATTAGCCGGTAAATCTGCCACATTGTTACCAATAGTACCACCACCACCACTTACAGGTGGACCGTAAATTTCAACCGCATCAAATGCTGTTGCAGCTGCAGAAGCTTCAGTAGTGCCATATAAATCTTTCGCTGCTTGAACAACCGCTAATCTTAAATCCTTGAATTGAGATGTTTTGGTCAGATATACGGTCAGTGCTCTGTAATACACTTGCTCTGCTTTTTCTTTGGTGACACTGGTAGCAAATAAATAATACGCGTGATTCGGAATACCGCTGTTGATGTGTACCCCACCATTGTCGCTGGTACCGCTGTAGTATTCACTCATTTTTTGAGGTTGGTAACCATTGCTATAATTTGTTCCGCTGTTATGAGGATTCTGCAAATCGCGCAGTGCACCACCCGCATAAAATCCGGGTTTAACAATATCTTCTCCCAATTTCCAGTCATTGCGATCCATCATGCAACCGAAAATATCTGCCATGCTTTCGTTAATGGCCCCGCTTTGTCCTTTGTATTCAAGATTCGCTGTGTTTTGTACCACACCATGGGTCATTTCGTGACCGCCAACATCTAATGATCCGGCCAAAGGCTTGAAAACAGTATTGCCATTGCCGTAAGCCATAAACTGGCCATTCCAATAAGCATTGTCTAAACCACTGCCATCCTGATTCGCCACATTAATAACGGATATAATGGTACCGCCTTGTCCGTTGATACTATTGCGGTTGAAAGTTGTTTTAAAATAATCGTAGGCTATCCCCGCATTGTAGTGGGCGGATACGCCTTTGGTATTACTGAAATTACTGCTGCCTGATGTGATATAGTTGAACTCTGTAGCAGCTGTATTACCGGCATCCAGTGTCCAGATAGCACCGATAGGATTGTCAGGCAAGTTAGATTGAGATGAATTGTACATGGTTTTTGATGCATCCATCAAGTGGTAAGTACTGCCTATCAGATAGGAATTAATGTTGCGAGATACTCCGTTCAAATCAGTACCTGTTCCGGTTTTTGGTCCATCGATGTGGCAGGTATTGTTGTACACTTCAATTACAGCGCCAGTAGAAGCATTAATTTTAAGAACCCAACGCTCTATCATGTTTGGTCTCACCATTACTTCATAACACAAAACAGGAGCGCCATTGCTTACTGTTATAATTGTTTTTACCTCAGGTGCTGTGTAGTGCAACAATGCCTGTTGGGCTGCTGTTAATACGTTGAATCCAAACTCAGGTTGAAACCCTTTTTCTGCTTTTGAAATGGCATCCGCTTTTGAATACAGCGGTGTAGTACTGAACTCTGCAGGTACATTGCCCCAAATGCCGTGGGTGTATATTTCTGTACCGCTAAAGTGTACAAATATTTCGCAACCCTCTATCTCTATGCCATTGATGTGTTGTTGCATTTTTACATGCGAAAATCCTAATGCATCAATCTCCGATGAAAACACTGTGTAATTATCAGGATTAAAAGTCGGGTCGATTTTGGCAGCATTGGTTTTCAGATACACAAACGCCTGTTCAGTAGCCTGAGCCGTATTCTGAATGTTTTGTCTTTTCACATCTGCCTGAGTAAAACTCACTTCAGTTTTTACGCCATCGAGTACAGGTAAGTTATTGTTTGATGTGGCTTTATTTTGTACCGCGCGGCCATCTATGGTGTTGATGGTTTGAGAGAAATTTTCACTCACCGGTTTTTTAACGGTGCGTTTATCCAACAGATTGACTGGCGTTTGTGCCAGTCCTATTAAAGGTAATAACACCAATGCGATACTAAAGTGTTTCAAGTTCATTTTTTTGTGAGTTGTATTAATGTGTTGTATAGTTCTTTCAATTCTTTAGGGATTTCGCTGCCTTGTTCCCACTGAAAATTCTTTTTCAATTCACCTTTGTTGTAAAAGGTAATAAAGTTGGTCATATTGCCCGGTTTTTCATAGCTCAGTTTGCTAAGAGTTTTGGATTCCAATTGGTTAAAGATAGACTTATATACTTTTTTACTGAGAGTTGTAATCACAGTGGTATCAGTCGTAAATGGTTTAATGGCTTTTAATTGTCCGTTGCCTTGTAGTATAAATTCATTGCGGGCACCTGTAAAACCGCCTCCGCTTCCAAAACTGATACTTAGGGGTTCTGCGTATTTTTTATAGGCCAGAATTTTACAACCGGAAAGAATAAGGAAGCCCAATGAGAAGAAAATTGCTTTTTTCAAAATAATAGCAAAAATAATACTATTTGCAAAACATTCGGTATTGGCTTAATCTTGTAGCAATGGATGAGTTGTTTAAAGAGGATGAGTACTTTATGCGCAGAGCCCTTGACCAGGCGCAAAGAGCATTTGATGAAGAAGAAATTCCAATTGGTGCTGTAGTGGTTTGTAATGGAAAAATTATAGGCAAAGGCTATAATCAAACTGAAAAACTGACCGATGTAACAGCACATGCTGAGATGATTGCCATTACTGCTGCCGCTACTGAATTGGGCGGAAAATATCTGGATGAATGTGTGTTGTATGTCACCATCGAGCCATGCGTGATGTGTGCAGGCGCCATTAAACATGCGCGTTTTCACAAAATTGTTATCGGTGCACGTGAACCTAAAACAGGATTTTCAAAATATCTAAGTGAGGAGTTTAATTTGAAAACAGAGCTCATCACAGGGGTACTCGAAGATGAATGCCGCGATATGATGCAGAGTTTTTTCAGGGGAAGACGGGAGAAATAGAATTAAATGATGTTGCATAAGTATGTATTGATTATTTGTGTTTGCCTTTTAAGTCCAATTTTAGGCTATTCAAATGGCGACAACGATACTTTTATTGTGAAAGGTAATGTTGTAAATTGCACCAAAGACAATGAAAATATTATA
>JAZKEQ010000077.1:0-20552 GCA_040386935.1 Bacteroidota bacterium | reverse complement strand
CACAACAATTTGAAAAAGCTATTGAAAGATTCAAAAAATTAGTATCTTTGCAGCCCCAAAATCAGGAAAATTACCTCGAATTGAGCAACATTTACAAGATGATGGGAAACGAAAAAGAAGCTAAACTCTGGTCTGAAAAGGCACAGAGCATTAAATAAAATTTAAATTTAAAAGAAATTATGCCAAGCGGAAAAAAAAGAAAAAGACATAAAATTGCAACTCACAAGCGCAAAAAAAGATTGAGAAAAAATCGTCATAAGAAAAGATAATTTCAATTTTTAACTTCTTACCATTGTGAATGAGCTTGTTATAGACCGCAACGCTGGTGGTATTGACGTAGCCTTACTTTTTAACAAACAACTCGTAGAACTCATTAAAGAAGAGTCTGTCTCTTCTTTTCAAATAGGGGATGTTTATTTAGGTAAAGTAAAGAAAATAATGCCGAATCTGAATGCCGCATTTTTAGATGTGGGGCATGAAAGAGACGCTTTTCTTCACTATACCGATTTAGGGGCCAATTTCCGGTCAGTACTTAAATTAACCAAAATTATTACTCAGGGTGGTCTCAAAAAGGCCAGCCTAGAGGAGTTTTCTTTGGATCCCGAAATCGTTAAAACCGGTAAAATCAGTGAAGTACTGAAAAAAGGTGACGAAATTCTGGTTCAGATTTTCAAAGAACCCATTGCCAATAAAGGCCCACGTATTACTACCGATATTTCCTTCGCAGGAAGATTTTCGGTTTTGGTGCCTTTTGGTAAAACCATCGCTATATCTAAAAAGATAGCCGATCCTACCCATCGTAAACGCCTTAAGCAATTAACAGACGCCATTCGCCCTGTTAATTTTGGTATTATTATTCGCACCGTTGCTGAAGAGGCCGGTATCGAAGAAATAGAAGCCGACTTAAAAGGACTGATTGCACACTGGGAAAACATGGTAGCTGCTACCCGCAACGCCAAATCTCCCTTTAAAGTATTAGGTGAAATATCAAGAACCGAAGCCCTGCTTCGCGACTTGCTCAATGATAATTTCTCGGCCATACACATTAACGATACCGAATATGCCGCCAATATCCGCGAATACATCGCCAATATCGCACAAGGCAAGGAAAGTCTCGTTAAAACCTACAATGGCAAAATACCGATTTTCCAACATTTCGGTATCGACAAACAAATCAAATCTTCTTTTGGTAAAAATGTCATGTTCAGCAATGGGGCCTACCTCATCATTGAACATACAGAAGCCATGCACGTAATTGACGTGAATAGCGGACGCAAAACAACCGATGCGGCCAGCCAACAAGAAAATGCTTTAAAGATTAATCTTGAAGCCACAAAAGAGATTGCTCGCCAATTGCGTTTGCGCGATTTGGGTGGTATCATCGTCATCGACTTTATTGACTTAAAAAGTGCAACTGCCAGAAAAGAATTATTTGATTCGCTTTCTGCAGCTATGAAGCCCGACCGCTCAAGACACAATATTTTGCCAATGAGCAAATTCGGTTTGATTCAGGTCACACGCGAACGTGTTCGTCCTGAAATGAACATCGTAACTTCAGAACTTTGCCCAAGCTGTAATGGAACAGGTACTGTAGTATCAAGTATGTTGCTCAGCGATAATATTGAAGAGAAACTGGTGCACATTTGGTCGACTCAAAGTACCAAGAATCTTAAATTGAAAGTTAACCCTATCATCAAAGCTTACTTAACAAAAGGTGGCTTTAAAAGCATACGCTGGAAATGGTATGGCAAATACAAAAAATGGGTGAAGATTGATGAAGATAACACCGTACACCTGACTAATTTTGTGATTCAAAACGAGTTTGGCGAAGAAATCAGCTAAACCCTTTTACCCCTTATTTTAAAAATTATTGAAAGATGAAAAAGATGAATGGCTAATACCTATTCATCTTCTTCAATCAGATTGTTTTTAGTGCTGCCTTCAAGTGCGGCTAATTTCTGACGAGCTATGGCCAGTATCTCTTCGTCTTTGAAATCTTCAATGATACTGTTTAAAGTTGCTTTAGCATTGAACTTGTCACCTTTCTTAAGGTAGTAATCAGACAACAATATGAAAGTTTTTCCAAACCAATAAGAGTAGTCATTGAATTGGTTGTTGAACTCCATGATGCTCTTTTTGCATTTATCCAGACTGTCCTGCATGAAAAGCATATAAGCATGGTAATATTTGCCTTCAGCTCCATATACGTCCTGTTGGGTCTTGTAAGATCTAATGAAAAATGTTTTGGATACTTTATATAAACTGTCGTGCAAGTAGTAACGACCTAGTGTATTGTTGGCCTCACCTTTTTCCTCATTGCTCAGTTGATCTGCTTTCAATAATTGCTCAGCTTTTGTTTTTGCTTTTTCGCGATTGCCGAGTTTGTTGTTGCATATCAATTGACCCAATAATGCCTTGCGCATGGATACATTGGACTTGCTGTATTTTTCCAGCAATTCATAATAGACAATGCCATTTTCGCAATCATTTTTTGAGCGGTAGTAATTGCACAATCTGTACAGCGCATCCTCTTTAAACTCAGAGTTGGCAGCATCTGCCACGTATTTTAAATGCGGGATAGATTTTTCATATAACTCCAGTTTTATCTGACACATGGCCAGGTAATAATGCGCACTTAATTTAAAGAAGCCATCTCCGAAATTATTCAGGTAATCCTCGAAATCTTTAGCAGCATTCACATGGTCTTCCTTCAAGTATTTTTTATAAGCAGCATCGTAATACAAGGAATCTTCTTTGCTTGTTGAGATGTTGGCATTGGGAACAGTTTTCACCCAATCAATGTACTCCTTGATATTGCCCATCTTTTTGTAAACAGACTCAGCGCGTTTAATCGCATCCTGAGCTTCGGGTGTGCCAGGATAATTTTCAGCTACGAACTTAAACTCGTCAAGCGACTGCTGGTATCTGTTCTGATCGTAATAAATCTGACCCAATGATAAATGACTCTTTTTAATGTATGGGCAATTTGGATAATCGCTGATCAAGTACTTAAATTGTCTTTCAGCTTCTGGATAATTTTCAAGTTCGTTGTACTCGTTAGCAGTTTGGAAAATCGCATCAGGGATATATGGTGAGTTAGGAAAATCGCGTGATATCTTTTTCATCACATTGATTTTGTTCATCTCCTTTTTCTGGATGCCGTAAATCATGCCTTGCTGGTACATGGCATAGTCAGCACCCGGTTTTTTATTGCTGATAATGTATGTGTAAGCATCCAATGCCTCTGCATAATTGTTGTTGGCAAAATAACAATCACCCAGTCTCAATGTAGCATCGTAGAACATGTTCTCCGGCAAAGTATAACCTATGCTGGTTTTGTATTTATTAAAGTAATTAGCCGCTTCAGCATATTTTTTCTGGTTGAAATAAGTATAGCCGATACTGTAAAGTGCATTTGGATAGTATTTGGTTTTCTTTGACTCTGCATTGTCAATGAATTTTTGATAATAGATACGGGCATTGTCATTTCTACCGGCTATGTAATCAATCTCACCCAACCAGTAGTGGCACTGACCAAAAATACCGTTGTCTACACGGTTGGCAATTGATTTTTTAAATAAGTCAGTTGCACCGGTATAATCTTTTTGAATAAATAATTCCTGTCCTCTTAAGAAGAGTATCTTTTGGTACAATTCTTTAGTTGACTCATCATTTATCTGCATGTCATTCATAATGCTGACAGCAGTTTTATAATCACTTGAAGTGTACAGTAAGGTCGCCAAATTTTTCTTTACCTCATTGGCATGTGTTGACTTAGGGAACAACTCATTGAATTTTTGATAAGCTGAAATGGCTTTGCTTGGATACTCCAGTTCATGAGCCAATTTTGCATATACAAACATGGCCTCTTCCTGTATGAACTTATCGTATTCAGTTCTTTGCGCCTCAAAAAATGCGTTGAAGGCGTTTTGTTTTTTACCAACTTTTAAATAGCAGTCGCCCAAATGGTAACTAGCACTCTGAGCCATGGCATTACCTTTGTTAGCTACTTTTTCAAACAACAGTTGACTTTTTGCGCAACTCTTATTCATGTAATACGTGTAGCCTATTTCAAATGCTTCAGCATCGTTCAGGTCTTCTATTTTGTAGTTGCTGGCATCAAAAAAAGTTTGGGCTTTTTCATAATTACCAAGTCTGTAGTAAGACTTGCCAATCAACATATCTCTGTTTTTGTTCAGCGTACCAAAGTCTTTACCCTGGGCATAATCAATGGCTTTCTGATAATCATTTTGAAGATAGTAAATTTCTGCGATGTATAATTTTACAGCAATGATTCCCTGGTCCTCCACCTTTTTAAAAGCGAGCAAGGCCTGCTTGTAGTCCTTGTCCATATAGCAAACGTAGCCATAGTAGTAGGTGGCTTCAATTGAATAAGGATTGTCTGAATTGGTGAGGGGGTAGAATGTCTCTTTGGCTTCTTTGTATTTGCCGGATTTAAAATAGCAATACCCTTTGTGGTAAGCTAAGCGTTGATTTTCATCTTTACCCAATCCAAGTGTTTGTACTTGTTTGTAATAGCCAAGCGCCTGTTTAAATTTACCGAGGTTGAAATAATAATCGCCTATTTCAAGATTGGCATTGTTCACTTTTCTGCTCTCCGGATGTCTCTCAATAAAGTCGAGCATATTGGCCAATGCATTGTTGTGCATCAGTTTCAATTTACAACTGGCGATATAATATTCAACATCGCTGGTATTAACAGCATCAGTTGCATAGGGGAGATAATCTGTAAAGTTGGAAATAGCGGCATTGTACAATTGTTTGTCATACAATTCCAAAGCAGTGTTGTAAAGTCTTATTTTATCTTCATTGGCCGCTGTTTTTTGGCTATAGGCTGAGTAGGAGATAAGCGTTAAAAGCAGTGCTGTGATATAAATTTTTTTCAGCATGAAATGTGCGTTCTTGATGTTGATAGCAAAATAAACCAATTCGCATGACTTTGAAGAGTTTTACTTTTTAACATACGTTTATAACAATTGAACGTGTAAAAAAAGGTTTTATTATGAAGTCTGTCTTTTAAAATCAGGCGTGCGGTCGCAGCTGAACAGGCACTTCTGCCACTCTTAGAATTTTTAGCACCATCTCAATCAATAATTGTCCGTCTTCCGTTAGTCCTGAATCATTGATTCCTTTAGCTCTTAAGTCGTAGAATTTCAGGTAACCGAATATTTGTTCAACCAGCACAGGCGGGTAATTGCCACAGGCGATTCTATAACTGTCAACGAAAAATTCATTAACACCCAGAACGATTGCTATTTCCTTTTTTGATTTGTTTTTTACGCTGTTGTAAAGATATACTTTGGTGAAAAATCCAAGGAGATTGGCAATGGTTGGTATCAGTGGGTGATTCTTGATATTCTGAGCAAAGTAATTGGCAATTTGTATCGACTTGTTGAAATTTTTATCACCCAAGGCTTTTTGAAGCTCAAAAATATTGTAGTCTTTACTGATACCAATGTTCTGTTCAATATGGGTCATGGCAATCAAACCGATTTCAGGTTTAAGATTGATGAACATTTTATCAATTTCACTGGATATTTTACCCAGATCGCTTCCAAGGTAATCTACGATTAATTGAGTGGCATTCGGCTCTATGCTTTTGCCTTTATCTCTGATGTATTTTTCAACCCAGGGAGTTACTTCATAATCGCGCATGCGCTCACTGGTAAAATGAATGTATTTGCTGAACAGCTTACCGGCTTTTTTGCGTTTGTCAACCTTCTTGCCTTTATAGCAAAATACGAGAATAGTGCTTTTTGGAGGTGCTAGGAGGTAATCTTCAAATGCATCAATATCATCAAGATTCTGTGCTTCTTTAACTATGATCAGCAGGTATTGACTCATCAGCGGAAAACGCTTGGCTGCCATCTTGATATCAAGTGCCTTGGCGTCTTTACCGTAAATAACCATTTGGTCAAAACTCTTTTCTTCCTCTTTTAATACCGAGGTTTCCAATACATCTGTCAATGCATCTATAAAATACGTTTCTTCGCCTTCAAGCAAATACACGGGAGAAAATTGTCGGTTTTTGATATCGCTGACAATCTGGTTAAACTTAATAATCGTGTTATTCGCCATTACGTAGTATTTTTGTTGTCTTGCAACTCAATTTTAAAGCTTACAATTTTACGATTAAAAAAGACAAAGACAATGCACGAATTTTCGACATTGTAAGGAAAAAGTATGTCGTACTGACTCCAGAAGAGTGGGTAAGGCAGCATGTCATCCACTATTTAATTGAGGAAAAAGGTTATGGAGAAGGGCTGATAGCTGTGGAAAAAGCTGTTAAATACAACAATCTTTCCAAACGTTTTGATGTGTATGTTGCCAATAATGACGGTTCTCCGCATATTTTAGTTGAATGTAAGGCACCAAGTGTTAAACTGAGTAATGCCACTTTGCAGCAGGCAGGGATGTATTTAAAAGAATTGAAAGCCCGCTATGTTTTCATTACCAATGGTATTCAACATCTGATGATGGAAAGGGTAGAAGATACGTTTACCGTTATTGCTGATTTGCCTCAAAAAGCTAATTGAATGATGCTTTAATTCTTTGATTGTGCTAAATCCTTATCTTTGTGCCAAGGCAATCGGTTTGTCGTTCCGCTTAGGCGGGAAGGAAAGTCCGGGCAACACAGAGCACCATACCGCTTGAAAGGGTGGGAGGCTTTCGGTAACGGAAGTCGACAGATAGGGTCACAGAAAATAACTACCCTGAGGTAACTCAGGGAAAAGGTGAAAACGCGAGGTAAGAGCTCACGACTTGCAATAGTGATATTGCAGGGGGATAAACCTTATGGGTTGTAAAACCAAATATACCGGGGAATAAGGGCTGCTCGTCCGAATTAGCTTAGCAATAAGTGTATGCCTCGGAGGGTAGGTTGCATTAGATAAATGACAAACATCCTGATGAAAATCGGGAGACAGAACCCGGCTTACAGATTGCCTTTTTATTTTAACTGAAAACTATAATCAGTGGATAAAGCCTGACCGGATTTTTATTTCATTTTTATAAAAAAAGAGAGGCCATTGTTCAACAACCTCTCTTCCCTTCAATTTTAATTTAAAACTTAATGGGCGTGGCAATGGAAGTTAATCACCTTGCTCACTTTTGTTCCCGCATGATCAACAATGGCTATAATTTCTAATCTGTAATCCGAATGTATTTTACCATCATTTACCAAGCTGTTGTATATGCTGTAATTCATGGCATGGGCATGGTTGGCTGTATCGATAATAGTGGTTGTATCTGCTAATCGTGTCAAGTGCATTTCGTAACCGTGTAGGTTAGCAGGGGCAGAAATGGCGGCATTTATTTTTACAGTATCGCCTACTTCAAATTCCTGTGCATCATATGGAGTGGTGATGGTAATAATAGCCGCTTCCGGCTTTACTTCATCGTGTTCATGTTTGTCCTTACAGGCAGTTGATAGGAGAGTATAGGAAATAAAAAGTGGAAGAATATATTTGAATTGAAATTTTTTCATGATGTGTTTGGTTAAAAAAGTAGGCCTGTGCAGATTTGAAAAGTATGTTTGTTAATGGTTTGGTGTTGACTGATGTTTTGCTGAAAAGGTAGATTGTAATAGGCTGAAAATTGTAGCGACTTGTAATAAACTTCACAGCCGGTACTCAGTGAGTTCACATGACCTCCTGTTTCAGTAATGACGTAGCCATTTTGATAATTCTTTCCCATCGTTTCATGTAAGACACCCATGGATGGCAAAAGGTTGCAATTTTTAGACAGTATTTTGCTGTAAAAAATTCTGGATGAGGCTGTTAACTTGTTGCCAAATGCAACTCAATTAGCCAAAGGTTTTAGCGTTTGTAACCCTTCTGACTTCTTATCGCGCTGTCGAGTTTCATCTGGTCAATTTCGGTGCGTGGTGCTACTACTTTTATTTTAGGTCTGTTGTGCACATATTTAAAATACATGAACAATGCCGACCCTATAAATAGTGCTACAAATGTGAAGAGTATAAGGAGTTTCGCAGATTTGCTTTTCATGGGGGAGGTTATTGGTTACTTGTTATTAAGTTATTTGTTACTCGTTATTGGTTATTGAAAGTCTTGATATTTTTGGATTAGTAATCTAGCCTGTTATCCTAATAACTAATAACCTATAACTATTAACTATTCTCTAAAATGATCTTCCTATCCCCACTATCCATCTCGATGCCAGGTAATCCTTGTCGCTGAAAGGGGGCGATGAAAGGAATAATGGCATGTCAAATCTCAGTGTGAATGGTTTAATGGTATTGCGTTTGCCCCATCTGTAAATATTAATGGCAGTACCTGCACCTGCATCCATTCTCAAGGGTGAATTGTACTGAATGATAGGTGTTGCATAGTTGCTCAACAAACCGGCATCTGCAAATAAATAAGCATCTATTTTTAACCACTTGCGGGTGAATTTTGGACGAATAGGAATGAATTGATCGAAGTCGATTTCAATTGAACCCGATACACCTGATGTGCCTTGGTATAAAGCAGTGGTACTGTTTATGGCAGGGGCAAGATACCCGGCATAGCCCCTTAAATTCAAGCCGCCACCAATTTGAAAATGATTGGTCGTAGTGCCGTAACCCAACCACTCTTCCGGTATCCAACCGCGCGAACGGGTAAATTTACTTTCAAGTAATTGTTCCATATTAGCACCTGCCAGCATCAGCATGGATTCTTCAGGGATGGCATTGCCCATAATGGCTTGCGTAAAAAAGCGTGTTTTAAATTCAAACTTACCGAATTTGTTGTTGTTAATTACTTCCAGTTTAAAGCTGCCATATCCATAATCTCTGGTCAATGCACTGCCTCTTAAACCTGAATTGATAATACCGGTGCCGTGTTTGTATTTATAATTTCTTGTGTAATCAATGTTCAAAGTTCTGTTGCTTTTATCATCGCGTGAGTCGCTGTTGGCATATGGCCAATACAGGTTTTTTAACTTAGGCATGCTGATGGACTTGAAATGGAAATTAAAAAAGTTGTTGCCAAAGCTTTTAGTGAATCCAAGGTCGTCATAAAAAATACCATCCAACCAACGGGTATCCCAATAGATGTTGGCATTGTGCCCTACCAGATTGCTGTATTTCAAAGCGTAACTGAATGGATCTCTGAAAAAATCAGTGTTGTATTTTTTCTCAGCACCCAATCCTGTGTTGTACCACACACTGATGTCCAATACATGTTTCACTCTTACATAATCGAAGTGAAAATTAGCACCGGCTTTTATACCATCCACAGCATTGAACCAAACATCAGGTCGTAAATTAAAAATTTGTTTGTTAAAACTAATTGGCGCTTGTATACCCTGATCAAATGATACAGCATAAGGCAGTTTATTGCCACCATGTTTGGTCATCACATTGTCTACTCTGTAAATATCAGCCAATCTGTTGGTGTTGTCTATTTCTACTTTCACCAGTTTGTTTCTGATGATAATGGTATCTGTATAAGTCGTGTTCAATAAACCCCAACCTTTCCATGTTTTCAATACCTGCTTGCCATCATTTTTTGCAAAGTAGGTATTTGGAATGGTGTATGATGTTTGCTGATTCATTTTATCAGTCACCGTAAAATCAATCGGCATCTGCATTTCGCCTTTGCGTTTAAATGTAATGGCGTAGTGGTATTGTGCTTTGTCTGTTTTTACCAGTTTTATTTTGGTTATTTTATAGTCTATGCTTTTGGTAGTTTCCATCCATTGGTCAAAAAACCAGTTGAGATCTACATGGGTATATTCAATTATAGATTGTCTAAAATCTTCAGGATAGGGGTGAGCAAATTTCCATTTATTGAAATAGTGCTGCATGGATTTCAGGAATAATTCATCGCCTAATACATATTGTAAGTTGTACAACATGGTAGCCGTTTTGTAATACACATGTCTGTAACCGCCACCGTGTCCCAGTGCCGACTGGAAATCATCACTGTGAGTATTCAACATGGCATCATTGCGGTTCACAGCATCGTTCAGGTAGCCATTGTAAACAGTGCCTTCATCCAGCGTATTGGCATGCATGGGAATGTTATTGATTTTTTTCAAACTCCAAGAGGTTAAAAATTGTGTGAAGCCTTCATCCAGCATGGCGCGATAAGTTTCGTTGTTGCCTATCATCCCGAAAAACCAGTTGTGCCCCACTTCATGGGCTATTACATATTGATGACCAGGCCAGTTGCCACCATTCAAAGTCAGCATTGGATATTCCATACCATCGCGGGCATCTGCTGCCACTATTTTAGGATAGCCATACATACCGATATCTGTGCTGTAAATTCTTACAACATTGGCTACGAATTTAGCTGTCGGTCCCCAGGCATGTGCATTCACTTCCTGTGCTAGGGCAATACAGCGAATGCCGTTCCATACCTCTTCACCTATGCGGTAAGTAGGGTCGGCAGTAAAGGCAAAGTCGTGTACATTCTCAGCATGGTAGCGCCATGTTTTGGTGCCATTGCGAGGTATTACGTATTTGTAGTTTTTGTTATTGACGTAATTGATGATATCGAGCGACTGACGCAGGGCAGGGGGCATCACTTCATTTTCATTTTGCAAAGCACCGGTAGCTTCTACTACAAAGTTTGATGGAAAAGTAAGCGATACATCGTACACACCATAGTCGCCATAAAATTCTTTGCCTAAGTGTTGGTCGGTTTCCCAACCAAATTTGCGGTCGTACACACATATACGCGGATACCAATGCACACCGTCATAGTGCTTGGCGCTGTCGTGTGTAAATATTTTAAAACGTCTGCGCATATCCCCATCATCCCAGTAGGTTCTGAATTTAATATTAAAAGTAAGGCTGCTGTTTGGTAACAATGGTCGTTTAAGTTTTGCAATCAATATGGTGTTATCAATTTTAAATTCCACCACTTCGCCACCAATCTTAAATTCATCTATAAGGGTTCCCATCTTAAGGGCTTCATACTTGCCGAATTTGGTCGTCTGGTCGTTGGCTACTTCCAGGGCATGGGCATAACTGCCCGGTTGAAAGGCGTTTTGATACAAGTGAAAATACACTGTTGTGAGTGTATCCGGACTGTTGTTGTAATAGTTCAGTGTTTCGGTTCCGGTTATTTCATCTTTTGCATCATTGATTTCAGCATTGATGGTATAGTGAACATCCTGTTGCCAATAGGCCGCATTGGGCTTACGGGTTTTCCAGTAGTCTTTATAATTAAATACCTGCGCTTGAGCTACAGTGGCAATTGCCGTGCATAAAAGTAGGATTCGTTTCATAACTTATGTGCGAAGGTAAGGAAAAAGAGAATTTGGTGATTTGATGATTTATAAATTTGATAATTGGGTTGGGCAGTGGTTGAGGGTAAGTGGTTACTGCTTAAAATCCCGACCCTTCGTGATTGAATTGTTTTTAAAATCAAAAACCCCCTAATTTCTATCTCCTAAAAAAAAGTAGATGTTAGTAGGATTAAACTCCTCATATGTAAATTCCATCATCAAATTATCAAATTGTCAAATTGTCAAATCACCAAATTGTCAAATCATCAAATTCATTGTTTTCTCCAAAATTTCCCCCTAAATTTGACTTAAATTGTTTACTCCCCATGCGCAGTGTTTATACCCAAATCTATTTATCATCATTAATTATTTTAGTACTGTTTACTTCAGCCTGTAAGGTGCGAAAGAAAAGCAGCCGGTCTGAAGTAATGGATTGCTCAACCATGCACCGCCACCAACCTGAGCTAATGGTGCAGTCCGTTAAATTGTTAGCATGGCGCTGGAAACAAAGCGACATGAGTAATCGCACCATTACATTGTATAAGAAAGGTAATTACGATAGCTGTGTGATAACTTATGGCGAAACTGCCATCACCACTTTCAATGCAAAGTCGCGGTATATTATTACGCCTGAATTTACTGAAAAAGATGATATCAATGGCAGATGGATCACCTATAAATTATGTCATACAAATATTGGATATGGAATGGATGCTCCCAATTTGTTTGGATTTTTTTATGGCGCTGTTTTATCCGAAACCCATTACCATCCCAACGGTATGATAAAAATGCAGAAACTTAATACCTACTACGGTTCTGATTCTGTGGTGCGTAAATGGACCACCTTGGGCATCATTGAATCGTATAGTGATCAATTTATAAGTTACAGCTATTACCCTTCCGGTGTTTTGCAATTAGAGGCTCATATTACTTGGCCTAGGAGCGAAACCAGATATAATAGCAATGGTACTATTGGTGAAATGTGGATGGATACAATGATAAAGGGTCATTATCTGCGTTATGTGAAATTGTATAAAGAAGGTGTATTAAGCAAAGAACAATATTTTGATGGTGATACCGAGGTGCATACATGGGCAGAATACAATAGCAAAGGGGCGCTGACTAAAACTATAGTGAAATCAAAACTCAGCCAATTACCGGAGCAAATTGGCCAACCTGATTTATTAGATCCTGATAAAATGTATATGAATGTCGAACAAATGGCTAATTATCCAGGAGGTGAAGACAAGCTGACCTTGGAATTAAATTTACAGGTTAACAGAGCATTGATAGATCAAGGCAATGGGGATGTAATTGAGAACGTATCACTTACTTTTTCGGTTGATGAAAATGGGGAAATGATGTTGCGTTCAATGTCGGGGTGTTATTACGAACAGTCGTTATTTATTACTTTAGGTAAGTATATAAAAGCAATGCCTAAGTGGCGCCCTGCCCAATTAAATGGTCGACCAATTACATCTTTGTATACAGTGAAATTGGTGCCCATGGATGAATCATCTAAACGCAAATAGTTAAGAACAATTTTTCACTGAAAAAAAATTAAGGGTAAAAACATATTTTTGAAGAATGGGAAAAAGACAGGAAGAAAACTACACACACACGAATTTCGATGCCAAAACTTTTTGGTGGGTATTGTTAATTGTGGGGTTTTTTATATTTGGAGCTGTAAGCGCTACCGAAGACTATTCAAATGGCGAACGCATTGGATTTATCACCAAGTTTTCTCAAAAAGGGCGGTATTGGAAATCGTGGGAAGGTGAATTAAACCTTACCCAAACAGGGATGAACACCAGCTCTCTGTTCGACTTTTCAGTAGACAACGACAGCGAGTACACCTATGTCATCAAAATGATAGACTCAGCAGTAAACAATGGCTGGAAAGTAAAAATCACTTACCACGAAACCTATTTCAAAAACTGGCTGAGCAACCGTGGCGAAACCAACTATTTTGTAAAAGACATCCAAATCCTCGACCGCACCACATTGGGCAATAATAGCAGTACTGTTGAAGAAGAGCATCCCGTAGGTCATGTCATCGATACAGTATATGTAGTAATTGACAAGAGCGAGTTGTTTAAGAAAAAGTAAGCATTGAAATTGCCTGTTTTAATCGGTATTATAAAGATGAGAAAGTATCTGATATTGCTATTGTTGCTGGTTAATAAAGCGAATTCAGGGTATGCGCAGTATTCAAAGTATTTAGATTCATCAGATGCTATTATGGTATCGAGAGTTACACCAATTAATGGTGAATTTTGTATCGTTCAGAAAAACAAAAAGTATCATTTTAAAAATGCGGACTTAGGCCAATTCATTGTGTTAAACAATCGGTATATTTATGCCTATAATTCAAATAAGCATACCAATTGCATTTATTACTTTGATGGAAGGCTTGAAAATTACCAAGTATTTAATCGCGATTCATTTGTAACGAATCAAAGCCAACGGTTAAATGTAAATATTGAAAAGATGTCCTGTAGTTTTATTCCGGGCAATGATACCGTTTGTTTGTTTTACTGCTATTCACGTATATCGGAATTTACAAAAAGGCATTTTATTTATCTGTATGATTTCAGGCTTGGCAAAATCACAAAATTAATTTATTCGATTGATGCCCTTGGTGTTGAGCTTGGTAACGACCCCATATCAGCAGATTTTAAGTTGGGCATTATATTAAATGAATCGCACGATAACCGAGATACATTAATTTTAATAGATATTCTGACAAGCAAAGTTGAGTCGATGTTTACTGATGTTGCTTGTTTTGCATTTGCAAAAGCATCCAATTCGCTCATTATAAGTCGTGGATCATCTATTCTTGTATTGGATATGACAACAGATAAGATGTTATTTTTCATTATAAAAGAGGGATACTGGATTAAGGAGATTAATTGGATACAAGGAAGTATTGTTTATTTACAAATACAACGCAACAGAAGATGGGGCGAACGATATAAATTTAGAACAATGCGATTAAATACCAATTTACAATCACTTCAAAAAATCTCCATGAAAGTAAATGGAATTTATGATTTGTGAAGTAATGTTACTTGACAATAAAAGTTTTACCCTGCCTTTGGGCCTTTCTTCTTTGGTTTAACTCGTATTGTAAATATGGATTACTAAAAGATTGGCCTTTCCTAGTGAAGTTTCTCAATATTTGAGGTCTAAATGTAATGCTGAGGCCAAAATTTTGATACCTAAAATTGTCAAGTGGCAGAAAAATACAATAAGATGTTATTTCGAGAATTCCTACATTAAAACCTGCTTTTGGAGCAAATGAAAAAGTTGCACTTTCATTGTAATGCAGATTCAGGTCTAAGCCAAAACATGTACCTTCAAATACCCGATTGTTTGTTTTGGTATACGAAACACTCAGTTGAGTTGCTTTAACAAGGTCGTAATTGAGATAGATTTCATAAATATTTTCATCCCATCTTTTGCTCCCCCAATAGTAGCCAATACCATAATTGTTTTTATTTGCAGACACGTAGTTATGGTTGTATTTCAGCCCCAAGCCATAATCTCTGTCAAATAATAAATGGTCTTTTGAAATAATAAGGGTATCTTTAGTTGGCGAGCCAATTAAATTAAAAGATATTAGAGATAAGATAATTAGTGCAAAAAATTTCATTCTTTAATTAACCGAAGTGTCATTTTTTAAATGCGGCTGTAAAATTAGGGATACATATATAATTCGCAAATTAATAGAATTACAATTCTATTTCACCATTTTCAATTTTGGTGTGTAGTAATTCAATTTTATCGGGTGTCATTTGGCTAAGCAGTTTGTGCCAATCGCTTTTGGCCGATGGTTTTTTTAGCGATTGTACAACAGGATGAAAGTCGGGCAGGGGAAATTGAGGTGTATTTTCCCAGTATAACAGGTCATTGGGTGTGCAGGTAAGCCCTTCGCACAGTATGGCCAAATCTGCAAGGTTAATCGACTCCTGTCGGTTGTTCAGGTAGTTGTAAGCCTTGTTGCGCGAAAATCCTTTTTGAACCAGCCATCTGTAAGGATACTTTTTGCCGCGGGCCAGCAGCACTTCTCTAATTTTGTACTTAAACATAGTTTTATAAATTGATTTTTAAAACAATTAACGCATATTTTTAGCAATTATTGTATATTGTAAATAAATAATTTGTTTCAATTTATAAGAGTAGCGTATTTATATATAAGACTATAGTATTTATTTGTAAGTGTTTCTACTTTATATATAAGAGCCTATTAATAATTTATAAGTCTATAGGCTTTATCTGAAAGAGTAGATTGCTAATCTGTAAGAGCTTAATGCATATTTATAAGAGTAGAGATTAAATCTATAAGAGCCTAGTGCATATCTGTAAGACTAGAGTATGAATTTATAAGAGTAGCGTTGCTATTTTAAGGAATAAGCAAGAGGTTAATGTAATCAGAAAGGAGAGTAGGTGAAGTAAATTAGCTAATTGATATAAAAAGATATTTTACCAGTAAGTACTTATCTAAAATTTTACATCCAATATCCGTACATTTGTTATAAAATTAATAGAAATGAATGGTAATGCATTATATACTAATAGCAGTTTTGTGGTGAATGCTAATAGTTCCAATGCAGATGTAATAGATACTTCAGGAATAACAGCAGGATTGTATTATCTTCAAATTTTTGAAGGTGGCTTACTGATAGAAGTGAGACTTGTCAATAAAAATTAATTTATATGATTAAGAATTTCCTTTTAGGTCTTTTAATTATTGCGTTTAACAAAATATGCTTTGGGCAAGATTTTAATGTAAAATTAAATCATAGGGGAAACAATAATCATTCAGCATTGACAATACTTGAAGATTCCAGTTTTATTTCTTTAACTCCTGTTAGTTATTATAATACGAATACTCTATCTTATGATACAACTAGAACTCTTATAGTAAGACATAGTAAAGATGGTACAATCATGTACTACAAAAGCATAAAGTCGCCACCGGATTATAGTATTTCGATTTTAAATCTTTGTACTAGTGGTAATAAAATATTTTTGAGTGGTAGAATTGATTTTACAGACAGTGCGTATGGCTTTCTTATGCGGTTAGATGAGTGTCTTAGTGTTGAAAAAATTACTATTTTTAGATTTAAAATTCCTCAATACCAATGTTTTACTTCGATAGTAAGTTTTTCTGACAGTGAAGTATTAGCATCAGGACCATATTTCATCAATAGTGATTCTCTATATCGAACAATGTTTCTAATGGATCATAATTTTAAACCAAAGTGGCATCGCACTTTTTTAGCTGATGGTGGCGAAACATTGGTAACTGACTCAAGTATATATTTATGGGGCTTTGGTTACTATCCTCGGGAATCTGATCTTAATGTAGTAGAATTAAAGTTTAACTTTACTAAGCTAAATAAAAAAGGAAAGATTCTAAAAATGATTACCGAAAATGAACATGTGGAGGAATTATATAGTCAAGGATGGAAAATTATTAAGCCTGCAAATGCAAGATTTTTGATAGGGAGTTATTCACAAATAACATCTAAAAGCACTAATGAACTTATTAAAATCAAACCAGATGGAACTTGGTTGAAAAAAATTAGACTTAATAAAATAGGAGATGATGAATTTCCAGGTGGATTAACCTGTATAAATGAGAATAGATTTATTGCGATAGGACTAAGAAAAATAAATTTTGATACTACAATTTGTAATGCATATTTAGTTGATTCTAGTTTGAATATTATTAGACAAAAAAGAATTCTACCTACAGAAACATGGATAGCATTATATAATTCATTGCCACAAGGGTTGCGAAATGAAGCATTGTTATATGGAGAATATTTTAATAAAGGAACAAGTTTGTATCCCAAAGCCCTCATAATAAAGTTGGATACTTTTTTAAATATGGCCAAATTACCTAACACCTCAAATTATACAGATAGTCTATGCTTATCTCCAATTATTGAGGAGCTATTTATCCCCACTGCAGATACTGTATGGCTTGAGGATTTAAAATTGAGGGATAATATATTTTTAGGCATTCAACATGCACAATTACTATCCACCAAAGTGGGTTTGTACCCAAATCCCAATAGTGGGGTGTTAAATATCAGTTTTGAAGACCCTGTAACAGGACAGGTAATTGTCACCAACTCATTGGGCCAACAATTGATAGTAAAAGCAATTATAGAGTCAGATTTTACTCAAATAATTCTCCCTGATACAGTTAGTGGAGTGGTATTCGTAACTATTAAAACCCAACGCGGTGTAGTAGTGAGGAAAGTAATGGTGGTAAGGTAAGTATTGAGAGAAAATAGTTGAATATTATTCATTAACAGATAATCTCACTTACCCCTATATCCTATTTCCTAACCCCTGACCATAGTTGTCATAATCACCAAATCACCAAATAAAAAAATCTTTCCTTACTATCACTTAATTTTCAAATGTTATTCACAACAATGTGATTAAGTAAAATAGGTAAATTTTTAGCGCGATAGTATTATTGCACTAGTTCTCTGCAAATATTGTTTTTGTCTTTTTCTTTACTGAAAAAATCAAGGGAAATCATGTTAGATTCATGAACTGTTGCGCAACTGTGATCCGGTGCTGCAAGCCCCGGTAAGTCAGGTTTCCTCACAAAAACAATTGTTGTATTGAGCCTTCGCAATAAAGGTGAAATGCACTCTATAAATAGCCCGGCTAAATGGGAAATTTATCGCTGTTCGTTTCTAGTATTGCCCCCATACCACAACAACGAAAGCGATAGTAAAGATGCAAGACCAAAATGAAATTTTATTGAAAGAAAACAAAGACCGCTTTGTCATTCTACCCATTAATTATCCAAAAATTTGGGAATACTATAAAAAACACGAAGCCAGTTTTTGGACTGCCGAAGAAATTGATCTGAGTGACGACATGAAGGATTGGAACAATCTGAATGACGGTGAACGCCATTTCATCTCTCACGTACTCGCATTTTTTGCAGCCAGCGATGGCATCGTTAACGAAAACCTGGCGGTGAATTTCATGAGTGAAGTGCAACTGCCCGAAGCACGCTGTTTCTATGGTTTTCAAATCATGATGGAAAATATCCATTCTGAAACTTATGCCTTGCTTATTGATACTTATATCAAAGATGCTCAGGAAAAAAACCGTTTGTTTCACGCCATTGATACCGTACCTGCGGTTAAGCGTAAAGCGGAATGGGCCCTGCGTTGGATTGACAAAGGCAACTTTGCTCAACGTCTGGTAGCATTTGCAGCAGTTGAAGGTATTTTCTTCAGCGGTAGTTTCTGCTCTATTTTCTGGATGAAAAAACGCGGATTAATGCCGGGTTTGACTTTCAGTAATGAATTAATCAGCAGAGACGAAGGATTGCACTGCGAATTTGCCTGCTTGCTGTACAGCATGTTGAATACCAAACTTTCACAAGACGAAGTACAAGCCATTATCCGCGAAGCTGTAGAGATTGAAAAAGAATTCATCACAGAAGCACTGCCGGTTGACCTGATAGGCATGAACGCCAAACTGATGCAACAGTACATCGACTTTGTAGCCGACCGCTGGTTATCAGAATTGGGTTGTGCGAAAATTTCAAACGCTACCAATCCTTTTGATTTCATGGAAATGATTTCGCTGCAAGGCAAAACCAATTTCTTTGAAAAACGCGTAGGCGATTATCAAAAATCAGGCGTTATGGGAACAAGAGATACTCAGGCTTTCACTTTAGAAGAAGACTTTTAAATCAATTTGATAATTTGGCAATGTGACAATTTGGTAATTATAACACTCCATCCATTATCATTAACCGCTACAAAAAAAACTTAACCTTCAAATTGTCCGAAAGCAACAATCATCAAATCATCAAATTAACAAATCACCAAATCAAACAACCTCTAGTTTAAACTATGCACGTAATAAAACGCAACGGAAGAAAAGAAAGTATCAAATTCGATAAGGTAACCGCCCGTATTGAAAAACTGAGCTATAGCCTCAGTCCATTGGTTAACCCCATCGATGTTGCCAAAAAAGTAATTGAAGGTATCTACGATGGCGTACCTACCACTCAGTTGGATAACCTGGCTGCAGAAACTGCCGCATCATTAACAACCAAACACCCTGACTATGCATTGCTGGCATCGCGTATAGCCGTGAGCAATTTGCATAAAAATACCATTAAATCATTCAGCGAAACCATGCGCATGCTGTACGAATACTGCGACAGCGGCAGTGGTAAAAAAACGCCCATGATAGCCGATGATATATTTGCTATTATTGAAGCTAACGCTGAAATTTTAGACAGTACCATCATTTACGACCGCGACTTTGGTTTCGATTATTTCGGTTTTAAAACACTGGAGAAATCATACCTATTGCGCATGGAAGGTAAAATTGTGGAGCGTCCGCAACACATGTACATGCGTGTGGCCATTGGCATACACCGCGAAGACATTGATGCAGCCATCAAAACTTATCATCTGATGAGTGAGCGTTGGTTTACACACGCTACACCTACCTTGTTCAATGCCGGTACACCTAAACCGCAAATGTCATCTTGCTTTTTGTTGACCATGAAAGACGACAGCATCGATGGTATTTATGATACACTGAAACAAACGGCTAAAATCTCCCAAAGTGCAGGTGGTATTGGATTAGCGATACACAACATAAGAGCAACCGGTAGTTATATCGGTGGTACCAACGGTACCAGCAACGGTATTGTGCCGATGCTGAAAGTATTTAACGATACAGCCCGCTATGTCGACCAGGGTGGTGGAAAACGCAAAGGCGCTTTCGCTATTTATCTGGAGCCTTGGCATGCTGATGTTTTTGATTTCCTTGATTTGAGAAAGAATCACGGTAAAGAAGAAATGCGCGCCCGCGATTTATTTTACGCATTGTGGATTTCAGATTTATTCATGAAACGCGTTGAAGATGACGGTCAATGGAGCCTGTTCTGTCCACACGAAGCACCGGGTCTGAGCGAATGCTGGGGCGATGAATTTGAAGCGCTGTACATTAAATACGAACAGGAGGGAAGAGCCAAGAAAACAATCAAGGCTCAAGAACTTTGGTTTGCCATCATCGATGCGCAAATTGAAACCGGCACACCTTACATGTTGTACAAAGATGCGGCTAACAGAAAAAGCAATCAGCAGAATTTGGGTACCATTAAAAGCAGTAACCTGTGTACCGAAATCATGGAATACACTTCGCCTGATGAGGTAGCGGTGTGTAACCTGGCCTCTATTGCATTGCCTCGTTTTGTAAGCGATGGTAAATTTGATCAGCAA
>JAZKEQ010000076.1:0-38665 GCA_040386935.1 Bacteroidota bacterium | reverse complement strand
GGTAAGAAAGATTTGATAAAAGATAAACTATCGATGAGTCTTAACCTTTCGGATGTGTTCAACAACAGACGATTTGCAATGAAAATGACTGATGCTACTTTCAGCTCTGATATTTACAGAAAAAGAGAAAGCAGAATTTTGATGTTTACACTTACCTGGAAATTTGGCAATCAGGAGAATCAGGCTCAACAGAATAAAGCACCTGTTAAGCAACAGGAAAAATCCAATGATATGGATTTATAAACCATGGAAGAGCAACAGAACAATATTGTCATTCAATCAACAGAAGATGGCAGTTCCACGCTTTTTAACTCCGCATTAAATGAAACCTATCATTCTGTAAAAGGTGCCCTTTCTGAAAGTCAGTTTGTATATATTGATCGTGGTTTAAAGCCGGTACTCTCTCAAAAAAAAGCCATCCATATTTTAGAAGTTGGTTTGGGTACAGCGCTTAACGCCTTACTGACTTTAAATACAATACCTTCTGATACAACTATTTTTTATACCGCATTGGAGCCCTATCCTATTTCTATTGAATTAGCCAATGCTTACTACGCTTCGTTTTTGAATGACGTACCAAAGCTCGAACTACTGCCTAAACTCATTGCTCCTACTGACGAAAGAATAATTGACATTAATAATCAATTTCATTTCTGTAACCTCCAAAATACCATCCAAACTATTTCTTTTTCAAAAATTGAAACTATATATAAAAACTCAGGGTATATTTTTCAAGGTTTTGATTTAGTGTATTTTGATGCTTTTGCGCCATCAAAGCAACCGGAAATGTGGACTCATGAAGTCTTTGAAATTGTATCAGAACTAATGGCTTCAAACGGCTTACTCACAACTTATTGTGCGCAAGGGCAATTTAAACGCAATTTAATAGCGCTTGGATTTCAATTAAATGTGATGCCGGGACATGGCGGAAAAAAGGAAATGGTAACGGCAATCAAAACCCGCCTTTAAATAATTTAATTTTTAAATAAATTTAAAAATATTTTAATATGCTGATTATCAAGCAATAAGCATTATGCAATATTGATTGTAAAAAAAAATATTGCAATTAAATGACAATCATTTAGATTTGTTAATAATAAAATATAACTGCTTATTGAAATGAGAATTTACATTGGAAACTTAAATTACAGATTGCGTACAGAAGAACTAAAAGCCGCCTTCGAGCCGTATGGTGAAGTTGTAGGGGCTAAAATTGTACGCGACAAAGAAACAAACCGAAGCAAAGGCTTTGGTTTTATTGAAATGGCCAACGAAGCTGACGGGGCGAAAGCCATCGAAAGTTTAAACGGTTCGGACCTGAGCGGAAGAAACATGATTGTCAGTGAAGCGAAACCTCGCGAGAACGATGGCAGAAGTGATACTCCGGCTCAATCTCCGACTGAATAGATCTAACCATTTTCAAATTTTTCTAACCTTTATTACTTAAGGGGAGATTGCGCTTTGACCAAACGGGAAGCCTCAATCTCCCCTTATTTATTGTTTACAGATAGGACTGATCAATCAGTAATTTTAGAAGATCATACACATCTTCAGTATCACTTGAACAAACAAGCAGATGGTATTTATTGTCAAAATTGGTGAGCATGCGCCATTCACGCCCAGTTGTATTTGTTTGAGTCGCAATACAAATTAATTGTTTCTGTGTATTGTACACTTTTATTTGTTTCACTGTTCCTCCGGGAGTAGCCACCGTAAGTTCTTCCATGCTACCTATTGGCACACTACCCTGCTGAATATCCTGTCCGGTTAAACTTATTGCTGCAGATTTATTGCGTTCGGCAACTTTGAAATTGTCTTTGGTAAATTTAGAATAGTCCAGCTTTTTTTTAAGATTGCCTTTTAGGGTTACAAATGTTTGGGCCTTTACTGTATCAATCCCATCATCATTTAATAATTGATGTTTACAAATGGTTTCAAATACTTCTCTATTGCTGCCCTTTTTTAACACATCACAATTAATACCCAAAGTAGGAAAACTATAATTGTAATAACGACCGATTGCTGTATCACTTACAAGGTTAACGATAATCAAAGTTGTACCTGTCGTAATACTGTTAAAAGATTGAAGAACTGTATCGTTAGCTCTATTGCGATTAGTGACTTTATAGACAGCCTTTAAATCTCCACTGCAATAAAAAGAATCGCGACTAATTAAAGCTGCTTTAGCTTTAACGGATGATTTAATGGCATTTTGATGAGCCTTTATGCTCTTTTTATTATTTTGAGAAAAGGCGGTAAGAGTGAATAAAAAAAATGCAGAAAGTGTTACGATTATTGACTTCATTGTCCTGTTAAATTGATGGTCTTTTGAATTAAGTTATATTCAGAACTATCATTACTTGCTACAATAACAATATGTCCTTTAATGACATCTTTCATGCAATTTGAATACCAAATTTCTCCATCCTTGTCCATATTCGATAATGGTTCGTCTAATAATTTTACGGGACTTACTGAAAATAAACACAATGCTGTTTTTAAACGCTGTTGCATACCACTTGAAAACAGGCCTATTTGTAAGTCCGCTTCCTTTTTCGAAAACATAGCCTTTTCTAAAAACTCATCATTCGTCAATGTTATTTTTTTTAGCTGTTGCTGATAAGCCAGCAATTCATTGATTGAAAACTCTTGTGGTAGAGCCATTAAAGGTGAAGTCAGACTGAAATACTGATGGTCTTTATCAATGGATTGATCCATATCTACACGACCTTCAGATGCCTTTACTAAACCAAAAATTATTTGCAGTAAGGTAGATTTACCACTGCCATTTTTTCCTAATATGGCAATGCTTTCGCCAGTATTTAAATTAAAACTGACATTGCGAAAAAGCCATTGATGATTGTAATGCTTGCCGACATTTTGAAGAGTTAACTGCATTACACCAAACAATTATTTTGAAATATAGCCCTTCATAATACCTCTGTCACTGGCTTTAATGAATTGCAGAATTTCATCTCTTTCAGGTGTTGCAGGCATATTGGCTTCAATATGTGAAATGGCTTTTGCATTATTCAAACCTCTTACATATAGTGTTCTGTAAATCTCTTGAATTTCTGCTATTTTTTCAGTTGAGAAATTTCTTCTTCTCAAACCAATTGAGTTTACACCTTCATAGCTCAGCGGTTCGCGCGCAGCTTTAGAATATGGCGGAACATCTTTACGCACCAAACTTCCTCCGCTAATCATCGCATGGCGACCGATATTCACAAATTGGTGAACCAATGTAGCACCACCTAATATCGCAAATTCGCCTATTACAACGTGACCGGCAACCTGGGTACTGTTGGCCAATATCACATTGTCGCCAATGATACAATCGTGGGCAACGTGACTGTAAGCCATGATTAAAACATTAGCACCAATTTCAGTTTTTCCTCTGTCTTTGGTTCCCCTGTTAAGCGTTACACATTCACGAACAGTTGTATTATCGCCTATTACCGTTAGAGAATCCTCTCCATCGAATTTTAAGTCCTGAGGTATTGCTGAAATAATAGCCCCCGGAAATATTCTGACATTTTTACCAATACGCGCCCCTTCAAAAATGGTGACTCCGGAACCTATCCAGGTACCCTCATCTATTTCAACATTCTTATGAATGGTTACAAACGGATCGATAACTACGTTATCTGCTATTTTAGCCTGTGGATGCACATAGGCGAGCGGTTGAATCATGTTATTGTTTTGTGTTTGTTTATTTAATTTTTGCTATTTGTGCCATCATCTCCGCTTCTGACACCAATTTATCACCTACGTATGCTCTGCCCCTCATCAAACAAATACCTCTTCTGATAGGCTCCAGTAATTCCAGTTTCAATATCAATGTATCACCCGGTACTACCTTGTCTTTGAATTTTGCATTGTCTATTTTCAGGAAATAAGTTGCATAGTTTTCAGGATCCGGCACTTCGCTCAATACCAATACACCACCTGCCTGAGCCATGGCTTCTAATTGCAATACACCCGGAAAAATAGGATCGCCCGGGAAATGACCCTGAAAGAAATACTGATCAGCAGTAATATTTTTAATGGCTACAACATGTGTGGCCGACTTTTCGATAATTTTATCTACTAATAAAAACGGATGCTTGTGCGGTAAGAATCTTGAAATATCTTTATGTTCATACAAAGGCTTCACATTAGGATTATATACAGGCGCTTCGTTCACCGCTTTTTTCTTTGTCTTTTTAATCAAGGCTTTGATCTTTTTAGCAAACGCAACATTGCTGGCATGACCGGGGCGTGCAGCCATAATCTGCGCTTTAATTGGCATACCTATCAATGCTAAATCACCTAACAGATCCAGCAATTTATGACGGGCCGGTTCGTTTTGAAAACGCAATTCTACATTGTTCAATATACCCTCTTTTCTTACTTCTACTTTTGGCTTATTGAATATTTTAGCCAAGCGCTCCATTTCGTGGTCTTCCACTACTCTATCAACGATTACAATGGCGTTATTCAAATCACCGCCTTTAATCAGGTTATTGTTCAACATGATTTCTAACTCATGTAAGAAACAGAATGTACGGCAACTGGCAATCTGGGTTTTGAATTCACTCAAATTGGTAATCATGGCATGTTGGCTTCCCAATACAGGACTGTTATAGTCTACCATTACAGTTGCTCTGTAATCATCCAAAGGCATGGCCACCATTTCTACCTGATGTTCAGGATCGTTATAGTGAACATTGGTTGGCACGATGAAATATTCTCTTTCGGCCTCCTGTTCGATGATACCTACTGCCAGTAATTTATCTACAAATGGTTTTGAACTACCATCCATAATCGGCATTTCAGGTCCATCAATCTGCAACAGCACATTGTCTATCTCCAGTCCTACCAATGCAGCAAGCGCATGTTCTACTGTACTAATTCTCGCACCATTTTTTTCAAGTGTGGTACCTCTTGATGTATCAACTACCAGGTCGCAATCCGCTTCAATAATGGGTTGTTTATCCAAATCCATTCTTTGAAACTTATAGCCGTGATTTTCGGGTGCCGGTTGAAATGTAAGGTTAACATTTGCACCTGTATGCAATCCAACTCCTGCTATAGTAACTGCTTGTTTTAACGTTGTTTGTTTCATTATTGTATTCGTCTGTGAAAGCATCTGTTTAATTAGTGCCCTCCTTTATTTTTAATTCTTTGATAATATATTCCAATTCTCTTACGCGTTGTTCCAATGCAGGCAAATTGCGTTGCAATACCTGACTTTTAAACGCTTCTTTCAATGGCATAGCCGGTGAACCGATGAACTGCTGATTGGGTTCTTTGATACTCTTTGGAATACCACTTTGACCGCCAATCTGTGTGCCATCTGCAATTGTGATATGACCCACAATACCCACCTGAGCACCAATCACACATTGTTTGCCAACTTTGGTACTGCCTGCAACACCACTTAAACCTGCAATTACGGTATTCTCACCAACTTCTGCATTATGGGCAATCTGAACCATATTGTCGAGCTTTACACCTTTACGCAAAATGGTACTGCCCATTGTCGCTCTGTCTATACAGCAATTAGCGCCTGTTTCAACATTGTCTTCAATGATGACATTGCCTATTTGCGGGATTTTGGCATAAGTGCCATCAGGAGTAGGCGCAAAACCAAATCCATCTGAACCTATTGCTGTGCCTGCATGTATAATACAATTGTTGCCGATTATACACTCTGAATATAGGTTTACACCGGGATACAACAGCGTTTTAGAGCCTATCTGTGCATTTTTTCCAACAAATACATTGGCATACAGCTGAGCGCCATCACCTACTTTAGCTCCATCTTCAATTACCACATGAGGGCCCGCATAAACACCGCTACCAATAGTGGCTGTTTCGCTTACTATCGCTGTAGGATGAATCCCTGTTCTGTTCTGATGCGGATTGAAATATTTGTCCAAAACAATACAGAAACCGTAGTAAGGCATGCCATGACGGATAATTGTAGCTGTTACCGGTTTGTCGATTACTAAATCAGTACTCACTATTACTACCGAAGCAGTAGTTGTATATAAATGGTTTAAATACTTGGGATTTGCGAGAAAAGCAATATCACCAGCCTGTGCCGATTCTATCTTACCTACCGAAGAAATCATCCGGTCTTCGTTTCCTTCAAGCGTGCCATTGATCAGAGCGGCTATTTCTGAAGCTTTGATATGCATAAATAATTTGCGAAGATAAGGGTAGAAATTCGATTTTTATGCGCTGTTTTTTCGATATTCACAATATGCCATCAACTGTTGAACTTTATCGATGAAACCTTCAATATTTCAAGCGTTTTTGAATCTTTTAAGGTGGCTAATATTCGCTAATTGATTTCAGCGCATAAGTGTATTTTTGCACCATGACTTTTTTTGAAATAGCCGGATTAGCTGCAGCTGCACTTACCACAGGCGCTTATGTACCTCAGGCTTTTAAAATAATTCGGACAAAATCGACAGAAAGCCTCTCCCTCATTACCTATGTGATGCTTTTTATCAGTTGCATTTTATGGATAGTGTATGGTGCCGACCGAGATGATTTGCCCATTGTATTGGCCAATACCATTACAGGTGTATTGTGTGGCATCATCCTGTTTTTGAAACTTAACAGCATGCGACCGGTTAATCGCAAAAAATAAATAAACCTAGTATTAACGGTAGTAACTGAGGTAATATTTTCTCACAGTTTGTTTAAGTGCTTTCAGATTATAATTATCGCTGGCCTCTGTTACATCCACCACTTTTCCGGTTTTCTTTAAAATATTGATACGGGTACTTTCATCTTTGTAAGCATCATTTTTGATTAAATGCTGATTAGCGAAATATAACGCTTCGTTGTTTTTTAACTGAAACTTCTGACTGATGCGTTTTTGTTTGTCGTTCACTAATTGTTCTTCAAACGGTTTTGAAGACACTTCTATTTTGGGCAATTTGCGTTCTACCAGATTCTTTGACAACAGTCGCAATATCTTGTCATCGCAAGTTTGCCATACTTTAATGGCTGAAAAAATATCTGAATCATCCAATGAAGTAAAGTGATTGAGGGCTATGTTATCAGTTTCAAAATGTTTTTTCTTAATATCATTTTCAAGAAACCAAGCAAGGGCGGGTGTGGCGTAGAGCTTCACACCTTTCTTGCTGATTTCTGAAGCCCTGCGGATAATATTGGTTAACAGTATATCAGTAGCTACAACTGTTTTGTGCAAATACACTTGCCAATACATGAGTCTGCGCGCAATGATAAATTTTTCGACACTGTAAATGCCTTTTTCTTCTACCACCAATTCATCATTTTTAACATTCAGCATATTGATGATTCGCTCGGAACCTACAACACCTTCGGTAACACCTGTAAAAAAACTGTCGCGACTCAAATAATCAAGGCGGTCCATATCCAACTGACCGGAAATCAACTGGGCTAAAAATTTCTTCTTATAGTTATTCTGAAATATGCGGATAGCTAAATCGAGTTGTCCTTTGAATTCAATGTTCAACTGATGCATTAAACGCAGTGATATAAACTCATGTGGCACATTGTTCACCAAAGAATTTTCGAGAGTGTGGCTATAAGGTCCGTGACCAATATCGTGTAACAAAATACCCACATACAACGCTTCAGATTCTTCATCAGTAATTACAACTTCTTTGCTTCTCAGTGTCTGAACAGCTTTTATCATCAACTGCAAAGCACCTAATGCATGGTGAAAACGCGAATGTGTTGCTCCGGGGTAAACATAGTCAGTCATGCCTAATTGCTTAATATGGCGCAATCGCTGGAAATAGGGATGCTGTATCAGGTCAAACACCAATTCTGTAGGAATGGTAAGGAAGCCGTATACCGGGTCGTTGACAATTTTACTGCTTTTCATTTATAGAAATATATCAATGCAAATTTAAGCAAGGATAATGGATTCAATTGCAGTTTTAAATATTAAAATAAAAATCTTAACCTGGGTCAATTTATTTGATTAGAAAATCAGCCATCTTTGTATTGACCATATGAGGTATTTAAACTCATGGAAAGAAAAGATTTTATAAAATTAATAGCAGGCGCAACAGGTATGATAACACTTGGCTCATTCAATCAGTTTTCCGGTATGCTCGAAGAGCAGGAATTTAAACACCCCGTTCTATTTATGGGGCACGGTTCGCCTATGAACGGCATTGAAGACAACATCTTCAGTAAGCGCTGGGCCAAGATGGGTGAAGAGATTACATTACCAAAAGCAGTACTTTGTATATCGGCACACTGGCTCACAAAGGGAACCCATATTACGGCCATGGACAAACCCAAAACCATTCACGATTTTGGTGGCTTCCCTAAAGAATTATTTGCTGTGCAATACCCTGCTCCCGGCAATCCAGAGTTGGCAAAAGAAGCAGTTAGTCTTGTGAAGAAAACGAGTATTGGTCTCGACCACGACTGGGGCCTCGACCACGGCACATGGTCTGTAGTGAAACACATGTATCCCAATGCCAATATCCCAGTTTTGCAATTGAGTATTGATTACAATCAACCCATGCAATACCACTATGATTTAGCAAAGGAATTGGCTGCGTTGAGAAAGAAAGGTGTTTTAATTATTGGTAGCGGCAATATGGTGCACAATTTAGGGATGGTGGCCTGGGACAAATTAAACGACACTAACTTTGGTTTCGATTGGGCCATAGAAATGAATACAAAATTCAAAGAATTAATTACTTCTAAAAACCACCAGTCGCTCATCGATTATCAGAAACTCGGCAGTTCTGCCATGTTATCAATACCAACGCCTGATCACTACATCCCACTGTTATATACTTTGGCTTTACAGGATGAAAAAGATGAAGTGAGTTTCTTTAATGACAATGCTGTTGCCGGTTCACTGACCATGACTTCTGTAAAAATATCACAACCTGTTGCTGCACCAATTGTTCCTAAAAAAACAACAGGTGATTCAACATCAGTTGACAGTGTTGTTAATGAATAAGTGATTGCACTTTTTCGAGTGCCAGCTTAAGGGCCAGACGGTGTTGCTCTTCACGCGTCATTTCAGAATTATCCAATATAATGGCATCAGCTGCTGCTTTCAGAGGACTGTTCAATCTGCTTGAATCTTCCATGTCGCGGGCAGTTAAATTATTCAACACATCTTGGTAAGACACAGCTGTATTGCCTTTTTGTTGTAACTCGGCATAGCGTCTTTGGGCTCGTATTTCAGGTCGGGCAGTCATGAATATTTTTAGTTCAGCATCAGGAAACACAACAGTACCAATGTCTCTGCCATCCATCACTACGCCTTTTTTTCGCCCCAAGGCTTGTTGTTGCGACACCAGAAATGTGCGCACTTCTTTAATTTTACTAACAGGACTTACCAAATTGCTTACTGCCATTCCGCGAATTTCATTTTCAATGTCCTCGCCATTCAGAATGGTATGGTAATAATTTTTAGAAGGAATGTAATCAAATGTAATATTTAATCCAGGTAGTAGTTCAATGATACTTTCCTCATCGGCTATTCTGATATCATTTTGAAGCACTGCGTATGTAACAGCCCTGTACATGGCGCCTGTATCTATAAAAATATAATTCAAGTCGATGGCCAATGCTTTAGCAAGCGTGCCTTTACCGCAACTCGAATAACCATCTATGGCAATATTGATTTTTTTCAAACTGTATGCTGTATTTACGCCTCTGCTTTAGCAAACATCGCTTTTACAAAACTCAACACCTGATCAGCTTCTTCAATTGTATTGTATTTGCCGAATGAAAAACGAACGGGTGCACAATCCAGGTTTTTTCCAACTGCTCTGATAACGTGAGATCCTGTATTGCTGCCACTTGAGCAAGCACTACCGCCCGATATAGAAATACCCTGCAAATCAAAATTAAACAGCAACATTTCGTTGGCTACCTGAGGTGGAAAAGCCAGATTCAAAACAGTATAAAGGCTTCGTCCTTCTGCATCACCATTGAATTTTATTTCAGGGATATCTGCTTTTATTTTATCGATGATGTATTGCTTTAATGCGATGATATGTTTTTGTTTCTTTTCCATATCGCGGTAGCAAATTTCAAGTGCTTTGGCCAAACCTACTATGCCGTATACATTTTCAGTACCTCCACGCATTTCACGTTCTTGGGCACCACCGGTAATCATGGGTTGAATTTTTAAACGCTTGTTGCAATATAAAAATCCTACTCCCTTAGGTCCGTTAAATTTATGCGCAGCACCAACTGCAAAATCCAATTGTGTTTTTTGAAAATCAAACGCATAATGTCCCATTGTTTGAACAGTATCGCAATGCAAATAAGCATTGTATTGCTTACATAAGGTGCTTACAGCATCGATGTCTAATAAATTACCTATTTCATTATTGGCATGCATTAAACTCACCAAAGCATTAGGATTATGAGCCAGCAATTCTTCAAGGTGATTTAAATCAACATGACCATTGTCTGTTAAATTAACAAAATGAAGTTTTACTTTCCCTTTATGGGCCAATTCTTCAGCCGTGTGCAACACCGCGTGGTGTTCTATTGGTGAAGTTATGATATGCTCAACTTTGAGTGTTTCAACACTGCAACGCAAAGCCATATTATCGGCTTCGGTACCACCTGAAGTGAAAATAATTTCACCAGGACTCACATTCAGTAATGAAGCAATAGTTTTTCGGCTCAATTCTAGTTGGGCCTTTACTTTTCTGCCATGACTATGGGTTGATGACGGATTGCCAAAATCTTCTTTTAATATTGGCAACATGGCTTCAAACACTTCAGAATCAAGTGGTGTTGTGGCTGCGTTATCGAAATAAATTTTCAAATCGTTTATTAAATTTTATTGTAGTGACAACAATATCCTAATATTTTATACAACAGTTTAGCAAGATTAAATTGTGTTAAAATCTCACCTTCTTTTGGGGCACATTCAACAATATCAAAACCGATGATGTGTTTTTTCTCTGCTACCTTTTTCAAAAATTTCAATCCCTGGTGCCAGGTTAATCCACCCGGTTCAGCAGTGCCTACTGCAGGCATTACAGATGGGTCAAAACCATCGGCATCAATGGTCAGATATACTTTATCTTTTAGCTTAGCAATACAGTCATCCATCCATTGATCATTGTCCTGGATCTGATGGGCATACCATGTATTAATGAGCGGTGATGATTTGATTAAATCCGCTTCTTCCTTGCACTGTGCTCTTATCCCTATTTGGCAAATGGGCAATCCCAAATCGTGAATACGCGCCAAAACACTGGCATGTGAATAGGGATTGTCGTGGTATGATGAACGCAAATCACTGTGAGCATCAATTTGCAATACAGAAAAATTGGAGTGGAACTTTGTAAAACCTTTAACAAATCCTAATGACACAGTGTGCTCGGCACCAAGTGATACAAGGTATTTGCCGTTGGCTAAATGCTGTTCGGTTTCAGCTGCAATCAAATTAACAGCGGCTTCATCGGCCAAATCCCCGAAATTAATTTCAGGTAGGGTTGCAATACCTACTTTTTTATAAGCTTCCTGATCGGTTTCTTCATCGTAAAACTCTACAAAATGACTGGCATCAATAATGGCTTTGGGGCCGTGTTTACTGCCTTCAAGATATGAAGAAGTTTTTTCGTATGGAGCCGATTGAATAACCACCTTACTGCTTTCGTATGTATGCAGTTCGGATTCGGTTATGCCTAAAAAATTATTGTCTGTTGATAATGCTTGCATCTAAAAAATGGATGAACCTTTAAAAAATTATTTAACTCTTTCTACGTACTCAATTGTGCGCAGGTCAATCTTAATTTTATCGTTTGTATTCACAAATAAAGGCACCATTAAGCTTGCTCCTGTTGACACAGTGGCAGGTTTGAAAGTGTTGGTTGCAGTATTACCTTTTTCACCTTTTTCAGTATAAGTTACTTCTAACTCAACATGAGTAGGTGGTTGCGCGCCTATTGGATTATCACCGTTTTCAAATGAAACCAATACAATCATGCCTTCAACCATGAATGGTGCAGCATCGCCAAAGAAATTTTCTGAAATATTATACTGCTCAAAACTGGCGTTATCCATGCAAATAAAGTCAGTACCTTCTTTGTATAAATAAGAAAGCTCTCTTACTTCAACTCTAACGATTTCTACTTTTTCACCAGGATTAAAGCGGTTCTCTGCCGATTTACCGGTCTTTACATTCTTCATTTTACCTTGATAAAATGCACGTAAATTACCCGGTGTGCGGTGGATATACTCTGTTATTTGAACCAATTCTCCATTGTAACGGATGAACTGACCTACTGAAAGATCTGATGCTGTAGCCATAATGATATAATTACTAAATTTTTGTGCGAAATTAAGCCTAAAATAGGGTTTAAGCAAATAAGGATTAAAAGCCTTATCTGATCAGCAATATCGTACCTGACACCAATTTTGTTTCCGATGGATTGGCCTTAAGTGTATATTTCAAAATATAGTAGTAAGTGCCAGCCGGACAATCATCTCCGTTATTGTGGAGTTGACCGTTCCAATTCTTTTTATTTGTCGCATTACCATCCTCATTGCCCTCAAACACCAAAACACCCCAGCGGTTATAGATTTGCAATAAATAAGTATCCTCTCCTTCTAACTGCACATCGTAGTCATCATTTTTGCCATCAATGGTTCCGGGAGTAAATACATTGTAAACCTGGAATGCGTTTACCTTGTCATTTACAACCCACTTACAAACAGTATCAGCACAGCCCATAGGCAATGCTGTTATTAAACACACAAGATAGCGTCCGGTGTCATTGCCATAGGTATGGCTTGGATTTTTATCAGTAGAGTTATTGGATGAACCGGCAGCAGGCTGTCCAAAATCCCATTTATAATTAGCATTAGTTGGTACAGAAGCATTGGTAAAATTAAACGTAGGAGGTTGACTGGCAGGGTCGATGTTAAAATCGGCAGTAACACCTTGAACTACGATTTGTTTTTGAGCACTGTCAAGACAATAATCATCTGGAAAGCTGCCATACTTAGGCGTTAGCAACACTGTATAATTCCCGGCTTTTTTATACAAATGAGCAATAATAGAAGGCGTTGTAGATCGATCGTAAGTAACAGAATCGCCCATGTTCCAGTAATCCATTTGATACGCCTTATCCGTTAAACTTGACAAGACAATGGGACTGCCGAGGCAAATTGTATCATCACCGAGTATACCGGTTGTTCTTTTTGGTAAAACCAACACAGCTCTAATACTATCTTTTTGAAATATATTATCAGGAAACACATTTTTACAAAACACTGTTGAACCTGTGATAGGATTATACACTGTATCAAAACCCGTTAATTTTATTAAATACCTTCCGGGCTTTGTGTAATTGAATGTCGTGGTCTGATGGTCATTCAGATTAATCGTAGTATTCAATGAATCGCCAAATTCCCAAATATAACTTTTGCAATTTTTCGACAGATTATTGAATTTCGCCAGCAGTGAACCACAACCTATTGTGTCTTTGATTGTAAAATATGGTTTAGGTCCGATGAACTCTAATATATATTTTACTGTATCAGTACATCCCTGCTCTGTTGTCACTACATATCTCACATTAATTTTATCGACTGATGTATTGAAAGCCAACAACGGATCTTTCTGAAAAACAGAAAAAACACCGGTACCAAAATCCCAGGCATGCTGCTTTATTTTATCTGTAGAATCTGCAATATAACTACTTGAATCAAAAAACTGTTTAAGCTCAGAACAGTATATTTTTCTTGACTCTGCCTTTACATTAACCCTTAAATCCTGAATGAATATAGAATCGCGCAAGGTATCTTTACAACCATAACTATCGTTCACTATCATCTTGTATTTTCTTTTGCCCGGTTGTTTAAATTTATAACAGGCTAGAAAATCTGTAATAGGTCCGGTAGTATCATCAAACTCCCATCTCACATTGTCGTATTGCGTATTATTGGGCCAATAAATCCCTTTTCTAAAATCAAAAATAAACGGACTGAAACACACTTTGTTTTGAATACAATCATATTTATTGCTGATAACAGAAGAAGTATGTCCTGTTGCCAAATCAAACAGATGCGTCTTTTCGCATCCCAATGAATTAAATAGTACTACCCTCACATTGGTTTGTACCCCAATTCGATTGTACAAATGTGAAATAGAATCAATGTGAGTAAAGCTTGTTATTTTTTGAATCACATTGCCGCTATCTCCCCAGTTAATCATAATGGTTTCTCCGGGTTTAAAATCTCCTTTTTTAAAATATACGGTACCTCTGAATGGTTTGCATTTTCCGTGAATTTTTATCGATAAAGTATCATCAATTAATTTATGAATATTCAAAAATTGCTTTTTATAAACCGTATCATAATAGACCATTGTATCATTATGAATACGGAGGGAATCATTGCCAATATTTTCAGCCCAAGGAGTAACAATGGTTTCAAATATCAGCCCCATATCATGCATCCCAACTAATGATGTATCAGGATAATCCGGAAAATTTTGCCATTTCCCTGCGTCAATTTTAAAGTATTTAGGCAATGGCGAACCGGCATTTTCCATAAACAATTTATTTTGACAAATATTGACTGTATCTATTGACAAAAGTGGACTGCAGTACTTCATTTTTATAGAATCCTTAACTGTAGCTGTACAACCATTGACAGTGTCTGTAATAATAAAAGAGTATCTATATGTTGCTAACGGAGTGGTGTATTTGTGTTTAATAAACCAATCAAGTGATGTATTACAATTCATATACGGATTAATTCCATTAATCACATTTGCCGTACAATTACCCCCATTAACATCTTCCAACACCCATTTATATTTAGCACTGCTTCGGTTAACATATCTTGAATTATCATACATATACACCTGACGATTGCTAAAGCATTGCATATCATCAATAATTTTAACACCAAGCACAGGTCCCATTACTCTAAAAGTATCGGCAATTATTTTTGTACAACTGCCCCTCTTTATTGTAACTGAAACTGTGTTAATTCCTGGTAGTGCGCCTACTTCCTTAGGAACATAACCTATGGTAGCCGGATGGGGTTGTTTTGGAGGTAAAATTAAATTATTGACTATCCAATACTGCCCATCGTGAGTGACAGGAGTAACCGATACTGTTGTTACACCATCTGTTGAATAACAGAGCTTCCTGTCTTCAAGAGTAATGGAAGTTGGCATTGGTTCTAATTTAACACTGAAACTGTCTATGATTGTGTCGCGGCAACCTTTTTCAGAAATAACTGATAACATTGCCGCTACTTTAGGTCGCGAACCATTGTAGTAAACACATTTTTTTGATGACAGATATTTATTGGTATCGATAGCAGCGGTATCAATTTGCCATTTGAATTTGGCTGAACCGTTGTTGCCTTTTGACACATTCAGCAGACATACTTTCTTGGTACTACAATCTACAAATTCATTCACCAATGTAAAATCAGGGTCGATATTATCCACGACACGAATGGTTTTGGTCATGGTATTTTTACAACCTAATTTATCAGTAATCTCCATTTGTACAGTGTAAACATTTGATACAGCATACTTGTGACATAATTCATCGCCATAATTAGGTGGAAAGGCATTGACAAATGTACCATCGCCCCAAATAAACAATCTGCGTGTTAGATTTTGTCCGGCAGATGCAGCAGTGCTCGTATCTACAAAACATACGTTGTTATTATTATAGCAGGTATCGCTGGTATTAATATTGTAATAAAAATTTATATTGGGTAGTCCCACCACTTCTATTTTCTGACTGTCGATTCGGGAGGTACTATTGGTAAAAGTTGCATTGACAATAATGGTATAGAACCCTTTGCTTGCATAAGTATGATTAACAGAAGAGCCGGAAGTATTGGATCCATCGCCAAAATCCCAACTCACTGAACTGAGTGTTAAACCTGTTGGAGGCGTATAACTCATGCCCGTAACATTTCCCAGACATTCAATTAAAGGCACATTGATTTTCTGCGCAAACAACTGATGATGACAAATAAATATTACAATAGCAACGAGTAATTTTCTTACCATTTTTGGTACATTTTCTTCAAATTAAATGTATTCATTTTAATAATTCAAATTCTGACCGAAATATGACAAACGACTGAAATACAAGGAATAATAACGAACTGCATTTATAATACTTTTAGTATATTTGTATAAATTAATGACAAGATATCTTTATTTCAAATTTGCTTTAATTGTACTTCAGGTTTTATTGATTCAAAACATTGCAACAGCACAGAAAAGATTTTTTTTAAGAAAATCAATTGACAGCATCTGTGCATTGAATATTTTATACGATAGACCTGAAAGACTTCCCATTGATTTTCCAGATGTAAAAGCAAGCGACACCTACAAATTAAGAGCACTTCATAAAGCCTTACCCGATTCACTGAATGATGAAAGCAAATTGGATTGGTGGTATTATCACTATTACTTTGAACAAACGCTGATTGACTATGATGAAGTTGGTGACAGTCTCACCTACCCTACTAATGACCCGATGAAATACAAACTGGATCACACTTATTTTTTCGATATCAATGGCGATGGTTTGTTAGATTTCATTCATTACAACAAGTATTTCAGAGCGCTTGCACTTGACCACGATGCTTATGAATTTTTCTTAATGAATAAAGACAGCAGTTATCAAATGGTGAAATTCAATGGCATCATCACTGACATCAAATTTAACAGGAACCACACCTTAAAATCACTGACCGGCTATCAGGCTGCTTGTTGTACTGATGTCAATCATATTTTCTACTATTATATTTTTGATAAAGCAACTAATACTTTGGTATTGAATAGTACCAAAACAGTATTGACCTGTCAGTTCAGAAAGAAAAAAGAAGAGAAACACTAACCTTATTTATACCCTGCCTGTTTTGATTTCATCTACTATTGTCGGATCGAGCAAAGTGCTGGTATCCCCTAAATTCTGAGTATCCCCTTCTGCAATTTTTCTCAGTATTCTTCGCATTATTTTACCGCTGCGTGTCTTAGGCAATCCTGTTACAAATTGTATTTTATCCGGCTTGGCCACAGCACCAATTATTTTACTAACGGTTTGCAAAATATCGCGTTTCATTGCTTCTGCGTCATCAGGTATTGTATTGCAAATTACGTAGGCGTAAATGCCCTGACCTTTGATATCGTGAGGATAACCAACAATGGCACTTTCTATAACACCTGTATGACTGTTGATGGCATTCTCCACTTCTGCAGTTCCAATTCTATGTCCTGAAACATTCAGTACATCATCTACACGACCGGTAATTCTGTAATGCCCATCCGCATCTCTTAAACAGCCATCACCTGTAAAATACAAACCGGGATAGGTAGAAAAATACGCTTGTTTGCAGCGGTCATGATCGCCATAAGTGGTGCGAATCATAGATGGCCATGGAAACTTAATACACAAATTGCCGCTTACGCCATTGCCTATAATTTCCTTTCCGGCTTCGTCTACTAAAATGGGTTGAACACCCGGCAAAGGATACATGGCGTAACCCGGTTTTGTAGGTGTAATACCTGCTATTGGTGATATCATGATACCACCTGTTTCTGTTTGCCACCAGGTATCTCCAATGGGACAATTGCCTTTGCCTATTTTATCGTGAAACCAATGCCAGGCTTCTTCATTAATCGGTTCTCCAACACTGCCCAATTTTTTCAATGAACTGAGGTCTTTACCTTCAATCCATTGATCGCCTGCCGCCATTAATGAACGAATAGCTGTTGGGGCTGTATACAAAATATTGACTTTGTGCTTTTCTACTATCTCCCATAAGCGCCCTGCATCAGGATAATTGGGAACACCTTCGAACATGATGGAAGTAGCACCTGCACTTAGCGGTCCGTATACCATGTAACTATGCCCTGTTATCCAACCCACATCTGCTGTACAAAAATAAATTTCACCGGGTTGGTATTGCATCACGTTTACAAAAGTGTAAGTGGTATACACCATATAGCCGGCACAGGTATGAACAACGCCTTTTGGTTTACCGGTACTTCCACTTGTATACAGAATAAAGAGTAAATCCTCTGCATCCATTGACTCGGCATCAAATGATTTTATATCTGCTACTTTTTCCATCTCCTCATGCCACCATACATCTCTTCCTTTGGTCATACTTGCTGCGATTTCGTTAGAACGCTCAAATACTATGACTCTTTCAACATCTGGACATTGCACCAAAGCTTCATCAATCACTTCTTTCAATGGAATAATTTTATTGCCTCTGAATCCACCATCGGCTGTAATGATGTGTCGTGCGCCTGCATCCAATACCCTGTCGGCAATGCTCTGTGCACTGAATCCTCCAAAGATTACCGAATGAACTGCACCTATACGGGCACAGGCCAGTAGTGCAATGCTTAACTCAGGCACCATGGGCATATAGATACACACTCTGTCTCCTTTTTTAATCCCATTGTTTTTAAGCACCTGAGAGAATTGAACGACCTGTAAATACAAATCGTTATACGTTAAAACCCGAACATCTTCAGCCGGGTTATTGGGTTCCCATATAATAGCCGGTTGATCGCCATTTTTAGCCAAATGTCGGTCGAGACAATTTTCAGTAATATTTAATTGAGCACCACTGAACCATTTGACATCAGGGTCTTCGAAGTTCCAATCCAATACTCTGTCCCATTTTTGTTTCCATTGAAACTCATTGGCTATCTCTTCCCAAAATAATTCCGGTTGTGCGATGCTTTTATTATAGGCAGATTGGTAATCATCAAAACTTGATGCAATATGTATCATACTTACAAATATATCATTTGCAACAAACTATAGCGAAGCAAACAGAAAATTAATTCAATTTGCTGTAAGCATATAAAAAAAATACAGATTAAACCTTCTGAACAGTAAGTCCTGTGCGCAACTTAGGTTCTATATAAGTAGACTTTGGAGGCATAATCATGCCTTTATCAGCAATTTCGAATACCGATTCAATTGAACAGGGATAAACGGTGAAAACAAAATCATAGCTACCATCCATTACTTCCTTTTCAACAGTTTCGATCGGTGTATTGCCTTTAATAAAAGTAAGCTGTTGATCGGTTTTTGAATCCTGAATATTCAGTATGGATTTAAACACGTGATTTTCAAGAATCGATACATCGAGTTTGGTAACCGCATCTGCATGTTCCAATGAATTTTTATAGCGCAATTGGTACCAGCCATCGCGGGTACACAAACCAAAATTACAAGCCGTATCCGGTTCATACTTTCCGTCTGTTTTATGCACTTCAAAATTCAATCGCAAAGCATCTATAAAAGAATTGATATCAAAATCTACAGACGACTTAAAGGCTCTGTAAAAACTATCAATGTGCAGATGATTGGCAGGCACTAAAAACGCCAGATAATGACCATTGTCATCGCCTTCATTTCTGTAATATCCCGCACAAGCGGCACTGCGATGATGACCATCGGCAATATAAAAATCAGACAATTTTTCATATGCTTTACAAAAGCGCTGAATGGTATCTGTATCGGTAATTTTATAGATAAAATGTTCTCTGTTTACCTCATCAATGAAATCTACAGCCGGTGTACCATTGATGATAGTTTCAGCTAGCAAACTTTCAATTGTTGCATCAGCAAAATGGGTAAGCAAAACCGGCTCACCTATGGCACCACTTACTTTGATGTGTTCGATTAATTGATTCTCTTTTTCAGTCAAGGTATTTTCATGCACCTTTATTTTTCCATGAAAATAATCGTTGGTACTCACATTGCAAATCAAACCTAGGTATTGCTGATTATTCTCTCTGTTCACCTGATTATAAACATACAATGTATTAACAGCATCCTGAATCATAATGCCTTGTGCGATGAACCCTTCCAATGTTTCTTTTGCAAATGGCAGGTATTGCACACTGCTCTTATCTGAATTAAAATGCAGATAAGGTTTTACGACCCTGAGGTAAGAGTTGGGATTGTTTTTGACAATTTCAGTTTGTTTCTTCTTATCGTCAACGTGCGTATTCGCTGAAACTTTAATTTCTAATCCTTTTGCAGGCAATAACGCTTTGAATGGGAATATTTGAGGCAATGCTGAAATTATTTATTGAAGAAATTAATAATCTGATCAGCCATTTCATCCCCTATGCGTTTTTGTGCTTCGGCAGTACTTGCACCAATGTGTGGCGACAGGGATACATTGTCTAACTTCAATATCGCATCGTTTACCGGTGGTTCTTTTTCAAATACATCCGTACCGGCATAAGCAATATGTCCCGACTGCAAAGCAGCGATTAAATCAGCTTCACTCACTACACCACCACGGGCACAATTGATAAGACCTGCGCCTTTTTTCATCATGGCCAATTCGGCAGCTGCTATTACATAACCTTGTCCACCTGGAATGTGCAGACTTACGAAATCAGCATTTTTCAAAACTTCTTCTTTAGAAATAGTTTTTACTGATTTTTTTATTGTTGGTATTCCTGCATCTGCATGAAATGTAATTTCAACATCTGCTTCTGTTATCATAGGGTCGAATGCGATGACATTCATCCCTAACCCATACGCCATTCTTGCGGCTTCGCGACCAATTCTTCCGAAACCAATTAAGCCGAGTGTTTTACCTTTCAGTTCAACACCTGCTGAAGCGGTCTTTTTTAAATCATTGAATTTTTCAATGCCATTGGTTGGCATTTCTCTATTTGTGTATTGTAACAATCTGCATACTGAAAACATGTGAGCGAATACCAATTCAGCTACACTTGTACTGCTGGCTGCAGGGGTATTCACAACTGCTACGCCTTTTTCTTTTGCATAGGCTGTATCGATATTATCCAATCCAACACCTGCTCTGCCAACTAACTTAAGATTAGGAGCAGCGTCAAAAATTTCTTTGGTTACTTTTGTTGCACTGCGCACCAGCAATACATCGTAATCGTTGATGTGTGAAGGCAAGTCGGCTTGTGCCACTTTATTGGTTTCAATTGTAAATCCTTTTGATTCGAGTGCTGTTTTTGCTGAGGCATCTATGCCGTCATTGGCGAGTATTTTCATGAATAAATTAATGTTGTATGATGATTTTTTGTATGGTATTTCCCATCTTAATGAGATAAAGACCATTGTTTAAATTGCTGATGTCTATTGTGGCAAAGCCATTATCTGCAGCTGCTTTTATCACTGTTTGTCCTGTAATGATATCGCAGATGGAAATATCATTGACCCCTGAATTTTCAATGGTTAAAATAGAATTAGCCGGATTGGGATACACCTTTAATATTTTACTTTCAACCGGATCAATTGCAGTCGATTGATTTCTGTATGTATAAATATCTTCACTGCCTATCACAAGCTTCATTAAACTATTATCATAAAAGTAGTAGTCTATTTTATTGATGCAATTGTTAGAATTGTAGCCGGTCAATGTTTTTTGAACAGTACTTCCATTAGCATATCTGTAGTTAGCTGTATCTCTATAGTTTTTATCCAAAAAATATTGGGTTGAGTCTGAAAACTCCCATTGACAAATAATATTACATTCCCAACGATAGAATTTGTATCCGAGTGGAACACCTTGATTATTATTTCTCCAATCTACTTTAAAATAATTGAGCCATTTGCCACTGTCAGCATTCCATCTTGAAGATAATTGGCCTGTTCTGAAACCGCTGGAATTATAGCTGAGATCACTTTTGAAATTATTTACCCAAGTAGCTGTTCCTTCATCCCAAGTTTGTTGCAATGATTGTGTAGATTTATTTTGTGACATGTACACAACAAATTGGCGACTGCTTGGCTTATACGAATTTGAAGCCGAATCCCAGTTTTGATTGAGATAAAGTGTTTCAAAACCGTTGGCATCAATAGTGATATCAGATTTTGACTGTTTATTCCATTTATTGTATTGCCAAACTTCAGAAAGAATTTGGGTGCGTTTGCCATTAGAATTCAATACATAGGTTTCTTTAGAATTATTAATCCATTTATTGGAAACATTATTCCAGGATTTATACTCGTAGCCAACTATTGAATCGTTCGCATCATACTTATACTTGGTCGTATAGCTGGGTTCCTTTGCACTGGTACCACTAACATACGCATTTGAAAGAATAGAATCGATTTTGCATTGAGCAAACGACATCCCTGTCAATAAGCAATTTAACAAAAGGATGCACAGTATTTTGGTTTTCATAATTAGGAGTTAAATGTTCTCATCACATGGACAAGTGCTTCTACACTTTCCAATGGCAGGGCATTGTACATGCTGGCGCGGTATCCACCTGCAGAACGGTGACCTTTAATTCCGGAAATTCCGGCTGCTTTCCAAGCGGCATTGAATTTATCCTCTAATGAAGCATCCGTTAACAGGAAACAAGCGTTCATTTGTGAACGGTCTTCTTTAGCAATAGTCCCTACAAACAATGGATTGCTGTCAATTTCAGCATACAGCATATCGGCTCTTGCTGCAGCTCTTTTTTGCATTTCGTCAACACCACCTACTTTTTTTACCCATTTCAAATTTTGCAACATTGAAAATATTGGGAATACCGGAGGTGTATTGAACATGGTTTCTTTTTCAATATGCACTTTATAGTTCATCATGCTTGGAATCTGACGGGTTACTTTTCCAAGAATATCTTTTCTTACGATTACAACTGTAACACCTGCAGGGCCCATGTTTTTTTGTGCTCCGGCATAGATTAATCCAAATTTAGACACATCCACCTTGCGGCTTAATATATCTGAACTCATATCGCATACCATGGTTACAGGGCTTTCAGGAAATGATTGCATCTGACTGCCATAAATGGTATTGTTACTGGTGCAGTGGAAATAATCCGCATCAGCAGGTATTACATAATTTTTAGGGATATAAGAATAGTTTTTGTCTTCGCTGCTCGCTACTACTTCAACATTACCCAAATACTTGGCTTCTTTAGCGGCATTGGCTGCCCAAACACCTGTTTTCAAATATGCACCTTTGGTTTCCAATAAATTATAAGCCACCATTAAAAACTGCATACTGGCACCACCACCTAAAAATATCACTTCATATCCTTCGGGAACTCCCATCAACTCTTTAATTGTTGCTTGTGCTTCTTCAACTACGGCAATAAACTCTTTGCCTCTGTGTGAAACTTCCAATAAAGATAAACCGGTACCAGCGAAATTTCTGATTCCTTCAATAGATGCATCGATAACTTCTTGTGGTAAAATAGATGGGCCCGCAGAAAAATTGTGAATTTTAGACATTGTATTATTAAATTTTTTTCAGTTGCGAAAATAATCTAATATTGAATCAATATCGCAATGAAAGTGAAAAACAAGCTCATTTTTTTGGTATTTTTTTGCACAATACTGAATGTAGCTGCGCAAAATGATAGGAGAGCAGAAAGGGACAGTTTAAATAAACTCCCTTTTCACAAGCGCCTTACCTACACAATAGGTGGTGGTATAGGTTTCGGTACTTTTACCAATATCACATTATCGCCCCAGATAGGCTATCGCATTACACCACGACTTACGGCCGGTTTAGGTGCTAATTACCAGTACACCCGATTCGATCGTATCAATCCTCCCCTTCAAATATATGGCGGCAATAGCTTTGTGCGATTAATGCCACATCCCCAATTGTTTATTCAAGCAGAATACCAATTGCTCAATTATAAATACTTGACACCTGTTGGCTGGAACGATTATGCCTTGATTGGTGCCGGTTATCTACCCGGCAACGGGTTTTTTATAGCAGGGTATTATATATTAAAATCCCCTATCAATAACAATGTTTACAGCGAACCCTTCACTATTCGTGCAGGTTTTATGTTTTAAAAATATACCATGAAAAAAGTAACTTCAGATAAGAAAATCAAAATTGAGTCAGGCGAAAAGTTTCGTTTAAAAAATTACAAAACGGATTACAAAGCCGGTTATACAGATGAGAAAACTCTTAAAGCCCAATTGGAGCAATACAAAGAAAAAATAGCCCAGATGCAGGATAAGTTATTCGCTCAAAACAAGCATTCTATTTTAATTGTATTACAAGCCATAGATGCTGCGGGAAAAGACAGTTGTATCAAGCATGTGCTAAGCGGCATCAATCCCCAGGGCTGCCACGTTACCAGTTTTAAACAACCGAGTAGCGAAGAACTCGACCACGATTTTTTATGGCGTACTTATAAAGCACTTCCTGAACGAGGCCGTATCGGTGTTTTCAACCGCTCCTATTACGAAGAAGTTTTGGTAACCAAGGTGCATCCTGAATTTATTTTAGGTCAGCGCTTACCCGATGTTACATCTTTAAAAGACATCGATCATAAATTTTGGGAACAGCGGTACAAAGCCATTAATGCCATGGAAAAGCACCTTGTTAAGAGTGGAACAGTGATTATTAAAATATTTCTGAACATGGGCAAACAGGAGCAAAAACAGCGTTTCCTCGACCGTATCAACGACCCTAAGAAAAACTGGAAATTCAGTGCAAGTGATTTAAAAGAAAGAAAACTCTGGAACCAATACCAGCAAGCGTATAACGACATGATTGAAAACACCAGTACCAAATCGGCACCGTGGCATATAGTACCTGCCGATAATCAATGGGTGAGTCGCGCTATTGTTGGCGATATTTTACTTGAGACACTGGAGAGTTTAAACCTTCGCTACCCTGTTTTATCAAAAGCTGATAAAGTGTCATTGGAACAATCAAAAATTGAATTAGATGCTGAATAGCTGTAATCAGTGAGGCATGAAAATCTCACCGGCCACTGCAAATGCTTTGTGAAATTCAGCCTGTTTAATGTGGGTATGCTGCTCTTTTTCTTTTAGAAAAGTAATGAGGTGTTCTGTCGGCAGATTCCCTGTTAATGCATCTGCTGCAAACGGACAACCGCCAAATCCTTTAATCGCACCATCAAATCTTCTGCAACCTGCTTCATAAGCTGCAGTGATATTGGCCAGATAATTATCGGGACGGGTATGCAAGTGTGCCCCGAACTCAACCTTTGGCGAGGCTTTGATACTTTCAGCAATAATATGTCTGATATTATCAGGAGTTGCCACGCCAATGGTATCAGATAAACTGATGATTTTAACGCCAAGGTCTGCTGCTATTCTTCTGCTCCAGTCTATTGACAACTGGGGATTCCATTCTTCACCATAAGGATTGCCGAATCCCATTGATAAATATACAACGACATGTTGACCATTGTCATGGGCTATCTGCTGAATATTCTTAAGGGTTACCAATGATTGCTCTATGGTGTGATTGGTATTGCGCAACTGAAATTTTTCGGAGATACTGAAGGGATAACCGACATATTGTATTTGTGGAAATTTACCTGCCTCTACTGCACCTTTTTCATTGGCAATAATGGTCAGTAATTGTGTATCTGAATCTTCCCAATCTATGGCATCCATTACATCGGCTGTATCGGCCAGCATAGGTACTGCTTTTGGCGATACAAAGCTACCGCAATCGAGCACATCAAATCCTACTTTTAGCAGTGAGTTGATGTATTTGATTTTATTTTCAGTAGATATAAAATAATCAAGGCCCTGCATGGCATCGCGGGGACATTCAATAATTTTTGTTGCTGAACCTGTCATTGTCAATTTTAATTTTTACTACCAAGCGCCATTAAATAGCCTTTAATAAATTCATCGAGGTAACCGTCCATTACCGCAGTAATATTACTTGTTTCAACGCCTGTTCTTACATCTTTTACCAATTTATAAGGATGGAAAACATAGTTGCGGATTTGTGATCCCCACTCAATTTTCATCTTACTGGCTTCGATGGCATCACGTGCTTCATTCTGTTTGCGCAATTCCAATTCATACAATTGCGATTTCAACATTTGCATGGCCAACTCACGGTTCTCACCTTGTGAACGGGCTTTCTGACAGATCACCACTATTCCTGTAGGACGGTGGGTTAACTGCACTTTGGTTTCTACTTTATTTACGTTCTGCCCGCCTGCTCCACCACTTCTGCTGGTTTGCAAGTCGACATCAGCAGGATTGATTTCAATTTTAATTTCATCATCAATCATTGGATAAGCGTATACGCTTGCAAATGAAGTGTGGCGTTTGGCATTGCTGTCAAAAGGCGATATGCGCACCAAACGGTGAACACCGCTCTCCCCTTTCAGATAACCATAAGGGAAGTTACCTTCAAACTCTAATGTTATAGATTTAATACCGGCTACATCACCATCTTGTCTGTCCATTTCTGTAACAGAGTAACCGTTCTTCTCGCCCCACATAATGTACATACGCGACAGCATTTCGGCCCAATCGCAACTTTCTGTACCACCTGCTCCGCTATTAATGGTCAATATGGCCCCGAGTCTATCCTCCTCGCTGCCCAACATATTTTTCATTTCAAGATCTTCGACAGCAGTGGTTGTTTGCTGATAAGCATCTTCTACCTCAACATCCGTAGCTTCTCCCATATCGCTGAATTCTTTTAATACTTCAACGTCAGACAATAATTTTTGACATTTGGCATACGCCTCTGTCCAGAATTTTTTCTCTTTGATTTTTTTGAGATGTTTTTCAGCTTTGGCAGGCTCATCCCAAAAGTTTGGTGCTAATGTTTGCGATTCTTCATCAGCTATTAATGCCAGTTTCTGATCGATGTCAAAGATACCTCCCCAAAGCCTCAACACGGCCTCTTATATCCTTCAATTGCTCATTATTCATAGGTGCAAAGATAGTAAAAAAAATGGCTTAAAATATTTTACAAGATTTTGATAAATGTATCTTAAACTAGTTATACATTTGCAAACCAAAAATAAACCCTTGCTTTTCTCAAGCATCTATCGGACCAATTTTTTCAGGCCGGCCATTCATGACCCTCATGAAATTTTTATTTTCTCTCCGCATACAGCAAATTTCCCCTTCCAATATTACTTTTCTTTATTAATCTCTATAAAACTAAAACGATTTTACGCCTTAGCAAATGGACCCCAATAAACGCAACAAAATTACAGCAGCCAGCTTATTAGTCGCCCTCGGCATTATATATGGCGACATTGGCACCAGCCCACTTTATGTATTAAAAGCCATAATAGGCGATCGCCCCATTGAAGAGGCGTTGGTATTGGGCGGTATTTCCTGCATATTCTGGACCCTGGTATTTCAAACAACCATTAAGTACATTTGGTTGACATTGCAAGCGGATAACGAAGGTGAGGGTGGTATTTTTTCACTATATTCATTGGTAAGGCGCTATGGAAAGAAATTGGTATTTCCTACCATATTAGGTGCAACAACGCTATTGGCCGATGGTATCATCACTCCTCCTATCTCTGTGGTATCTGCCATTGAAGGTTTAAGAATAAAATTACCTGATATCCCTACTGTACCCATTGCAATCGGTATCATTTCCCTCTTGTTTTTCTTTCAAAGATTCGGCACACATACCATTGGTAGAATATTTGGTCCAATGATGTTCATTTGGTTCGGGATGTTATTCGTAGTCGGTCTTTCACAAATGTGCAATTACCCCGATGTCATCAAAGCATTGAATCCAAAATACGGTTATGATTTATTGGTAAAATACCCACAAGGGTTTTGGTTATTAGGGGCAGTATTTCTAGCAACAACAGGGGCTGAGGCTTTATACTCCGACTTGGGGCATTGTGGCAGAAAAAACATTCGCATCACCTGGGCCTTTGTTAAAGTATGCTTAATCGTTAATTACCTTGGTCAGGCTGCCTGGTTACTTCATCAGGGCAATCCGGCATTGGGTGAACGCAATCCTTTCTTTGAAATGATGCCTCATTGGTTTGTTGTTCCGGGCATTGTTATCGCAACAGCTGCTGCCATCATTGCTTCACAAGCCCTCATCAGTGGATCATTTACACTTATCAGTGAGGCCATGAACTTAAACTTCTGGCCGCGTGTTACTGTTCGACAACCCTCTAATTTAAAAGGACAGATTTATATACCGAGTATCAATACCATTCTTTGGATAGGTTGCGTGCTGGTTCTGTTGTATTTTCAATCATCTGCCAATATGGAAGCCGCTTATGGATTAGCCATAACGCTGGCCATGATGATGACCTCAATTCTATTATTGTACTTCCTGCGATTTAAATTGAAGTGGAATAAATATCTGGCGTTTGTAATTTTTGTATTTTTCTTATTGATAGAGTTATCATTCTTTATTGCCAATATCAAAAAATTCCCTGAGGGTGGTTTTATCACTGTTATCATTTCATCCATTTTCTTCATGATCATGTACATCATTTACTTTGGTCGTAAAGGAAATAATAGGCTCACCAAATTCGTAAAACTGAAAAACTACACGGCACAAATTGATGAATTGAGCAACGACAGCACCATTCCAAAATTCTCTACCCATTTGATTTATCTCACCAAAGCCAATAACTACAACGAGATAGAAGAAAAGATCATCAATTCAATATTCTCTAAAAAACCTAAACGAGCGGATGTTTACTGGTTCCTGCATTTACACAGAACAGATGAACCTTATACTTCTAATTATGAAGTAGTGGAATTGATGGATGACAAAGTCATTAAAGTAAACATCAATACAGGATTCAGGGTACAGCCACGTACTGAATTGTATTTCAAGCAAATTGTACACGACTTGGTAGAGAACAAAGAATTGAATTTGCATATCCGTCCTGATGGTTCAACCAAATACAACTCAGAGCCCGACTTTAAGTTTGTGGTCATTGAAAAATTCCTATCTGTTGAAAATGAGTTTGAATTACGTGAAGGCCTTTTATTAAAATCGTATTTCAAATTGAAGAGCTTCAGTCAAACAGATGAGAAAGCATTTGGCTTAGATAAGAGCGATGTGATCACCGAGCACATACCTTTGGTGTATCACAAGATAGAGAACATACTACTAACACGAAAACCTTAATGAAAGGAATGAGGGGGTAGGAATTAGGGGTTAGGAATTAGGGGTTAGTGAGATTTTCTGTTAACTACTTCAAATACTATTAGTAATAGTCACATACAATTTGGCGATATCCTGTCCTGACTTTCGTCAGGATGACAGGTCCGTTTTGTTAGTTGTGCTTAAGGACGTGCCGTTACGTTTCTTAATAACAATTAACTCAATAACCAGTAACCATTAACCCAATAACAAATAACCACTAACCACTTCAAAAAAAATTGTAAATTTGCACCTTTATTACCTCCCGTTTTGGCCATTATCATTAAAACACCCGAACAAATTGAAGGTATCAGAGCCGCCAGCAGATTGGCCGCAGAAACCCTGAAATACCTCGAACCCTTTATTAAACCAGGTATCACCACCATGGAGTTGGATACCCTTGCCGATGAATTTGTACAAAAACACGGTGCCAAAGCAGCCACTAAAGGCTACAAAGGCTATAAATACGCTACCTGCATATCGCCTAATGATGTCGTATGTCACGGTGTACCTAACGATTACGCATTGAAATACGGTGACATCGTGAATATAGATGTTACCGCCATACTCAACGGTTATTTCGGAGATACCTGCCGCATGTACGAAGTAGGTGAAGTGAGCCAATATGCCAAAGACCTGGTACGTGTCGCCAACGAATGTCTGCACTTAGGCATGAAAGAATGTTACCCCGGCAATCACCTGGGTAATATCGGTTATGTAATCAATGAACATGCTGTGAAACACGGTTACAGCGTGGTATTCGAATTTTGCGGTCATGGTGTAGGCATACGCTTTCACGAAGACCCACAGGTTGACCATGTGGCTAAGAAGAACACCGGCCCTGTGCTAAGACCCGGCATGACTTTCACCATAGAACCCATGATAAACGCTGGTAAAGCCCGTTGTAAAGTCGACCGCAAAGATGGTTGGACAGCCAGAACCATTGACGGCAAACTGTCGGCACAATTCGAGCATACCATCTTAATTACCGATACCGGCTGCGAGGCATTGACCGATATCAACGGTGATTATTAGTCAACCTGATTTACTAATTACAACGCAATAGTTGTAAGTTTACACCCGCTCTCCACTATGCACCATCACAATTGTCATCTACTGGCAACCATTGCCAATGAACTGAAAAGTGCCTTAGCGGGACAAACATTTATCAAGTGTTTCAGCAATACGCCTGATGAAATCTATTTTGAATTCAATCGATTTTCATTTCGCTGTATCTTCTATAAAGGTGAATTATTCTTCAGTTTCGATGACACCCTGATAGGCGAAAGCCGTTTATACAAGCCGCAGTTCAGAGACCTGAATGAGCAAGCAGTAACCGAAGTTGTGGTGCATCCCTACGAAAGAAGTTTTCATATCAGTTTTAACAACGGCCTGTCGCTGGTGTTTAAATGCTTTGGTAGAAAATCCAATGTTATACTGATGAACGATAGCACTTGTGTAGATGTTTTTAAAAAGCATTTGGAAACCGACCTGTCACTCACCTGGCCACAATTGATTCGCGGTATACAGCCGCAGTACAATGAGGCTGCCTTCAATAGCAAGGAAAGCTTTGGCAGTGCTTACCCCTATTTGTCTGCCGATGTGTATCAGCAATTCACACTTGCCAAAGAAAAGAATGCCCAAAGTTTTGATGCCCTCATCCATCAATTCAACACTGCCAATCATTTAACATTTGACCAAAGCAATCTGAGTATTGCATTATCGAATGAAACTGAATCCAATATACTGAGTGAGATTACCCGCTTTACAGGCACTTATCTGAGGGTAAAAACTTTCAGCGACCGCAGAGATGAATTGTTGCAAAGTCTGCGTTTGCAGTTAAAGGAAAAGGAAGCCTATTTTCAAAGCAATGGCAATGCTCTATCGCATTTATCAGAAAAGCGTAAAGACGAAGAAATCGGCAATATCATATTGGCCAATCTGCATGCCATACCCGAGGGCAGCAAGACTGTAACTGTTGACGATGTGTACACCCAACAACCCATTCAAATAAAATTGGATGAGCATATTTCAGCCATCAAAAATGCGGAAGCCTATTTTAAAAAGGACAAAGCAAGGCCATATATTTTAGAACAGTTGCGCAATAAAACGGAGAAAGCAGAACAAGCCATCTGGCAGATAAAGCAACAGATTCACATTGTAGAAACTGCACAATCGCTCAAGGATCTTAAATTATCAGGCAACAAGAAAAAAGAGTTAACCGATAAGGAAGAAGTATTGCCTTACAAAGCATTTACAATTGAAGGCTATGACATAATGGTAGGCAAACACGCTGAAAGCAATGAGAAGTTATTGAACTACTTTAGCGACAAGGATGATATTTGGCTACACGCCAAAGATGTGGGTGGCAGTCATGTGATTATTAAAACACTTAAAAACAAGGAGACGCCAACGAGTGTGATGGAAAAGGCTGCTAGCCTGGCTGCCTATTATTCCAAATCGAGGAATCAAAGTTTGGCAACTGTTACTTATACTTTGAGAAAATACGTGAGAAAAATAAAAGGTGCTGACAAGGGCAAAGTAACTGTTAGCAATGAACAAACCCTACTCGTAGCACCCGGACTCCCCTAGCCTGTTAGTGAACAGCAAACACAGGATACACAATCATGTAAGCAATGGCACCTGCTATGTAGCCGATAAATGCCAACCATGATATTTTCTTCAGGTACCACATAAAATCCATTTTTTCCATACCCATTACAGCCACACCTGCAGCTGAACCAATGATAAGGCATGAACCACCTGTACCTGCTGCATAGGCTATAAACTCCCATATTTTTGAGTCGAGCGGATAGTCTGCTAACGGATACATTTTCATAGTAGCTGCTACAATGGGTACATTGTCTACCACGGCAGATAGCAAACCTATGCACATGGCGATTAAATCCTTATTGCCAATGGTGGTATCCATCCATGCGGCTAAATGGCCCAATACCCCTGTTCCCTGCAATGTACCTATGGCCAGTAATATGCCTAAGAAAAATAGAATGCTGGATACATCAATACGGGTAAGGGCATGAATGGCAGTATACGGTTTCTTCTCTTCTTCTGTTTTATCTATGTGCAAGAGTTCTGATACTATCCAAACAACAGCCAGCCCCAGCAACATGCCCATGTAAGGCGGCAAGTGGGTAACAGTTTTAAATACCGGCACAAATACCAATGCGCCAATACCCAATACCAGCATCAGCATACTACCCTTTACCTTTTCATCTTTTTCTGCTTTGTCGGGGTCTATGGCTTCACCATGCACCTCGCCTTTTAATTGAAAACCTACTACTACCAAAGGCACTATCATGCATACCAATGAAGGGATGATTAAGGTTTTCATAATGTTCATACTGCTTATTTGCCCGCCTATCCACAGCATGGTGGTGGTTACATCACCAATGGGCGACCAGGCACCACCGGCATTGGCGGCAACGACTACCATACCGCTGTAAAACCAACGTTGTTCTTTATCGTGCACCAGTTTGCGCAACAGCGATACCATTACGATGGCTGTGGTTAAATTATCGAGTAATGCAGAAAGAAAGAATGTAATGAAAGATAAAATCCACAACAGCTTGCGGGCATTGCGTGTAGTAATGCGATTGGTAATAATTTTAAAACCCTGGTGGGCATCTATGAGTTCAACTATCGTCATGGCGCCCATCAGAAAAAATAATATCTGAGCGATGGATGCCAGCTCAAGATTCAATTCAGAATTGATTTCCAATATTTCACCGTGATCGTAAATGGCCCATAGCGACCACATAATGGCACCTATTAAAATGGCCGGTGCTGTTTTATTAATTTTAATAGTATGCTCAAAAGCAATGGCGGCATACCCTATAACAAAGATGATGATTAACGCAATTTCCATAAATGAAGTTGCGAATATAAGGCTTGCTAAATAATAACTTGCACTAGAAATTATAAGCCCTTGCGTTGCAATTCAAGCGCAGGCCCATGCCGTAAAATGAATTGTTGCTACTGCCATTGGCGCGATAATTATACCTCAGGTCAATGAACAGATTGTGCTTGAACATGTATGATACCATTAGCTCTGCAATCATCAGTGATTGTTTGTTGCCTATGTACATTTTGGCATCGTTGCTGGTGGCGCGTGTTTCGTAATTGCGCAATATATTGTTGCCATAGTTGCGCCCCATCAGAAAAGAATCTTTGCCCTGTTGCGCATAGATGGTGGTAAGGGTCACAAACCACTTGTAAGCCGGCTTGTATTTTATTTCCAGTATGCCCTCACCAAAGTTAGCACCCAGCGGATGTGCCAATGCCTGATTAAAATGCGAATAACTCTGCGTGGTGCGATAGTGACTGTAAGTATAAGGACGTATGCGGTTATACTCCAGCAATGCATCCAGGCGCTTTACTTTAAACAAATCAAAACCTCTTACACCTATTTGATAGCCATATTTATTGCCCCACCAATTCGGATTACCGGTAAATTCTTTCAGTTTAAATTCATCCAATATAAACTGACCGTATACCAAATACTGATTGCGGATTTTCCAGTTCACATCCAGGGCTATAAAGCTGTTGTCGCGACTGCCCAAGTTGGATTCTACAGCGCGATAGAAAATAACAGGATTCAGATAGTTCAAATCAAATTGATTGGATTGCGTGGTATCCTTTCTGTCGAATATCACCATCTCGTTTACACCTATGGTAAGGTTGCGCATTACATCAATACTGAGGCGGTGGAAGGCCCCATACTTTTTACCAAACAGGGTATTACCCAGTATTTGCCCATTGTCGGTAAATTGGGTGAACAGATTCTGATAATGCACCCTGCCCACATCGGTATTTATTTTAAGGAACAGGTATTGCGGTGCAAAATCGCTGAGTATAAGCGAGCGGTAGCCATTGCCTATTTTATTGCGGTCGTGGCCAAAGCGAAACTGTATGTGCTGCTTAGCGGCATTAAAGGTAATGTAACCCCTGGCTTGAAAAAAATCAGAGCCTGTGGGTTTTAATTTTTTATAGAACAGTTCGTTGGGTGTGTAATTCAGCGAATCGGGCAGCATGGCATAGGGCATGGGCATTACCATTTGGTTTTCGGTAAAGTAGGGATAGAACCCCACTCCTTTTTCGTGCCCGCCAATATTGCCCCATATCTCAGCCCCGCGGGTATTTTGGTAAATGGTATTGTTGGTAGCCGATTCTTTAGCACCAAAGAAATTGATAACAGGATTGATGACAAACAGGTAATCCGATTTCTTTTGTGAATAAAGCGCACCACGGTAGTTATAGAACGTGGGGTTCGATTTTTTAGAAACTCGTTTTACAAACAAATTATCGGTGTGCAGGTAATTGGTTGCATAATGATTATAATGATTTATTTCTCTTATTATTATGCCCTTATTGGTGTTGGTATCCTTAAAATTGGTAATTGTATCCTCAAAAGCAAATACGCGTTGCAGGTTTTCGTTGGTAAAACTTCTAATGCCCCAGGGGTTTCTCACCCTTTCTCTCAGGGTTTCGTACTCGCCCAGGCTGCCGGTGGGGTAATACACCTTTTGGCCCACAGCATAACACATAGCGAAACCGAAAAGCAAGGTAAGGGCGTATTTCAAAGGCATATTAATTTCACAAACTTACACAAAAAGTGGAAATGATGGTGGTAGGTAGAGTACATTTCAATGCATCAAATCAATCATATTGTATATTTTTCTTTATTTCCTTTTCTTCAATATCTGAATTATGGTCACAACTTTTATACTCTATTAAACAAATATCATACTTCCTCAACAGATAAAAAACTACACCATCAAGCACCTTTAAACTTATATCATCATTGGATGAATAATTATAGCAATAAACTGTATGTTTATTATTTTCATATATTCTAAATATGCATGATTTAAACATTGAATCTTGGTAACTCATAATTCCTTTTTCAATATACTTTTCATTAACATTATAATGTGTCACAAAAAGGTACAATAAATCCATGTCAATAGAATCAGCTTTGATACTTAATCCAGATACATTGTTGTGTATTTCATAATTAACAAAATCTATTGTTATATTATACAATGGCTTTAAGATACTTTTTTTATGATCACTGTAATACCGCATATACGCAAATGATATAGAATCACATTCAGTTATAATTTTACTTTGATCGACCTTACTATATTTACTTTCTGCCTCCCCATCCTCCTCAACTAAAAAAAAAGAGTCATAATCTTTAATGGCATAGGTTCCTTCTAATTTCACAGATGATTTTCTTTTTATGAAACTATATCTAAAATTTGAAAATAGAATTTGTGAATCAAAGGCGAGAATAAATCTACCTTCATTACTAAATAAATTAAGTTTATGTTTACCTGGGTTAAATTGACTTTTAGAATCAATCTTAGTTTCTTCTTTGCAAGCAACAAAAAAGACAAACAATAATGTAAATATCCTAGTACATCGTAAAAGAGATTTATTGCAATATATCATTTGTTGATTTTTTTTGCCGCTGTTGGTGTTTTGTGTTAGGTCACCAACAGCTTACACTACCCCAAACATAAGCATTTATTTTACACTTTTGCATCATTCGCATTTCAACAAGTAGGTCATAATTGTAAATTTAGAGAAAAGTGAAGATGTCTATTTTGTAACGCTATTGGTAGGGTTTTATTGTTGGTGAAAAACACCAACGATGGCGAAAATTACAAATTCCAACTTCTATTATATCTGTCTGACTATCTCCTTGTATTTCTTTATTCTCCCAGCATGTAGCTTCCAGATCAACGATTATTATTCTATCAGACTTTAACATTTTCTGTCTAAAAATTAGGAATTACTTCTGAACTGACATAATAATCAGCTAAATCCTGTGAAATCCCCGTTAAATCCCTTAATGTCTGTATATCTTGTGGACTATCATCGAAAACCTCTGAATCTTGTTCATCAGGATTGAAATGTTCATTATTATAATACAACAGCCCTAGTGTCCCATTATCTTTATATGAGCATTCAAAAAGGTATTTCTCAGGATTTATATTTCTATCGTAGTAATACTTTTTTGTCAATTCATACTTAGGAACATTGCTATTCAAATCCCAGATTTCCTCATGTGCAATAAGATCATTGTTAGCATCAAATACACGGTTGCCCTTTCCTGCAAGATTACCATTAGCATTATAGTTGAAACTTTTTTCCAATGTATAAACGCTGGCTACTGTTTCCCTTTCTATAATTGTAATCAACTTTCCTGAAATAAAAAAATTCGCCATAATTTGCTGGTGGGTTTCATTCTGATCTTTATAGTAATAAAGTCTAACAAAATTTCCTTTAAAAAACTCCTCTTCTTGTTTGACCACACCATTAACATTGTGAACTTTTCTGTATTCACTTAACCAAAGTGCTTGTTTCTCAGAAATCATATTGCCGAGATTATTTTTATATGTTATACTCATATTATTGCAAATTTAATACAAATTCAGGAGGTAAACTTATGCTTCTATTGCCTCTGGATGCTTTAAATATATTAAAATCAAACTTCTTATTTGTTGTTACATTTAGATTCTGCATTGATGATGATTCCCTAAGCTCTTTAATAGTAACTATATCGCTAGAATACCTAGCGTCATATGTTTTAGTATATTCCTTCAATTTATCGAGCATCCTCTGGTAATTATTTGCCGCTGTTGGTGTTTTGTGCATAGCCCGTGTTTAAGGCACCAACAGCTTAAACTACTCCAAACATAAGTATTTATTTTTTCACTTTTGCATCATTTGCATTTTAACAATAGGTCATCATTGTAAATTTAGAGAGAAGTGAAGACGTCTATTTTGTAACGGTATGGGTAGGGTTTTATTGTTGGTGAAAAACACCAACAATGGCGATGGCTAAAGTTATTCCTTAACCTTATACAGGCTAATTTTTGAATCCAGTACTTTCTTATCCGTGTCTCTGAAAGTTATACTGTCTTTATAATACCAAATATCTATGTGGTTTCTTGTAGCTGAGTCGGTATACCAGGAAAGATAATGGTTAGATTTAACAAACCCATGTATTAAAAATGTATCCTTAACATTGGCGGTTAAAAACCATCAAACCAAATATCGTCTCCTTTTATGAGTGTAAGGGTGTAATGATTGCCTTTATACACTCCGGCCCATTGATGATCGGCAATGTGATTATAAGCATACGAGCGGTGGTATTTTGTAACCTTGTGGCCACAACTTGAAAATAAAAGGATGAGCGCTAATACGACTAGAAATTTCATTTGACTAACGATTTAACTTTATAACCTTTAAGTAGGCTCCACCTTTTCGTACGTTGGTTCGGTGTAACCAATGAATGCCCATTAAAAATGGAGGAACCGTTATAGCTATAAGTGCCGTACCTGCCACTACTAAAAACCCTGAATTAGATCCATTGGGATTTTTTAGGCCTTCATTTATTAACGACCCTGACATTAATAGATTGCAGATGGACCCTGCGGTAAACAATGCACCCCACGAACTGCGGCTTTTTTTGTTTACCCGCTCTATGCTAGCCAGCTTAAGTGTATCATTATTGCCTACTATAATTGTTGCGCTGTCAAGAATTCGCAATTGTCCAATATAAATGTTAGAATTTGTATCTACAGCCGTAATGGCTTTTCCTTCCTTAATTTTATACCTTATAAAATCATTGCCATTGAAAACAGCCAGACAACGTTGGGCATTCAAATGAAAACTACAAATTAACAGGAGCAATAATATAATCCAATTCATTTTCATCTGATAATTACCAATCGTTTATTTTTGTTTATCCTCCCCTTGCGCGACAAGCTTACACCAATCGCTTCAAATAGCACCCCATTAGCAATACCAGTTACCCCCATTAACTCTTGAATAAATGACAGCACCCATGAAGTATTATTTTTTGAATCAATCAATAACGCTGTTCCGCCCACAATAGACAATACCCCCAAAGTAGTTAAAAAATTACCTCCTGCCTTAGTACCTTTTTTGCAAATCTGCTTGATACTTCCAAGGGCAATGGTATCATTTTTAATAACAATGTGCTGGCTATCAGCAAAGGTCATTTTTCCATTATATCTGATGTTATTGGTATCCTTTGCAAAAACATTTTCACCACTCAACAACACTTGTCTAATTGATTTATTGGGCAACATTATCACCAGTTTTGACTGACCAATGGCACTGCCCGCCATTAAAAAAAGTAATATCATATACAGTATTTTTTTCATGTGAGTGAATGGTGCCTGTATGGTCTAATATAAATTGATTACCATCGTTAAGCTGATTGTTTTATCAGACCTCCACACATTATCATATCTCGCATAATAATAACCTATGGCATCATTTTTACGTGTTGTTTTTTTTCGTGCATAGGTTAAATTGTATTCTGTCATTACACTGAAACGGGAATTGATTCTGTACTTTAAAGCCCCATATATTCCTCCACCCCATGCTATTTCAGAATAAAATGTATTGCCAGCAGAAGACGAATGCCGTCTGGTCTCGTTTGAATAACTGATAGATGGTCCTGCATACAAGGTCAATTGCTTTAAACGGCAAGTATAGGGCAGCATCAATGTTCCTCCCTGCATTGTATTTAAAGTAGATCCGGGCCTGTTGATAGAAAAATTTAAATACCCTCCGATTGATAAATGCTCCTTTTTAAGGAAGGCCTCTCTTATATAACCCACACTGTATAATTCATAAAAATTACGATTCAGTATCCTGTTTTTAGATATTAGTAGATTGTGCTTTGGTTCCTGCCCCTTTG
>JAZKEQ010000075.1:0-19207 GCA_040386935.1 Bacteroidota bacterium | reverse complement strand
TAACAGTTATTATTAAGGTGTGGTGGTTTTCTTTGAATCGGCATAGTTAAATGCTTTCTTCATCAATTCAGTGCTGCGCAACAAAGGATTTTCTCTGATTAAATTTTCTTCCTCTTCAACTTTATTGAACAAAGCAGCCAATGCTTTCTCAGTCACAAATCCGTTAAGATCAGGATTCAATTTAGTTACCAATGGAATGCTGTTGTATTTAGTTACTAAATCAGCCCAGTTTTTGGTAACACCTATCTGATCGAGTGATTCTTGAATCTTAGGGCGAAACAAAGTAGTGAGCTGTGTTGTAGTAGTCTGTTTCAGATAATTTGTAGCCGCACCTTTACCACCGGTTAATATGCCCATGGCATCATTGAAAGTCATGTCTTTAACTGCTGAAATGAAAACAGGTTTTGCTGTAGCAACTGCATTCTCTGCTCCTTCATTCAGTTTTGTTATCACATTCTCAACCTGTGGCCCAAAGCCTATAGCCGTTAATTTATCTGCAATTTTTTGTGCATCGGGTGGCAACAATATTTTTATCAATGGATTTTTTCCAAAAGCACCTCTGGTCGACAGATTGGTAACGCCATTGCTAAATCCCTGACTCAATGCATCTTTAAGGCCTCCTGCCGCTTCTGTCGTTGTTGGGATAGCCAACACATCGGTAGCTACTGTTTTTAAAACATCGCATGAAGCAATACTCAATGCTATCATACCGGCCAATACTAATTTTTTCATCATGATATTTCTTTGTAATTTTCTCTGTAACAATTTTACAACTATTGTACCAATTAATGAAACACTCTGTTTCTATTGGTTATTTTCTGATTTGATCAAGATAATCGGATAGTTTTTCAAGCGCCTGATCATCTAACTGTCCAAATGAAGCCATTTGCTCATCCATGATAGGATCGATACTCGTCAATAATTCTAAACCTTTATCCGTAATGCTCAGCAATACCTGGCGTCTGTTACAACTATTGAACTGTCTGCTGATAAGCTCTTTTAAAATCAATTTATCGCAAATTCTGGTAACATCGGGATTCTTGTCTATCATCACATTTTTAATGTCACCACAAGTTGCCGCTTGACCGTTTCGGCCCCTTAAAATTCTGAGAATATTGAATTGAGGCTGGGTTAAATCAAAATCTTTCAACACATCACTGATACTGTCATTGATACGATAGGCTGTATAAATGATATTGATCAGTGCCTTCATCTTGGCATTGCTGAATCGCGATTGCTGTATTTCTTCTTCAATTTTCAAGAATCAAAAACACTTTGGTACAATAATATAAAAATAAATCGGAAAACCTATTTCCGCATTTTTGAAGCAATTACTTCAATTATCCGGCAGAATAACCTGCTTTGCCATCAAACTGATACAAATTCTCAGTTTTAATGATATCAAATTCTGAAGCTGTAAACTGTTGCATTAATTCAATAATATCAGACTGACTGCTGCCTTCCTCATTCACAAAACGACAACGCCAGTGATTGGTGCACACCGTAGAGGCATGACCTGATGGATACACCTCAACGCCTCTATTAGAAATTTTTGTTAATTTCAAATTGTTCAGATTCAGACTTTTTATCTGTTCTCCCAATATTTTTGCATTGCGATCCTGTTTTTGCCAGTCAATGAAAATATCTGTTCCTACTAACTTTTTATTGATAACAGGTTTTACATCAAGCTTTATTTCAATTGGTTTAGCATTACTGTTCAGTGTCACCGGTTTCAATGTTACAGGCAATTGACCTAAACGGGCAATGAGTGCCTCAGCAAATGCTTTGGTCCCCACTTTTTGTTTACTCAATCCTTCTTTGTAAATATCGCCTGTATGTATACCGTCTTCCAGTGTTTTTAATAAGGCATTTTGTATTTTTTCAGCAATTGGCGCTTTCCCTAATTGCACCAACATCATGCAGGCTCCGTTCAATAATCCGCTTGGATTGGCAATATCCATACCTGCAATATCAGGTGCTGAACCGTGAATGGCTTCGAACATGGCAAAATTTTCGCCAATGTTACTGCTACCGCCTAATCCAACTGAACCGGCTACATCTGCGGCAATATCAGAAATAATATCACCGTATAAATTAAGTGTTACAATCACATCAAATCTTTCAGGATCGTTGGCCAGTCGTGCTGCACCAATATCAATAATATAATGATCGTTTGAAATTTCAGGATATTCTAATGCAATTTTATTGAACATCTTGTGGAACATCCCGTCTGTTAATTTCATGATATTATCCTTACTCATGCAAGTTACATGTTTGCGATTGTTAGCCTTAGCGTATTCAAATGCGTAACGGATAATTTTTTCGCTGCCCTGAACTGAAAGCAATTTCAAACACTGAATCACTTCATCTGTTTGCTGATGCTCGATACCGGCATATAAATCTTCTTCATTTTCGCGTACAATTACCAAATCAATCTTCGGAAAATTTGTATCGACAAATGGTGCATAGCTCAAACAAGGTCTTACATTGGCGAACAAACTGAGAGTTTTGCGTATGGCCACATTCAAACTCTGATAACCTCCACCCTGAGGTGTTGTAATTGGCGCTTTTAAGAATATTTTGTTTTGTTCTAAAGTCGACCAATCATTGTCCGAAATACCTGCTTTACTGCCCGATAGGTAAACCTTCTCACCTATTTCTATGACATCGTACTCAAGTTGTGCACCTGCCGCATCTAGAATATCGAGTGTGGCTTTCATGATTTCGGGACCAATACCATCACCGTATGCGACTGTTATTTTATTTGTTTTCATTAAAAGTTGAAAAATGGAAAATTTCTGCGCGAATTTACACTTTTTTCTTCAATAAATCGAGTATTTCGGGACTTTCTATTGATTTTTCCAACTTCTACTAACATAAAAATTTCTGCTGCATTTCAATTAATTTTGCCCCTTCATTAATGCTTTTATTGCTTGACAACTACGACTCATTTACTTACAACCTCAAAGATTATTTTGAGCAGTTGGGTGAAACAGTTTGTGTCGTTAAAAATGATGAATTGTCTGTTGCTGAATTACAAGAAATAAATTTTACCAAACTGGTGCTTTCTCCCGGTCCTAAGACTCCTGAAACTGCCGGCAATATGATGGCTGCAATAAAAGCATTTCACACATCAAAACCCATACTGGGTGTTTGCCTTGGCCATCAGGCTTTGGGACAATTTTTTGGCGCTACTTTGGTAAAGAGTATAAAACCGATGCACGGTAAAATATCTGCAATTCAAAATAACCAACAAGGCATTTACCATCAACTCCCTGCTACCATTAATATCTGTCGATACCACAGCCTTATCCTTAAAGATATGGATAAAACACCGCTGATAAGTACTGCCCAAACAGATGAAGGTGAATGCATGAGTTTTATTCACCCTTCGTTACCAATTACAGGCATTCAATATCACCCTGAAGCCATTTTAACTGAGAATGGGATGACAATACTTCGCAACTGGTTAAGTCTATACCCCTAATGTTTTCAGGGTAAAGCGCACATCTCTTTTTTATTTTTAAACCCTAACTGTTTTTGCTTCGTATATAGCCTTAACTCTTAAAAGTTAATTTTATATGAAAAAAACAATTTTCAAAACAAGCTTGCGAAAAGCCATTTTTGCCATAGGCTTTTCAGTGCTCATTACGGGCACAGGTTATGCTTCCAGTCACAGGGAAGCACCACTCATTTCTAACGACCCTCTGGCAGACAACACAGATCTTTATGCGTTCAGAAGTCCTGACAATCCTAACACCATTACCATTATTGCCAACTACATCCCCTTTCAATTGCCTGAAGGTGGACCAAACTGGACCAGCTTTGGTGAAAACATTCGTTATGAAATCTATATAGATAACAATGCCAGTCAACCTGGAGCAGAAATTATCTATCGCTTTACATTTACAAAATCCAATGGCGACAATTCAACCTTTTTTAATATCCGCCTTGGTAAAGAAAATTTACAAACCAGGTATAAACTTGAACGCAGTACAAACAGCGGCATGTCATTTACAACCATCATTGCTTCGGGTGTAGTTCCTCCTCCAAATATCGGAGCAAGATCTATCGAAGGTGGTGCAGGCTTAGGTGCTGCCAGTTATGACGCCCTGATACAAGGTGCGGTAACAACAGCAGGTACAGGCGAAAAAACTTTTTGTGGTCCTTCTGATGACCCCTTCTTTGTTGACCTTGCCGGTGCTTTTGATTTAGGCAATTTCCGTCCAAACGGCAATTCAACAAATCCTGCAAAAGATGGTGTTGCCCGTTTCAATGTACACTCTATTGTATTGCAAATCCCAATTTCTACTTTACAAAAAGATGGCAAATCAGTTAGCATGGCCAGCAGTATTCTTGATAGCGATTTTGTTATCGGTGTATGGGCAGCAGCAAGCCGTCCGGAGATTACAACCCTTAATACAAATGGTACAACTCCAAACTATTCAGGCAACTGGATTCAGGTGTCCCGTTTAGGTATGCCATTGACCAATGAAGCCATTATTCCTATCGGAGATAAAGACAAATGGAATGCCACTACTCCAGCCAATGATTTACAATTTGCAAAATACTTTAGCAACCCTGAATTAGCACTTTACATGGATGATTCACAATTTGGTAGTGCTGTTCCTGCTCTGAACGAATTGAGAATTCAATCAAAATCACTAGGTGCATTCGATTTTAGAAATGGTAAAAAAGGTTTATGGTCATTAAAAGGATCGCCTGCTGTTGCAGGTACGGCTTTAGATGATGCCATATTCGGAACCATTCTGTTACCCGATTCTATGAGTCCTCGTGCTGTAGATTTACTGCCTATATTTTATACCGGTGTACCAAATCTGGCACCTTATCAATTAGCGACAGGTAAAAATGGTAACCCATTGGCTGCCGGCAAACCTTTCATCAATAACTTCCTCCCTACTTTGGGTGATATGTTGAGATTGAATATGGCTGTGCCACCAACACCTAGAAACGATCCTCAATTCTCTTCATTGGGTATTGTATCTGCTGCTGTGCTTGGCTTAACTGATACCATGTACAACAAAACTACTTCCATACAAATGATCCCTAACATGGATGGATTCCCTAATGGCAGAAGACTTGAAGACGATGTGACAACCATTGAACTGCAAGCAGTAAGCGGTGTTGCTTTAGCAGCCATCGGTTTATGGTACGATGATTACAGCGGAACAGGAAGTCCGGTAACCAATCGCCTGGTAAAAGTATTGAGTTTTACTGCTGGTCCAACTCAAAATGATGCTGCCTTCAAATCAACATTCCCTTACGTTGCTGCTCCATGGAGAGGTACTGATTATACAATACAAGACAGATTTTAATCAGCAACAAGTCTAAACATTTTAAATTTTAAAAAAATGAAACCAATCAAACATTCAATATTCAAAAACACGGCACTTGCACTTATACTCAGTGTAGGCAGTAGCCTGATGGCTTCGAGTCACAGAGAAGCTCCGTTGATTGCCAACGACCCATTGGCCGACAATACCGACTTATATGCATTCAGAAGTCCTGACAATCCCAATACAATTACAATTATTGCCAATTATATCCCTTTTGAATTGCCTCAAGGCGGACCAAACTGGAGCAGCTTTGGTGAAAATATTCGCTATGAAATTTTTATTGATAATGATGCCAGCAAACCGGGTGCAGAAATTGTATACCGTTTTACATTTACAAAAATAAATGAAGATGCCAGTACATTTTTTAACATCAGACTAGGCAAACAAAATCTGAAAACGACCTACAAATTGGAGCGCAGTACAAATGGCGGCATGTCATTTACTACTATTGTAGCTGCAGGTGTTGTACCTCCTGCAAACATTGGCCCGCGGTCAATCCAGGGTGCTGCCGGTTTAGGTGCTGCCAGCTATGGTGCCCTAATGCAAGCTGCAATTACCAATGCCAGTTCAGGTGAAAAAACTTTTTGTGGACCTATTGACGATCCATTCTTTGTTGACCTAGGTGGTGCATTCGACTTAGGTGGATTTAGAACTGCCGGATCAAGAGATGGTGTTGCTAAATTCAATTGTCACTCAATCGTTTTACAAATTCCGATTTCAACTTTGCAAAAAAATGGCATGGATGTAAGCATGGCTGCTAATATTTTAGATGGTGATTATGTGATTGGTGTGTGGGCAGCTGCAAGCCGTCCTGAGATTACAACCCTTAACACGAATGGTACAACGCCTACCTATTCAGGCAACTGGATTCAGGTGTCGCGTTTAGGTATGCCATTGACCAACGAAGCCATTATTCCTATTGGTGATAAAGACAAATGGAATGCCACTACTCCTGCTAATGATTTACAATTTGCTAAATATTTCAGCAATCCTGAATTAGCCCTCTACATGGATGATTCACAATTTGGTGGTGCAGTTCCGGGATTAAGTGATTTGAGAATTCAAAGCAATTCATTAGGTGCATTTGATTTTAGAAATGGCAAAAAAGGATTGTGGTCATTAAAAGGATCGCCTGCTGTTGCAGGTACGGCTTTAGATGATGCCATATTCGGAACCATTCTGTTACCCGATTCTATGAGTCCTCGTGCTGTAGATTTACTGCCTATATTTTATACCGGTGTACCAAATCTGGCACCTTATCAATTAGCGACAGGTAAAAATGGTAACCCATTGGCTGCCGGCAAACCTTTCATCAATAACTTCCTCCCTACTTTGGGTGATATGTTGAGATTGAATATGGCTGTGCCACCAACACCTAGAAACGATCCTCAATTCTCTTCATTGGGTATTGTATCTGCTGCTGTGCTTGGCTTAACTGATACCATGTACAACAAAAATACTTCCATACAAATGATCCCTAACATGGATGGATTCCCTAACGGCAGAAGACTTGAAGATGATGTGACAACCATTGAATTGCAAGCAGTAAGTGGTGTGGCTTTAGCAGCAATCGGCTTATGGTATGATGATTACAGTGGGATGGGAAGTCCTGTTACAGCTAACCTTGTGAAAGTATTGAGCTTTACTGCAGGCCCTACTAAAAACGATACAACCTTCCAATCGAGCTTCCCTTATGTACAACAACCATGGGCAAGTTTCAGAGGTGCATCGTATGCAGCAGCGCCACTGCCATCAGGTATCAAAGGTTTAAGCATTGGCAATAAATCAGGTATCATCGCAAGCAATTATCCTAACCCTTTCAATGGCAAAACAACCATTAAATACAATCTGTCTTCAGCTACGAATGTGAGCATTGATGTGATTGATATTAATGGCAAAAGAGTAGCCACTTTAATTGAAAACGAAAAACAAAATGCCGGTGTTAAAACCGTTGATTTTGAAGCCATCAATTTACCTGCAGGTATTTATTTTGCACAGATAGCGACAAGCTATGGCAATACCAGCGTTAAAATGATCATCGCTAAATAAACTAAAAAACACAATAAAGGCGGGTATCTATCAGCCCGCCTTTATTTTAATATTCATCCAGTATCAAATAAACAAACATCATGAAACAATCATTCATCACAACCATATTTTTAGCACTTGTAATTGCAATCACTTCTTGCAACAGCGCTAATAAAACCAACACAAAAGAAACAACTGCAACATTTCCGTTTGCACTATTAAAAGAGCGCAATTCATTACTGGCAAAAGCCGGTGACTGGATAAGTGTTCAAAATAAAGCCTATGAAATTTGCGAAAAAATAAAACGCGACAGCAATGATATAAAATCAAAACTCATGCTTGCCCAACTTTATATGCAGGAGGCACGCATTACCGGTGAACATCCTTATTACTATCCTGCTACTTTAACAATATTGAATAGTGTTTTAAAACAATCTCCAGATAACTTTGAAGCATTGGCTTTTAAATCTTCTGTACAACTTTCCCTTCACCACTTCAGTGATGCACTTATTACAGGAAAAAAAGCTGTTACAATCAATCCTGACAATGCATTTATTTACGGTGTATTATGCGATGCAAATGTTGAATTAGGCAATTATGATGAAGCAGTTAAAATGTCTGATAAAATGCAATCACTGCGTCCGGGTTTGGAATCGTACTCAAGGGCTTCATATCTCAGAGAAATATATGGCAACAACCAAGCTGCTATTGAGGCAATGAAAATGGCAGTTCAGGCCGGATTACCAGGTTCAGAAGAAGCTTCATGGGCCGGCAATACCATGTCTCATTTGCTTGAAAATACAGGTGACTTAGAACATGCTGAAGAAATTTCAAACATCGTTTTGACCCAACGCCCTTCGTATGCATTTGCAACTGATGCTTTGGGTAGAATTGCACTGGCCAGAGGTGAATACGATAAAGCCATTCAATACTTTGAAACCGCTATAGAAGGTATGCCTGAATTTTCATTTTATGAAAACATGGCTGAAGCTTACGCTGCTAAAGGCAATCAAGCTAAAGCAACTGAAATATATAAAAGTGTCATCACCATGTTGAATGAAGATGCACAAAGCGGACATTATGCGGACCTTGAACTGGCCAATGTATACACTAAATTGGGTGATTATGATAACGCCTTAAAACACGCACAAATAGAATATAAAAGACGTCCTGCAAACATTGATGTCAACAGTGTAGTGGCTTGGGTATATTTCAAAAAAGGCAATTCAGCAGAAGCAAAAAAATACATGGATGTAGCCTTGCGCATGGGCACTAAAAATGCCATGATATTAAAGAAAGCAGGAATGATTGAGATTGCACTGAACAATAAGAAAAGCGGTGAAGTATTATTGGCTCAAGCCCAGAAAATAAATCCATTCTTGAAAGAAATTTAATCGTCTGCATAAAATTAGTCATCCAAAAGTAACTTGATATCGTATATAGGTTTACAACATGCCCGATATGGTGAAACATTACGCTTACTTATTATTTTTTATGCTTTTTACAACCTTTGCTACAGCAAGCAATGGCAGTCTAAAAGGCGTTGTTTCATCAAATAATGAATGGTTATCTGATGCCTTAATTGCCATCAATAAAACAAATTTCAAAACCCTGACAGATACATTTGGAAAATTTGAAATTAATAACATTCCAAACGGTAATTACACCATTACAATTTCAAAAACAGGTTATTTCGAACAAACTTCCGTAGTTAAAATTTCAAATGAAACGACAACTGAAATAATCATTGTGCTCACGCCCAATATACTTGAACTAAAAAATGTATTGCTGTCGACTCAGGCAACCAATAAAGCCATTGACCTGAATAAACTGGACCGCCAATTGCGACCGGTTTCATCATCTCAGGATTTATTGCGATTGGTCCCGGGTTTATTCATTGCACAACACGCTGGTGGAGGCAAAGCAGAGCAAATTTTTCTCAGAGGATTCGACATCGACCATGGAACAGATTTCGCCATTACTGTAGATGGTATTCCGGTGAATATGCCTTCGCATGCCCATGGACAAGGCTATGCTGATCTGCACTTTCTAATTCCTGAAACTGTAAAGGAACTTGAGGTCAATAAAGGGCCGCATACTACGCGCTATGGCGACCTAGCTACAGCCGGTTCAGGTGAGTTTAAAACTTTATCTCGATTGGATAAAAATATCATCAAGGCTGAATATGGATCCTATGATACCAGAAGATTATTGGCCATGTTCAACTTACTGGATAAAAAACATTTTCTCTCCTCAAAAAATGAAAATCTTTATATAGCTGGTGAGTATCGATTTACTAATTCATACTTTATTGCTAAACAAAATTTTACCCGTGTTAATCTCTTTACAAAATATACAGGGATATTAAACAATGGTGATAAGTTAAACATTACTTTATCAACCTTTAAAAGCCAATGGGATGCCTCTGGTCAGATACCCGACCGCAAGGTGGAAGATGGCAGTATATCGCGATTTGGCAGCATCGACCCAACAGAAGGTGGTAATACAGACAGAACAAATTTCAATCTGCAACACGAAAGAAAAAGAGGCAATAAATTGTATAAAAATCAATTGTATTACAGTCGCTATAATTTCAATTTGTTTTCAAACTTTACTTTCTTCCTTCACGACAGCATCAATGGTGATCAAATATTTCAAAGCGATCACAGACATCTGGCAGGTTATAATTCTTCGCTTCAAATCAATCATTTTGTAGCCGACAGACAACTCGTTTCTACATTTGGTTCGGGTTTCCGTTACGACCATGCTGATATACAACTGAATCACACTGTAAAGCGTCAGTTCATCAATACTATAGTGAATGGCACACTCAATCAATTGAACACATGGTTCTATGCAGATGAGGTATATGCTGTAACTGATCACCTAAAAATAAACACAGGTGTAAGAGCCGATATTTATAACTTCAACTTTAAAAATCAAACCATAGATTCTGTTTCGGGCAATGTAGTAAAGGCAATTGTAAGTCCTAAAATAAATCTGATATATACACCTAATAACAAGTTGCAATTGTTCATTAAATCAGGCTATGGATTTCACTCAAATGATGCAAGAGCCGTAATAGTTGGAAAGCTTGACAATACCCTGGCCAGAGCATTTGGAAATGAAATCAGTGCATTGATTAAAACTAACAAAAAACTTTTACTGAATGTGGCTATTTGGCACATGGATTTGCAGAGTGAGTTGGTATATGTTGGTGATGAAGGAATTGTTGAAGCTACAGGTAGAACCCGCAGAGTAGGTATTGATCTTGGCGCACGCTGGCAGCTTACTAAACACCTGTTTATTGATGCTGATATTAACCTGAATGAAGGCTGGTTAAGAGATGCGCCAAAAGATGCCAATCGAATTCCTCTTGCTCCAAAATTCACAAGTATTGGTGGTGTTACTTACAAAAGCGACAATGGCTTGAATGGAAGTATTCGCTACAGATACATGGGCAACAGAGCCGCTATTGAAGATAATACCATCATAGCTCAAGGCTATTTCTTAACTGATGCTGTATTGAACTACAATTATAAAAACTATCAATTGGGTTTTACTTTTGAAAATATTTTTAATATTAAATGGAAAGAAGCGCAGTTTGCAACAGAAAGCCGATTAAAGGATGAAATGAATGCCATTAATGAGATCCACTTTACTCCCGGCAGTCCGCGTTTGATTAAACTAATTGCTGCTTATCGCTTCTAAAATTAAGAAGGCTGCTTAATCAGCTTTTCATAAAACACCATGTATTGCTTACGACTAGGAAATCGCACTTTCGTAATCGTATCGCCTTTAAAAAAAACATATACCGGCATCTTACTTTTATAAGATTTATAGAGGGCATTGACCATTGAACTGTCTTTTTTTGTAACAGAAAAAGTTTCCTCTCTTTCCGCCAGTTTAATTGAGAATCCCAGCTTGTTTTCTTTAAAATTGACAATAGAAGAAAAGCAATATTTATTATTCTTTTTAACAGCATGGTGCTTTACTTTGCTAATGGTATTTCCTGCAAAACAACTGATGATAAATAAAAACAATAACAACTTCCTGTGCATTTTAAAAATAATGGTTATACAGAATTAGACAATCTCTATCCGAAAAACGCTGCAACTAATACATTGCTTACTTTAAAACTATAATCTTTTGTGTGCTGCTTTGTTGCCCTTGCTGCACAACAAGCCAATAGATACCCGGTGCTAAAGTATTTGTTTTTAAGCGCATGGAATTAGCCGTTGAAAGGTAATTGCCATCAATTGCAACAGCCTGCTTTTGTCCATTGATATTGTAAAGTGTAAAGTTTGGAACTACCGCAATTGGTTGAGTAAAAACAACCCCTATTGAACCATTGCTGACAGGATTAGGATACACACTGAATTCAAATTTACCAGTCGCTTTTATGGCCTGTATTGAAGTTGTCTGCCATTCACTTGAAATATTGGCACTGTACATACCGGCTCCGTGTGTTGCTGCTACAAGATAATAATCTTCAGGTCGTGTTTCTATCATTGTTACGATAGATGATCCTATCCCTTCTGGTGATTGTTTAATCCATACAGTTGGACTATCTGTTAAGTGTGTGGTGGCATATAAGCCGGTGCTGGTTCCTACAAACCACGAGCGTTTGCCATCTGAAAGCGGCATTACTGCAGCCCATCTGCAACTTGGTCCATCACCTGTACCTGTAATATTTTGTTCCAGATTACCCGATACATTCTGCCAACTGACACCACCATTTTGTGTGTGAAATAAACTTCTGATACCGTAGTTGGAATACACCACCATGATGCTGTTGCTATCCAATGGATCGAGTGCTATGCAATTGATATTGCCAAACTCAAAATTGATACCTGATATTTTCTGAGGCGAAGGTTGGCCACTATTCGCATTGCGAACGCGGTATATATTGCCTGTACTTGTTGCGTAATACAGTACATTTTTTTGAATTTTAGAAACCGTTATGGCTGAAAATTCACTCCCAGTTGGTGGTATACATTGGGTCATCTCTTCCCATAATGGTGTTGTCCAACGGGTACTGTCATAGTCTGTTGTCAATGGCCTGGCATCAATGTCTGTATTTCTGAATAATCTGCGTTTAGCCGGCAGATACAGAATTTTTTGATCGTTAGGATCAATGCTGAATGGATTAATAAAATCGTAATCACTGCGATACAGTTGGGAAGGATCTATTCTTGCATATTTGACTGATCGCCCTATATTATCAACTTCAAGATGTACTATTCTCCCCTGCTGTGTACTGGCATAAATTTCGTTGCTGTTATTTTTAATAGTGCAGAAAGAACCATCAGAACTCATAGACATGTGCCAAGCGCCTAATCCGTATTGATTGATAAAGTGTGTACCGTTATCCTGCAAGCCACCTATTACTTTGTGGTCAAACATTTTTGAATGATCGATGGCAACTGTATAAAATTGTGAAGTAATATAGCGGTCGTTTTTTGCTTCCCACTGAACGTTAGCAGCCATCACATCATTGGTATAACTGATACCACCATCATGGGTGCTGTATACTTTACTGACACTGCCCGGATGAAAAATAAAATTATGCTGATCGGGATGGTGATTCGCATACATTTGATAATTCGGTCTTACTGTATTCACCGCATAACCACCAATCCAATCGGTGTTATTGGTACTTGTAAATCCATCCGTACTGCGCCACAAATTGGTACACCCAATAAATACCACATTGGGATTATCCGGCTTTACCCTTACATATAAATCATAGCCCCCCTGGGTACTGAAATAACCGAAGTCACCGCCTTTTGCAGGCAGATTAGCACTTCTGTCAAACCATTCACCTCCGGTAGCCGAACCATTGCCCGACAGGTAGTTGTATTTCCATAAACTGTTCCACTCATCAACACCCTGAAAGTTGGTGCTTTTTAATCCTGAATTAGTGGTAACTGCTGCCATAAAATAGACTTGATTCTCATCAGAAGGTGCAATACCAATAGTGATTCTTCCAAATGTAGCAGGAAAATTAGTTGGATTGATTTTTACCCATTGGTCGCCATCGGTGCTGCGCCATATTCCTTTTTGTGAACTCTCGCTGCTGAGTGTGGCATATACAATACCCTTTGAAGTAATGGCCACATCTGTATAGTAAGAGGCTGAGCCTGAACCCGAGCGTTTTATTTGCCAGGTTGTGCCGCCATTTATTGATTTGTAGATGGATGCGTAGGTGGCTGCATATAATTCGTCCTGAACATGATTGGAAGTATCTATTACAATATTCCATACCCCATCAAATTCAGTATCGAATGCTGATGTGCTAGTTCCTGCTGTTGCAGCTAACACTGTCCATGTATTACCTCCATCGGTACTTTTCAAAATGCCACCTCCCAACAGGTAAGCGCCTGCTCCACTGCCACTGCTACCGCTCAATTCTCCGGTACCGGCATACCATATATTGCGCTTTCCCAGTCGCTGATCCTGCACCATACAGGTAATGCTGTACAATGGACAAACCATTTTATTCCATGTTTTACCACCATCAGTCGACTTAAAAATACCGCCTGTTGCAGCACCTGCCAATATCTCATTCACATTGTCGAGATTGATACCAATGGCCCTGGTTCGGCCACCCAAATTATCAGGCCCTCTTTGTATCCATTTTTCGGAACGCTTAATATCACTTTGATACGGCAATAATTGCGAATAAGCCAATTCCCTATTGTGAATATGAGGTGGCATTTCACCTGTTGCCGGATCGGCCAATAGGCGTTTGTAATAGGCGTATTCGACTGCTTGAGCGTTATACTCTGTATTTTCTTCAGAGTAACTATTGACAGCAATTTCATTGGAATGGGTCAAATAAAAAACAGCACCCATGCAAGTGATTAAACCAAAGCCGAAAAGTATGATTTTTTTCATGGTATGAATATTCAAACCTAGTGAAAAAATAGGGTTTTAAAAAATATTCAATGTCCGTTATGTAAACAGTGAAATAAAAGTAAATGATAAAAAAATATGCAGGTGAAAAATTAGACAACTATGTTGACTATTCTTCCTTTAACAACTATTACCTTTTTAGGTGCATTTCCCTCCAGGTATTTTTGTGTCTGTTCGTTTGCTATCACTTGCTGTTCAACAACTTTAACATCCATATCCAACGCAAAATTAAGATTGAATCTTACTTTGCCATTGAAAGAAATTGGGTAGTTAAATTCGTTCTCAATCAAATGCTCAGGATTAAAAACAGGCCATGTTGCTTTAGCAATACTTTCCTGATGACCGCACAACTTCCACAACTCTTCAGCAATATGTGGTGCGTAGGGTGATAACAAAACAATGAAAGGCTCCAATATTTCGCGCTTATTGCATTTTAATTCCTGCAATTCATTCACGCAAACCATAAAAGCACTGACACTGGTGTTGAAACTGAAATTATCAATATCCTCAGTGGCTTTCTTAATGGTGCGGTGCAATATTTTTAATTCTGCTTTAGTTGCAGCTTCATCCGATAATTGGAAATTTTCCTCTGTATTGTTGTGAAACAGGCGCCATGCTTTTCTCAGAAAACGCAAAACACCTTCTATGCCTTGGGTGCTCCATGGCTTGGCATCCTGCAATGGACCTAAGAACATTTCGTACAGGCGCAATGTATCTGCTCCGTATTGCTGGCAGATAGTATCAGGATTTACAACATTATGCCAACGCTTTGACATCTTTCCAACCTCATTATCACAAATCAATTTACCATCTTCCAATTCATAATCAGCATCTGCAAATTCAGATGGACGCCACTCTTTCAATTTTTCAATATCAACAATTGTATTATTGACGATGTTGACATCAATATGGATAGCAGTTGTATCATACTGATTTTTTAAACCCGCTGATACAATTTTCTTTTCATTGCTAACGCGATATACCAAACACGAAGTTCCTTGTATCATCCCCTGATTCACCAGTTTTTTAAACGGTTCATCAAAAGGCACTTTACCGATATCATTTAAAAACTTGCACCAGAAACGGGAATACAATAAATGCCCAACTGCATGCTCGCTGCCACCTATGTACAGATCGACCTGCTGCCAGTAGTTGATTGCTCCTTCAGAAGCAAGTTCTTTGTCATTGTGCGGATCCATATAGCGCAGATAATACCACGAAGAACCTGCCCATCCCGGCATTGTTGTTGTTTCCAAAGGATAGCCGTTATAGGTCCAGTCTTTTGCTCTGGCCAATGGCGGTTCACCTGTTTCAGTTGGCAAAAATTTATCAATCTCAGGCAATGCTATCGGCAAATCTTTTTCTGCTACAGGATATGGAATACCATCTTTCGAATACATCGGAATTGGCTCGCCCCAGTAGCGCTGACGGCCAAATACAGCATCGCGCAAACGGTAATTTGTTTTGCCTTTTCCCAATCCTTCTGCTTCTATTTTTTTAATCGCTGTTTTAATGGCTGATTTAACATCCAGTCCATTTAAAAAATCTGAATTAACCAACACACCTTCTTTGGCATCGTATGATTCAATAGATAAATCACCTCCACTCACCACTTCAATTATTGGAAGGTTGAAATGTTTCGCAAAAGCATAATCTCTGCTATCATGTCCCGGTACGGCCATTACAGCACCGGTACCATAACCTGCCAATACATAATCGCCAATCCAAATAGGAATTGGTGTACCGGTAAAAGGATGCTTGGCATAAGCCCCTGTAAATTCCCCGCTAATGGTTTTAACATCGGCCATACGCTCGCGTTCGCTGCGGTTCTTAGCCATGGTGACATAGGCGTCTACTGCTGCTTTTCTATCGGGTGTTGTTAGCTTATTTACCAATTCATGCTCCGGTGCAAGTGTTAAAAACGATACACCAAAAATGGTATCAGGACGGGTTGTGAAAACTTCTATAGAATCATCACCAGCTTCGAAAGTAAGCGATGTACCTTCACTCTTTCCAATCCAGTTTCGCTGCGCTTCCTTAATGCTATCACTCCACTCCAATGTATCCAACCCCTGCAACAATCGCTCAGAATAAGCTGAAATGCGCAGACTCCACTGTGTCATCAATTTGCGTTCTACAGGATAACCTCCGCGTTCGCTCACCCCATCTTTTACTTCATCATTGGCCAATACCGTTCCTAGTTCAGGGCACCAGTTCACCATTGCTTCACTTAAAAATGCCAGGCGGTAATTCAACAATATTTTATGTTGATCTTGCTCAGAATAAGTTTTCCATTCTTCTGCAGTAAATATTTTTGTCTCATCACATGCAGCATCAATACTTGCGTTTCCTGATGCTTCAAACAATGCAATTAATTCGCTGATAGGTGATGCTTTACCTGTTGATTTGTTAAACCACGAATTGAATAATTGTATAAAAATCCATTGGGTCCATTTGTAATAAGCCTCATCACTTGTTCGCACTTCTCTGCTCCAATCGAATGAAAAACCAATTTTATCCAGTTGTTCTCTGTATCGGCCAATGTTCTCTTCAGTGGTTACTGCCGGATGCTGCCCGGTTTGAATGGCGTACTGCTCAGCCGGCAATCCAAATGCATCATATCCCATGGGATGCAATACATTGAAACCCTTGTGGCGCTTGTATCGCGTTACAATATCACTGGCGATATAACCCAAAGGATGACCCACATGCAAACCCGCACCGCTTGGGTAGGGAAACATATCAAGCACATAGTACTTAGGCTGCGTGCTGTTATTGTCAGCTTTAAAAGTCGCCTTTTGTGCCCAATACTGTTGCCAGTTTTTTTCAATCTCATTAAAATTATATCCTGCCATGATTTAAAGAACTGCAAAAATATTGAAATTGTAACACGTTTAGTAAATTAAAATTTATGTTCTGAACCATCCATTTCAAACAATTGCAACACTCGCAACCCCGCTGTGGAAACTCTTATACACCAAATGTTTGGTAATACCTTTGGGCTGATGTAAATTGCACCCTTCATTTTGGATTCAACACCAACCTATAAAAAACGCACCTCCTTTTGGCCGACCATTATCAGTATGGCACTGGTACTATTTATTGTAGGACTAACAGGTATCATCAGCATATTTGCTAATCATCTGTCATCATTTTACAGAAATAACTTCGAAGTATTTGTCTTTTTTAAGATAGAAACCTCAACTGAGGATGCCAGAAAAACTGAAGACCAGATCAAACATTTGCCCTATGTTACCTCATCAGTTTTTGTTGACAGGGAAATAGCGGCACGCAAAGAGATTGCAAGAACCGGTAACGACTTTATCAAAACATTGGGATATAACCCTTTTCCGCATAGCCTTGAATTGCATTTGACACCCGATGCGGCAGATGAGCTAAAGATGAACGCAGTGGTAAAAACCCTTAAGCAGATGCCCCAAATTGATGATGTGGTATTTGCCAAAGACGATTTAGGTAAAAATTTATTGACTCAAATTAATAAAAACTTCAAAACCATAGAACTGGTATTGGCTGCAATTGCATTGATATTGCTTATAATTGCCATTGTTTTGATCAACAGCACAGTGCGTCTCAATATGTTTGCCCGAAGATTCATTATCAAAAGCATGCAATACGTGGGGGCTTCCGACTGGTTCATTATCAAGCCTTTTATAGGCATGTATCTCACCTATGCATTGGTGGCCACAGGTATTGCCCTGAGCCTTTTATCAGGCATCGTTTATCTGACAGAATCAACACTTCAGTCGAATAACTGGCAAATTTTTTGGCCCAAATATGCATTATTAGCAGGTTTTTTATTAGTTTTGGCAATTGTAATCGTATTGGTAAGTGTATTATTCTCTACCAAAAGATACTTAAAATTAAAAATTGAACAATTATACTAGTTATGGCAACAGTAACAAATAAAGGAAGAACCGCAGCAAGACAGACTGAAAAAAAGACCGTGAATAATTTTATGGTGTTTAAAAAAGAAAACTATTTGCTGTTAATAGCAAGTGTATTGGTATTGGTTATCGGTTTTACCGTAATGGGTAGCGGTGACGATTTGCCATTTGATGCACCTATTAAAATTACAGTTGCACCATTAATTGTTATTTTTGGTTTTGCATTGGGTGTATTCTCTATTCTATACACACCTAAACAAGCTTCAGAAAAAAAAGAAGACTAATCTCCTCGTTTGACACTTATTGAATCCATTATCATTGCCATTGTAGAAGGGCTAACCGAGTATTTACCGGTGTCTTCAACAGGCCACATGATTATTGCCGAATGGCTGTTAAAAATTCAGCAATCGGAATTCATTAAACTTTATACTGTAGCCATACAATTAGGCGCAATTATGGCGGTTATTGTATTGTATTGGAAACGCTTCTTCAAATCCTTTGATTTTTATTACAAACTCTTTGTCGCCTTTATTCCGGCAGCCGTTATTGGTTTTTTATTCAATGATGTGATTGATGAAATGCTGGAAAGCCCTATGACAGTAGCTATTGCACTTGTGTTGGGTGGTGTTATTTTATTATTTACTGATAAATGGTTTGAAAACAATGCAAAAGAAGAACAGGAGATTACCTACCTACAAGCACTTAAAATTGGCGCTTTTCAAATTTTAGCTTTGATTCCCGGTGTGTCGCGCAGTGGTGCCACTATCTTCGGTGGATTACAACAAACTTTATCGCGTCAACAGGCGGCTGAGTTTTCATTCTTTCTGGCCGTCCCTACTATGGCAGCGGCAACAGGCTATAAACTCTTAAAATACATCAAAGCTAACGGCATTAGCAGCGAAGAAATCAAACATCTGGCCATTGGTAATGTGGTTGCATTTATTGTAGCAGTAATTGCCATCAAAGCTTTTATAGGCTTACTGAACCGCTACGGATTCA
>JAZKEQ010000074.1:0-37209 GCA_040386935.1 Bacteroidota bacterium | reverse complement strand
CCTTTAGGTCATGAGATTGGTTTGGCTTCAGATAAGCGTTTGAAAGAGCTTGAAATAAAAAACAATCAAGTATCTGATTTAAAATCATTTATAGAAAATTATTCAATAGAGCCGGAACTTATCAATCCACTGTTAAAAGATTTGGATTCTGCTGAAATTATACAAAAAGTAAAATTGGACAAAATTCTGTTGCGTCCTCAAGTAACTATTAAAGATTTATTTGCTGTTGTATCAGAATTAGAAACAAAGGACAGAGAAATATTAGAAGAAGTGGAAATATTAATCAAATATCAAGGCTATATAGACAAAGAAAAATTATTGGCAGAGAAATTGATACGCTTGGATAGCATGAGAATCAGTACAGATTTCGATTATCAAAAAATATCATCCCTTTCTTTAGAAGGCAGAGAGAAGTTACAAAAGCAAAAACCTGAAAGTATAGGACAAGCATCAAGAATAAGCGGTGTTTCTCCTGCAGATATTTCTGTTTTATTGGTACATTTGGGCAGATGAGAAATCGTTTTATTTTAGCTTTAATTTCATGTTTTTTTGCATCGTGTGCAAATATGGAAACGCCTACCGGTGGCGCTAAAGACGAAACTGCACCTGTACTTTTAAAATCCAATTTAAACACCCTTAATTTTAAAGAAAACGTTATTAAATTAACTTTTGATGAGCATGTAGAATTGAATGATCCTTATCTCAATATTTCTTTACAACCTAAGCATACTACAATATCAAGCAAAACAGAGGGAAAGTCAATTATAATAAAACTTGACAGTGCATTACACCCCAATACTACTTACAGCTTTAAGATAGATAATGGTATAAAGGATACGCATGAGGGTAATAAATATTCTTTCAATTATATTTTTTCAACCGGTAATGCAATTGACACAAACTTCATCACTTATAAAATTGAAAATTACGATCATTATAAAGGGTTAAAAATAGGATTAAGTACAAAAAAATTTGATTCGTTAAAATCTCTAAAATTTGAGTATTTATACTCATTAAATAATGAAAAAATATCTGTTAATGGTTTAAATGAAAAACCTTATTTCTCTTGGATTTTTACCGATAATAATAATGATAATTTACCGGATGAATTTGAACCTATTTACTATGATACTACATTGATTAATTCAGAAAGAAACATACAACTAAATGAATGGATTGACGCATCAAATAAAAAGGAAAAAAAATACAATAATTTTATAAAAATTTATAAATCAATAAATGATATTTCTACTTATCCGGATTATCCTGTAATCTATATAGATAAAGACTCTTCGTTATTTTATACTTCTAAAAAGGATACCCTTCCTGATCTAAATTTAGCAAAGGAATTAAGTGATAAAATAAGTGATAAAATAAAAGGAATTTATAACCAAAAAGATTACCAAATAATTATAGATAAATGTGGTATTACCGGTTTAAAAATTACTGATAATATAACGGTAAAAGAGGATGAAAATTATTTCTATTTAAATACAAAGGAAAAAAGAGATTCAATAAATTTTATTTTCTATTACGGGAAGGATTCTGTTAAATTTTATTCTAAAATAAAAGGATATCTAAACTCAAAAGATATCAGTACGCTAAAATTAAAAACTACGGCCTATAAGGAGCCTATTATAATCTATTTAATGAAGGATAATAAAATAGTCTTAGTGAAGAAAATAGACTTAAAAAAAGACCAAATATTTTATTTATTACCTGGAGATTATGAAATGTTAATATTAGGTACAACTTTATTTAAAAATACTTCATTTGATATTCAAAATTTAAGAAGATCTGATGCTTTTAATATACATAAAAGTTTTGTATTAAAACCTAACTGGGATGAGGTTTTTGAGGTTGTTTTTCAATAAAGAAATACACAAAATAGATAACATTGTCATGTATAAAATACAGACATTGTAAAATTTGTAATATTTAAAAAAAGTGGCGTTAATATCATTCTAAAATTAAGGATAAATAGAAAAAAAAGTAGGGGTTATTTACAATTACATTTATAAATAAATAAAGTATTAACAATTTGAATAAATTGTGTAAAGACATAATAAACCTAGTAATACCAATGCTAATATACCTTAATAAAATGTTAAATAAGTGGTGGTCTCTTTTAATATTGAATAAAAAAAATCTAAAAAATAAGAGTTACCACGATATTAACAGAGCTGTATTAATACTATATATTTATTTAAAAGATATTTATTAATCTTGGAACCGTTTAAAACCTTAGAACCGAAATACTAAAAATTAAAATACTTTTGTAGAATGATTGAAAAGATAAATCAGTTAAAAGAAAAGATAAAAGAATTTAATATCAGTAATTCAGAAACACTAGAAAATTACCGATTAAAATTTTTATCAAAAAAAGGAGAGTTGTCAGAATTGTTTGACGCTTTTAAACTGATATCAGGAGCAGAAAAAAAACACATCGGACAGCAATTAAATATTGTGAGGCAAGAAATAGAAAGTAAATTTGAGGAAGCTAAAAATTTATTTTCATCATCAAAAAATAATCAAAAAGAACAAGATTTTACTCTTACTGTAAATGCTTTTAAAACAGGACATACTCACCCGATAACAGCTGTAAAAAACGACATTTTGCAGATATTTGAATCTATAGGATTTTCTGTAGCAAAAGGACCTGAAATAGAAGATGATTGGCATAATTTTTCAGCCCTAAATTTCCCGGAAAATCACCCGGCCAGAGATATGCAGGATACTTTCTTTATTGACAGTAATTCAGAAGAAAAATATGCGCTTAGAACACATACAAGTAGTGTGCAGGTGAGATTAATGGAAACGACCATACCGCCCATACGATCATTAATGCCTGGTAGAGTTTTTAGAAATGAGGCAGTTTCTGCGCGTTCTAACTGCTTTTTTCATCAAATAGAGGGATTATATATAGATGAAGGAGTAAGCTTCGCAGATCTCAAGCAAACGCTTTATTATTTTGTATCACAATTTTTTGGAGAAAGAGAAATTCGTTTTCGCCCTTCTTATTTTCCTTTTACAGAACCCAGTGCTGAAATGGATATATATTTAGGAACAGCAACAGAACAGGATTACAGGCTCACAAAAGGCACAGGTTGGTTAGAAATATTAGGATGTGGTATGGTAGATCCCAATGTATTGATCAATTGTAAAATAGATCCGGAGAAATACTCAGGATTTGCTTTCGGAATGGGGATAGACCGTATCACTATGTTGAAATACGGCATTAAAGATATTCGCCAGATGTTCGAAAATGATCTGAGATTTTTAGAGCAATTCTAAAAAAATTAATACGCTTTAGCAAATAATACCCTTTGAGTAGAAGGGTTCCCGGTAAGCACACATTTACCGGCTTCCAATTCATTGTTTAAAGGAATACAACGGATGGTAGCTTTTGTTAACTGCTTAATTTTTTCTTCAGTATCACCGGTACCATCCCAATGAGCAGAAATAAATCCACCTTTTTCTTCCAAAATTTTTTGGAATTCATCCCAGGTATCCACTTTATGAATATTGGCATCGCGGAAAGATTTTGCTTTTGTATAAATAGCGGCTTGTATTTCAGACAATAAATTTTTCACAAAAACTTCGATACCGTCAATAGAAACAACCTGCTTTTCTTTGGTATCTCTTCTTGCTAATTCTACTGTTCCGTTTTCGATATCGCGGGGACCAATACCAATACGCAAAGGCACACCTTTCAATTCCCATTCTGCAAATTTATAACCCGGCTTATGCGTGTCTCTGTTATCAAATTTAACAGACATATTCAATGCTTCCAGATTCTTTTTGATTTGTAAAGCAGCCGCTTCAACTTTCATGCGCTCTTCATCACTTCTATAAATTGGCACTATCACAATCTGAAAAGGCGCCAAATTAGGAGGTAAAACCAATCCCTCATCATCGCTGTGAGCCATAATTAAAGCGCCCATTAAACGGGTAGATACACCCCAACTGGTAGCCCATACATGTTCTAATTTACCCTCTTTGGTCTGAAATTTTACATCAAAAGCTTTGGCAAAATTCTGACCTAAAAAGTGAGATGTACCCATCTGAAGCGCTTTACCATCCTGCATCAAACCTTCTATACAATATGTCTCTACAGCACCGGCAAAACGCTCATTTTCTGTTTTAACACCCTTGATCACAGGCACCCCTAAAAAGGTCTCAGAAAATTCAGCATATACTTCCAACATCTGTTTTGTTTCTATCAATGCCTCATCAGCGGTAGCATGTGCTGTATGCCCTTCTTGCCATAAAAACTCAGAAGTGCGCAAAAACAAACGTGTGCGCATTTCCCAACGCATCACATTGGCCCATTGGTTCAATAAAATTGGCAAGTCGCGGTAACTCTGTATCCAGCCTTTATAGGTGTTCCAGATAATGGCTTCGCTTGTAGGACGAATGATTAATTCCTCTTCTAATTTAGCATCAGGATCAACAATAATTTTTCTATTTTCATCAACCTTCAATCTGTAGTGGGTAACAACAGCACATTCTTTTGCAAATCCCTCAGCGTTTTTTTCTTCTTTTTCGAAAAAAGACTTAGGGATCAACAGCGGAAAATAGGCATTGGAGTGTCCTGTTTCCTTGAACATCTTGTCCAATTGTTGTTGCATTTTTTCCCAAATAGCATAGCCATAAGGTTTTATTACCATACAGCCCTTAACGGCAGCATGCTCAGCTAAGTCGGCATCTTTCACCAGATTATTGTACCACTCACTGTAGTTCTCGCTTCTTTTTATTTTTTCGAACGCCATATATAGAAAATTGGAATATTTTTTGTAACTTTACAATTGCAAAGGTATTTACTTCGGGTCAATTGCGCTAAATAAACCATCAAATGAAACAATTATTCTTCATATCGGCAGTTTTAATATCGTTGGCTTCGTGTATGACGGTAAAACAAAAATCGAATATTCAGGGTCGTACAGATGAGGTTTATTTTACGCCATCAGATACACGCATTATTGTTTATGGAAGTTCTGAAAGCGGCAATAACAAAGCACCTTCAATAGCACAACAATCAACAGAAAAACGCACACCTGATAATTACTCAGGCAGCTATTCCAATCGATTGAGATATTTTGGTTCTAGCAGTAGGTTTAGCTATAACAATTATCAACCCACACTTATTCCTACACTTACTTATAATCCGTTTACCGGCTGGCAAGCAGGTTTTACATATGGTTATTACGGATCGGGTTTTAACAGTCCATTTTCGCCTTACTACGGATGCTCAATGCCATACACCGACCCTTTTTATACCTATGGCTGGGGCGGCAACTGGATGAACTACAACCCTTACTATACTTATAATCCTTATATGTTTAATTATAATCCATATAGCTATTATGGATATGGTTCTTATGGATGTGGAGGTTATGGTTACGGAGGAATGTATTACAACAATTACAACCAATACGCGAATAGTAACACAACAGGTACAGGGACAAACTACGGAAGAAGAACAGGTACAACCAGTCCCTCAACAAATACTCAAACAAGCGGCTATAGAACCACAGGTTCTGGCAATAACAGCTCTACAAACACCGGAACAAACAATAACGGATCAAATAATTCGGGCAGTAATTCAGGCAGCGGATGGTGGAACAGTTCAGGGTCATCCAACTCAGGATCAGGTAGCACTGGCGGAAGGAGTTCGGGTTCATCAGGCGGCAACACAAACACCAGCACAAGAAGGCGTTAACAACAACAATATTTCCCCAAAATGAGATACGCCCTGGTTTTAGTCACATTTTTCACCTTTAATTTTTTATCAGCACAGAATGAAGTAGATGCTATCCGGTATTCACAGGAGAATATAGGGAGTACAGCGCGTTCATTTGCTGTAGGAGGCGCTTTTGGCGCAGTTGGTGCTGACCCGTCATCTGCAGCTATAAACCCCGCAGGATTGGCAAAATACAGAACCAGTAAACTGTATTTAAGTGCAGCTATGTTTAATGCTAAAAACAGAACCACTTTTTTAGGGAATGAATTTAGCGAAAACAAATTCAACTTTAATTTGCCAAACATTGGTTTGGTAGTGAATATACCGGGAGAAGATTATCTAAAAAAATATGCAACAGGGTTTGTTAACTTTGTATTTGCATTTAACATCAACAGGTTAAATAATTTTCACAAACGCACCATACTCGATGGTACTAACACAAGCAATAGCATCACTCAAGATTGGGCAGAAAGAGGGACAAGAGGCGGACTAAGGCCTGAAGAAATGTCGCCCTATACACTGGAGTATCTGGCTTATAATGCATTCCTCATCGACCCTGATACATCTTCATCTGTACCTGCATACAAATCAGCTTATGGTAATGCCCCCATTAATGTCAACCAATCGGCATCGAATATTAGTAAAGGTGCTTTAAACGACTATAATTTTTCTTTTGCCGCCAATTACAGACACGTACTCCAGGCGGGATTGGCACTTGGTGTAAAAAGTGCCCGATACATTGAAAACATCAGCTTTACAGAAACAGATATAAAAGCAAGTAATGCAAAAGATATAAAAAAAGTAACCATGGACCAGTTTCTGAAAACATACGGACTCGGATTTAATGCAAAAATTGGACTTATTTTTTCTCCTAGTGAATATTTGAGATTAGGTTTTTCATATCACTCTCCAACTGTTTTTAATATGACAGATTCTTATCAATATACCCTGTATCCGAGGTTTGACTTTGGTGCAGTAGATGTAACAGGCAAGACAAGACAAAACTCAATTACTTCGACTAATGCCACCAGCTATAAATACAAAATAACTACACCAGCCCGTCAGGTGGTGAGCCTTGCTTTAATCAATAAGGAAATGGGATTTGTATCTCTGGATGCAGAGTTTGTGAATTATGGAACTGCCAATCTGTTTGCAAAGGACTATGCATTTCTGAGCGAAAACAGAAACATTTCTAAAAACTACAACAGTGTGCTTAATCTGAGAATGGGTGTTGAGATGATACAGGATGAATTCCGCATCAGAGCAGGCTATGCACGCTACCCAAGCCCGTATAAAAAGAATCTTTTCCCTGATATGAGAAGCATGGTTAATAATGTCTATACACTTGGTTTTGGGATTAAAACAGATGAGTACTCATTTGATGTGGCATATGTTAATAGCGGCTATACCGATTACTACACCCCCTATACCCTCGAAAACAATCAACACCCCGTTGCTACTAATCAGGTGAGAACCACCAATATTGTGTTCACAGCAGGGTTTAATATCGATTAATTCACCAAAAGATTCATCTTTTCATAAACTTTTGGATTAAGGATTTATGCTGAAACCTCATCTAAAATTTTCTTGTAACGAGTCGTGGGGTAATATGCAACCCACCCATAGCGGCCGAATCATCGCGACTATCAGAACATTTAAAGAATGACTTGAAACTTGCAGAAGAAGAGGGAGTAGCTGTAGAGTCGGAAATTATCATTCCGATTCAATATGAGCGTTAGGAATTACTTATTCTATCACCAGCTTACTGCTTGAAACAGACGAACCGTTGCTGACAGTAATGCAATAAATGCCTTTGCTTAGCTTAGAAATATCAATGGGTTGGCCATTTTCAAAATCACCTGATAAAACTGTTTCACCAATCAGATTCACAATTTTAAAAGCACCATTATTGGCCACTTTTGAAGTAATGCTGATTTGATCATTGGCAGGATTAGGATATAAAGTAAAGTTTGCTTTTTTAAGCGTATTGATATTTAATGCATAACCTTGGCAATTAATGACAACATCGATGTAACTACTAGGGTTTGATTTGTATGAAAAACGCACGACCATTTTTCCTAAACCCTTATCCATGGTTGGATAGAAATGGAATGATAATTCTCTTCTAGAGTTAGTGTCTAAGATAAACTCTGAAGTAGAAACAGATGTACCATGACAAAGATTGATATCGCAAACGGCAGATGTCCAATTTGCAGAAGGCAAATTATTTATTAATCTTTCCCAAACAATTGTATCGGGGTGAGTTTTAGATGGATTATTGATATAGGTATGAGCGAACAAATCGATAAAATCTGAACTGCTAGCACCTACGAAACCACTGGTATAAAGAGAATCTTCTTCTACTGAAAACTGTGCTTTTGACTCAAACTGGAAGAACAAAGCACACAACAAAACGAGTGTAAATTTTTTAAACATAATACAAAATTACTACTAATGTATGGATTTTTCAAACGTTAATACCGAAAGTTCGATTAAAGCTTGATTTTGAAGCTGATGTCTAAACTTTTAACAGAATGAGTGAGCATACCCAAAGAAATAAAATCAACACCAGCTTCAGCGTACTCAGCAATGTTTGAAAGCGTTATTCCACCCGAAGCTTCTGTCTCACATCGGCCTTTGATAATGGCCACAGCCTCTTTTACCTTTTCAGGTGTAAAATTATCGAGCATAATGCGCTGTATAGGTAACTGCGACATTACCTGCTCAACCTCTTCCATATTGCGGGTTTCCACTTCTATGCCCAATGACAGATTGTTATCAGCCAAATAAGTTTTTGCTTTTTGAATGGCAGGCACAACACCGCCAGCTACATCCACGTGATTGTCTTTCAACATCACCATGTCGTATAAGCCTATTCTGTGATTGTGCCCACCGCCTACTGTTACTGCCCATTTCTCGAGTATGCGCAGATTAGGGGTTGTTTTGCGGGTGTCCAACACCTTGGTGTGAAAGTCTTTTATTTTATCAGCGGCAGTATGTGTTACAGTTGCTATACCGCTTAATCGCTGCATGATATTGAGCAACAGCCTTTCACTTTTTAAAAGCGCTTGTGCGTTGCCGCTTACTTCAAAACCAATGTCACCGTACTTTACAGCCTCACCGTCTTTTACAAACAAAGTAATATTACAGGCAGGATCGTTCAGTTTCAGAATGGTTTGCGCAATGAGCATACCGGCTGCTATACCTGTGTCTTTAAAAATCAATTTAGCAGTCGCCTGATGGTCGTTGGCAATACAAGACAGGGAAGAGTAGTCACCACTGCCTATGTCTTCAGCCAGCGCTCTGTTAATGATGTCTAAAACTGCGGGGTGTTGACTGATGTCTTTGATGGCCTGTAGCATGAATTAAAAAGCAGGCAAATTTAGTTACAAAAACAACAGCGAAATAAAAATATTTGGAAGTGGCTTACTGAATTTTGAACTCATTAATCACAAAACCACCATTGGCCGTATTGGCGTGTACCGTTACACGAAAGTTTCCTGTTTTAGTAGTAAGGTCGAAAATGAGCATGGAGGATTGACTGCCATTGGTTTGGTGGGTAAGTACCGCTTTGGTTGGAGCATGTAATTTAAAAAAATTATCCAATACAATCTTTGCCTGATCTTTGGCATACACATTCGATGTAGAAGGTGTTACCAACTCAATGCTTGAATTGAACATAGCAGCCAATTCAGTAGTGTTACCGGATTGAAGGGCGACAGCAATTTTATCGGCAGTACCTCCGCTGATTAACGCAGATACTGAAGTAACGAGCGATATTAAAAAAACATTTACCATGTCATAAAGTATTCATAAACCATGCCAAAGGTAAGAGGAATTGCTGAAAAGGCAATAGTACAAAAGGAATACGGGTATTAATACTTATTTCACCTCCCAATAAGATTTGGTTTTCAGCAACTCATTAAAGGCTGCTTTTTTATCTTCAATCTTATAGTGTTGCAATTGTGCATTCATCGCATCATCGAATGTTGACACACCGTTATTGATATAAATAATACCAAAAGGACGGGGCAATTCTACATCATCAAAAAATGAATTGATGATAAAAGCTTTCATCTTATCGGTTTCATCATGCACCAGGCATTCATCCGCTGAATGAATGGTTAAATCAATGACTACAGGTTTTAAGCCATCCAGTTTAATGCCCTTGTTGCCATTGTCGAATATCATGGGTTTGCCGTGTTCCAAGTATAAAGTCGATACTTGTTTAGTGCCTTTATCTGTAAATATTTCAAATGCGCCATCGTTAAACACATTGCAGTTCTGATAAATTTCAACCAAAGAAGTGCCTTTGTGGTGATAAGCTCTTTTATAAATTTCCTGTTGGTGTTTACCATCTTTATCTGTAGTACGTGCAATGAAGGTAGCATTAGCACCCAAGGCCAGGGCCAGGGGATTAAACGGATGATCCACTGTGCCGACAGGAGAAGATTTTGTTATTTTTCCCTCTTCGCTAGTGGGTGAAAACTGACCCTTTGTTAAGCCGTAAATCTGGTTGTTAAACAATAAAATATTGATGTCAGGATTGCGCCTTAAAGTATGAATCAAATGATTGCCACCGATGCTTAGGCTGTCGCCATCACCGGTAATCATCCACACACTTAGTTCAGGGCGGGATGTTTTAAGACCGGTAGCAATAGAGGCCGCACGACCATGAATAGAGTGCATGCCATAAGTGTGCATGTAATAAGGAAAACGCGATGAACAACCAATGCCTGAGACAAACACAAATTCGTGTCGTGGTCTACCCAGTTCAGGCAGTATTTTTTTCATACTGTTCAGTATGGAATAGTCGCCACAGCCTGGGCACCAGCGCACTTCCTGGTCGGTTTCCAAATCCTTGGCGTTAAATATTTCTACAGGTTCTAAAGAGTGCATTATTGTAAATAGTTTAATATTTCAGCCTTTATTTCTTTTACCATAAATGGCTGACCCTGAATTTTGTTGATACCCTTGGCATCTTTCAGGAATTTGTCGCGAATTATTTTAATGAGTTGTCCACTGTTTAATTCAGCCACCATTACCTTATCGAATCCTTTGATCAGGTCGCTAAAGTTTTTTGGCAAAGGGTTAATGTATTTCAAATGGGTATAGGCCACATCATGTCCTTCAGTCTGCAATTCGCTTACAGCCGAAGAGATGGTACCATAGGTGCTACCCCAACCGATGATCAGCAATTTGGAAGATGCATTGCCATATTCAAAGGTTTGCAAGGGCAGTATATCAGCCACTAACTCCACTTTTTTAGCACGGGTTTTTACCATGAATTCGTGGTTGGCTGCATCGTAACTGATATTGCCTGTTATGTGTTCTTTTTCAAGGCCACCTATGCGGTGTTCCATGCCTTTAACACCCGGCACGGCAATATTGCGCGACAGGTTTTCATTTCTTTCATAAGGCCTATAATCCGTATCGGCAGCAGCTGTTATAAAGCGCGATTGAATAGGAGGTAATGACTCAATGTTTTTAATATGCCATGGCTCGGCACCATTGGCGATAAAACCATCGCTCAAAAACATGACCGGCACGGTGTGTTCCATAGCTATTTTAACAGCCTGGTAAGCCATTTCATAACAATCGGAATGGGTAGCAGGGGCTATTACCACCACAGGGCATTCGCCATTGCGACCGTACATGGCCTGTAGCAAATCAGCCTGTTCTGTTTTAGTAGGCAGGCCTGTTGAAGGGCCACCGCGTTGAATATTGCAGATGACCAAAGGCAGTTCCAACATGGTGGCCAAACCAATGGCCTCTGTTTTCAATGCGATGCCCGGTCCTGAGCTGGTGGTAACACCAATAGAGCCGCCATAAGCAGCACCAATGGCTGCACACACACCGGCTATCTCATCTTCGGCCTGAAAACTGTAAACATTATAGCCTTTGTATTTGGATAGTTCGTGTAAAATATCTGAAGCAGGGGTAATGGGGTAAGTGCCTAAAAACAGTGGTAACCCTGTATTAACAGAAGCAGCCAGCAAACCTAATGCAGTGGCCTGGTTGCCATTGATACTGCGGTAAACACCGGGAGCAGTAGGCGCCTCGGCCACGCTGTATTGCACAGCAAATGTTTCGGTGGTATCGCCATAGTTAAAGCCGGCTTGCAAGGCCTTGATATTGGCCTCGGCCACAGCAGGTTGTTTGGCAAATCGGCTGCGGATAAACTGTATGGTTTTTTCAGGATTGCGGTTGTACAACCAGTACACCAGTCCCAGCACATACATGTTTTTGCAACGCTCAGCTTCTTTATTGCCCAAACCAAATTCAGCTACAGCCAATTTAGTGAGTTTGGTAATATCGATGGCAAATACCTGATAGCTGTCGAGGCTCCCGTTTTTCAACGGATTATCTGTTTCAGGAATATTGGCAAGACGCAGGTTTTTAGAATCGAAACCATCGTTATTGACTATGATGATCCCGTTTTTTTTGAGCGATTTAAGATTGGTTTTAAGCGCAGCAGCGTTAAGTGCTACCAGCACATCAAACTCATCACCGGGAGTAAATATGTGGGTATTGCCAAAGTGCAGCTGAAAGCCCGAAACACCTGGCACAGTGCCTATAGGGGCGCGTATTTCGGCCGGAAAATCGGGAAACGTAGCGATATCGTTGCCAAACAGAGCGGTAGTTTCTGCAAACTGACTGCCTGTTAACTGTATACCATCACCACTATCGCCTGCAAATTTTATAACAACACGGTCTAATTGTTGGGTTGAATGACTCACAAGAAAAATTAATGCCGCAAAAATACATTAAAAAAACGGGGTGTGGTATTGATAAAAGTGATATTCATTATTGCTGCATCCATTCGTACTCAGGTGTGAAATATGCAACAAATTGATACTTTTTTGTAAACTAAACAATTCGCAATGTGCCAAATTTGTAGAACTTTCAAATAAGAGTAAAATACACGCTCCCATTACCATGATATCCATAAAACACGCCCCTACAGCCTTAGCACCCGTCAGCAATACCGGACAACAGATTACAATCAATCAACTAAGCATTAGTTATAACGACTTCGGTTCAACCGGAAAGCCGGTTTTACTTTTCATACACGGTTTTCCACTGAATAAAGGCATGTGGAGCCATCAGCTGGAATCGCTAAGCGATGACTTCAGAGTAATTGCCTATGATATTCGCGGGTTTGGACAATCAGAAGGAGGCGATACCGATTTTAGCATGAATTTATTTGCCAGCGATTTAATAGCATTTATGGACGCCTTGCATTTAGAAAAAGTAATTGTATGCGGCATGTCTATGGGGGGTTACATCGCTTTGAATGCCATCAACAGATTTCCGGATAGGTTTGAGGGACTGGTATTGTGCGACACACAAAGCATATCAGACACACCCGAAATAAGCATGGGAAGATTTAAAAAAATTGAAAAAATACAACAACAAGGGTTGGCGCAGTATGCCAGCGAAAGCATCCGCCAATTGTTCACAGCCGAATCGTTTATTTTTATAGCCGAATCGGTAGCAGCAGTGAATTACATGATATTGAATACCGCTGAGCAAACAATTTACAAAACCCTAAGGGCCCTTTCATCGCGCTACGATATGACCAATACCTTGTCGCAAATAGCGGTGCCGGTATTAATTATGGTGGGCAAAGAAGACAGCATTACACCACCCGAATCATCGTGGCACATGTACCAACAATTAAAAGACGCACGGGTTGAAATAATACCTTGTGCGGGCCACATGGCCAATATGGAAAATGTCGAAATGTTTAACGAACAATTGCGACAATTTGCCTTACAATTTAGCAGGCAAAGCTTGGCACAATCTTAAGAAAGTAGCCGACCGCACTTTTTTAACCTTCGTTCTATAAAAGCACGAACATCGTACTACCCTGCTCCAAGGCACTGTGCTGTTATTAATAACAGGCTGTAGCGGAGTTAGAAGAGCAGGGAAAGTGGTGTGCTTGCTTCTTCAAGCTCAATTTCGTCAAGCTCAATCGACACAGGCTATTTTTCACAAAAAAACTACTTTCAAATTAAACGATATTGATAAAAAAGTGTTAGGTCTGGCTGAGCTTGACGAAGCTAGGCCTATCACTTTTTTGAAAAGGGAAATATTGTAATTAATAAAACCCCAACACTTTGAATTGGTCCAATTGAAACATTATTATAACGAGATATTCTGCGTTCTGCAAACAGCCCAAGCCCCCTCACTCCTTCACCCAAATTTTATAACTCCCCATTTCGGGTTCAGTGTTTTGCACTAGCAGGTGGGTGGCATTTATATCGGGGTTCAGGTTGCTGGTGGTGCGGGTTATTACACCATCGGGGGCTATGGTTTCATAAGTGCCTTGTATACTATCGGGGGTGGTGCTTAGGCTAAGTATTAGGTTAGTAGGCCCCATATTGCTCAGTTTAAAAGTGCGGCTGCCTTTGTAGGGCAGTGTGGCTACCGGTTGCAGGGTGTTGGCCGGCACCTGGGCCTCGTAGTGTGGCGGGGTAGGTGTGCCGGTATCGTCAATACTGCGGGCATATAGGTAGGCATCGTACAGGGTGGGGTGAGTAGTGCGAAATATGGGCATTAGCACATCCAGCTTATTGGTAAGCAGCAGCATGGCCTTGTCCATTAAGCGCAGCATATTTTTGTGTTCGGCACTGCGTTCGCCTATGCGCTGGCGGGGCTCCAGTATCAATTCTAAAAACTGTTGGGCGGTGTTGTTCAGCGCAGTAATATCAGCCGGCAATACACCGTAGTTGCCCAGGTCGGCCAGGTGGGGTGTGGCTGTGGTGTGCAGGTATTGGGCATAGGTGTATATGTCGTTGTCGCGCAGCTTATCTAGCGCAGCAGGCGTGGCATTGGCCTTTTCGGCCTCTTGCAATTGGCCGCCCAGGGTGGCCCAGGCTACAAAACCTGAGCTTACCTTCAGTATGGCATTTTTCAGTTCGGTGCGTTTGTTGGCCTTTTGCACCGTGTAGCCGGTTACATCGGCTTGGCTTATACCGGCCGAAGTCAAAATATCTGCCAATACCAAATTCAATTCAGCATAGGCAGCCGCTACAGGGGGCACAGTGCTAAATTCAGATAGGTGGTGGGTTAGGTAGGTTTTTACCTTTTCCAGCATACTCAGGCGGTTTTCCAGTTGGTCGTTCATAGTTTTAGATCACTTATTTTGTTGGCAGCTTGTAACAGCAAATTTCGAATAAAAACCGAACCAAAAGTACAGCCTACCATGCACCGCAGCAGGGTAATTTATGCTTGCAGTACAGTTAGTGGCCATTTTTACATTTATAGTATCTGTTTCGCTACATTTTTTTACATTCGTATGACAAAAAGTAGTAATGCTGCTCCCTCAATAGGTCATTTTCTTCTATGCAAGGCAGGCAAATTTCTGTGCAGCGTAATTATACTTCTGCGCAGCCCAATTACAGTACTGTGCGGAACAAGTCTATTTCTGTGCATAGCTATTAATATTCCACGATGGCATTACCTACTTCTGCGAACAGCCATTAAAATTCTGTGAACCGATACTAAATTTCTGTGCAACACAATCTCATTTCTGTGCAGCACTATTTTTTCGACTAAAAATATTGTTTTGCATATTACGAATATAATAAAAAGGTAATTTTGTACGTTTCAAAAAAACAATTATGATTACACTATATCTCCACGAATTTTGCAACAAAAAGGGTTTGAAACCCACCATTACCCTGCTTACCGACATGAAAATTGGCTACCACACCGCCAAGCATCTTATTTACGGAAAACCAAAATCCATCAGTTTCGACACGCTGTACAAACTGTGCCACAATCTTAAGTGCAAGCCGCATGATATAATGGCCTACACGCCCAAAGACAACAAGCCTCTGCCCGATGGCCACCCACTGCTGGAGTTGCTGCGCCCACAGGCACCGCTCAATCCCATAGATGCCCTTAGCGACCTAAGCCCCGAAAACCTGGAAAAGGTAACGGCCATGATTAAGAAAATGAGGGGGAAGTAATAAAAAAAGGGAGATGAAAAATCTCCCTTTTAAAATAATAAATTTAGATTTATAGGATAATGAATTTACCAGTAAAGACGTTGAATTGATTTGAAATACATTCATAAAAATAGATACCGTTTTTCAGATCAATGAGATCAATATAACCATAATTTGAAATTGATTTGAAAACTATTTGTCCTATATTATTCCTTATAATAACACAACAATCAGAACCCTCCAAAGATTTATCAAATGTTAGCCTTTTAATCGTATTATTAAAAAAGAAATCATGTTTACTAGTGTAAACATTTTTAATATTGGTTTTAAACATCGATAGTTTTATATCATCAAAATAAGCAGTATCGTTTTTGTTTTTTATGGAATTATTAATAAGAATAATTGCACTATCCGGTTGTAAATTGTTCTTCCATATTATATCTGAACTTAAATAACTCCAAGTTTTTTGTTTTGATAAATAAATATTAGACCAACCTATTTTATTAGCGGTATCAAGCGAATATCCTTTATAAAATTCAATTTTTACTTCAGTTGAATCAGATGCTAACCCATTGTATTTATAATATAAATTTATAGACATTGCCCTTTGATTGTACTTGAATTTTTGCAAAGCAAAGCCCTGAAGAGTATCTTTATTCGGTAAAAAAATAGGAGATATACCGAGTGAATAATTGCCGCTTTTGGGGCTTTGTTGTGTGCAACTTATATTCGCTCCTATTATACTATATTTATTCGCAGTTATCCAGTTGTCTAAATCATCATATGTACCCTGATTTGTCCAATTTTCAAAATCCAAATTTGATTGCCCCTGTTGTTTGCAAGGGGTTAAAACAACAAAGATAAAACACATTAAAAACGCTTTCATTTATATATAATTAAATAGATTATAAATAATACAAATACAATCAACAAAGTAGTTGAAGTTACTTTAGAATTAAAAAAAGAAAATCCGGAAGCGATGCGATTGATTTTTAATTGATAAAATTGTAAACCACAAATTAAAAAAAGAACAACAAAAATTATATCAGTATTTTTTAAAATTAAAAAAATTAAAAACCCTGATATACTTAATATAAATTTTAGAAAATTTATTAAATTATTGTTCATGTTATACTTTTTGTTTAATTACTCGCTACAGGTTGTTTCTGTTGCAGTAAATTCAAATATATAATTTTTTGGAACAAATGCAGAGAAAAATGGTCCACAACCAGGATTATCTATTTGATTTTTCAACCAATTTCTAACTAATATGGCATCGCAAGCAGCTAAAGCAGCAGTAAATGCACCAATATTTCCTCCATATAAAGATGAACCAGCTGCAATTAGACAATCCCAATTTTGATCTAAAATTTCACCGCATCTGGTATAGTATCCTACACATGCTGGATTAACATTTGGAATACCCATCAAATTTTCTTTAACCTCATTTTTTACCAGAATTACATCACTAGCTGATAATGTATTAAAATTATTTGCTTGAAGAGTGGCAGAAGAAGCATTTAAAGTATTGTAGTAAGTAGTTAAATTACTATTTGAAGATACAGCTGTCCATTTCTGTGTGTTAGTTGTTGTTGTATTGTGCATAATAGTATATAGTTCACAATATTGCGATTCAGTTAAGTTATTAAGAGCAAAGATTGAATTGGTAATTGCTTCTGCACAAGCATCTGTAGCACCGCTAGAAGCCTTGTTAACACTGGCTTCTGCCGATAAAAAGAGAGAAAATAATAACGAGAGCGAGAATAGGATTTTTTTCATAATTATGTGTATTTTAAATTAAATTAGTTGCAATCATACTTTATATTTTATTAAATACATATATATCAAAACAATATATATGATAGTTTAAAATTAAAACATTGAAAATCAATAAAATAATTTTTTATCTTTTCTTTATATCTTATTTGCCTAACTTTGTTAATTGTAAATATCAAGATGCATGCGCCCTTCGATTCCATTACCGGCAAACTCGATGAATTCATTAAGAAGTTTTATTAAAATTACATGAGGTATTTATTAATTTTAGGACTATTTTTTTTATTAAGTTGTAAGAATAATCAATCCATAACAGGAAAATACGAATCCAAAAAATTCAATTCAATTCAAAACAAAAGCAATTCATTAAGAAAAGTAGCGTACACGACAGGTTCATCATTAAAAATAAACAATGATTCATCTTACGAAATGATTAATTGCGGAAATATTATGAAGGGTAATTGGAAAGTTGTTCAGGATACCTTGTTTTTATTTTGTAAGTCTAATGAGTATCGATCAGATTCATTAAATGCTTATGGATTCAACGGCAAACAATTAAAATGTTATGATAAGCCTGATTTCTTCATAATAAATGGTGACGAATTATGTCAAGTTTTTAAGGAAAAACAAAACGGATATTCTATTTATAAATGTTTGATAAAAAGAGAATAATATAATTCCACTCAAAAAGGCAATAAGCAAACTATTCCCCTTTTTATAAGACAGTATAATTTCAAGCAACCCGACACTCCTCTGCCTCCATCTAATTTTTATTGATAACACAATTTTTATTGCCTAACTTTGTTAATTGTAAATATCCGTATGCACGCGCCATTTGATTCCATTACCGGCAAACTCGATGAATTCATCAAGAAATATTATCTCAACAGATTGTTGCAGGGCATATTGTTGTCACTCGGTGGTTTGGTGGCGGTATTCCTATCGGCTGCTGTTATCGAGTACTTCGGTCACTTCGGGTCGGGTACACGTGCCGTGTTGTTTTACGGCTACATAGGCTTTGCGGCCTATATACTGGGTGTATATGTGGCAGTGCCGCTATTAAAACTGTTGCGCATCGGTAAAACTATTTCTTATGAAAAAGCATCCACCCTCATAGGTGAGCACTTTCCAGAAATAAAAGACAAACTGCTGAACACCCTGCAATTGAAACAACAAGCCACAGGCACCGACAATGAATTGCTGCTGGCCAGTATCGATCAGCGCATACAAACCCTTAAACCGTTCCGTTTCAGCACAGCTGTAGATATTCCCTCATCGGCCCGCAAATACGGCCGCTATGCCATTGTTCCGCTCAGTTTGCTGGGCATTATTCTGCTGTTTCAAAGCCATATCATCACCAACTCTACCGAGCGCATATTGGCTTACAACAATCAGTTTGCCAAAGAAGCCCCTTTTACATTTGAACTACAGAATAAAAACCTGAATGTACTGCGCAATACTGATCTGGAAATAAAACTGATAACCAAAGGCAAGCAACTGCCGGCTGAAGTTTTTATCAGCATCGACAACCATTTGATAAAAATGGAAGCCGATAACCGACAGTCGTTCTCGTACCTGATGCAGAACCTGACCGGCAATCACAAAATATTTTTTACCGATGGCGAGTTCACTTCCAATTCGTATGACATCAATGTACTGCCAAACCCGGTATTGCTCAATTTTAAAATCAATCTGAAATATCCTGCCTATACGGGTAAAAAGAATGAGAGCATTGATAATACAGGCGATATTACCATACCTCAGGGCACGCTGGTAGAGTGGGTGTTTAACACCAAAGATGCCGAGAAACTGGATTTTATTCTGAACAATACCAAACTGAATCCGGTGAAAACAGAGAATACCTTCACCATCAGTCAAACCATTAAACAAAGCAGTCGCTATTACCTGCAGCTGTCCAATACCTTTATGGCTTCGAAAGACACCATTAAGTTTGGCATACAAACCATAGACGACCGCTACCCGGGCATAGCAGCCGAACAAAAACAGGATTCCATCAATCCTTTCATCTACTATTTTTACGGCAAGGCCGATGATGATTACGGTCTTAGCAAATTGCAATTCGTGTATAAAAATGCCGGTGCTAATGCAGTGGTTAAATACCTGCCGGTGCAAATCGGTCACTCTACCGATGAGATATTTTACTACATGGTGGATTTAAAATCGCTGATCAACACAGATGGCGAGGAGTTGGAATACTACTTTGAAGTGTGGGACAACGATGCGGTGAATGGTCGCAAGTCGAGCAAAACGCAAACCTTTAAAGCCGTGGCCCCAAGCAGAGAAGAGCTGAAAGCAGAATCGGAAAGCAGCAGCAATTCTATTAAACAAAAAATGAAAGAGGCCATGCAAGAAAGCATTAGCCTGCAAAAGAAAACCAAAGACCTGAGCAAAGAGCTGATGGAGAATGCCGACCTTAACTGGCAACAACAGCAAAAAATAAAAGACTTTATAGCCGAGCAAAAAAAGCTGGAGAATAAATTGGAGCAGTTGAAAAAAGAGAATAAGGAGAAGAATGAGCGCGATAATCAACTGAATCCAAAAGAAGAAGAATTGCTGAAAAAGCAAAAAGAAATCGACAAGCTGTTTGATGAATTGCTGACACCTGAAATGAAGGAAATGTTGAAGAAACTTGAGGAAATGCTGAAACAGGAAAACAAAGATGGCATACAGCAGCAACTCGAAAAAATGAAGCTGGACAACGAGGCTCAGCAAAAGCAACTCGACCGCACCTTGGAGCAATTCAAGCAGATGGAGTTGGAGAAAAAAATAGATGAGCAAATCAATGAATTGAATGAACTGTCTAAACAGCAGGAAGCCCTTTCAGAAAAAACAAAAGATAAATCCGAAAGTCAGGAGAAACTGAAAGAGGAACAAAAAGCCATTGATCAAAAATTTGATGAGGTAAAAAAAGAGCTGAACGATATTGAGAAAAAGAATGAGGAAATGGAATCGCCCATGAATCTGGATGATACCAAAGAAGATCAGCAGCAGATAGACAATGAGTTGAAGCAAAGTGAGGAAGGCCTAGAGAAAAAGCAAAATAAAAAGGCTTCTGAAAGTCAGAAAAAAGCCGCTGAAAAAATGCAGCAAATGGCTGAAAAAATGCAGCAGAGCAAAGAGAAATCTAAAGAAGAACAACAGGAAGAAGATTACTACACCCTGCGCCAGATATTGGAGAATTTAATAGAGCTGAGTCAACAGCAAGAGCTATTGATGTCGCAGATGAAAGAATTGCGCAGTTACAATCCAAAGTTTGTGGAGCTGAGTGCCAAGCAGCGCAAGTTAAAAGAGGATGCCAAAATGGTAGAGGATTCACTGTTGGCATTGAGCAAACGCCAAGTGCAGATTCGCAGTTTTGTTAACAAAGAGATATCCAATATTAATAACAATATGGACAAGGCCATTACCAGTTTTGGTAAGATAGAAATACCACCGGGTCTTGTACAACAACAATATGTGATGACAGGCTTAAACAATCTGGCGGTGATGCTGAGCGAGTCGCTGAAGAAAATGCAGGAGCAGATGAATGAGCAGAAAGATCAGAAACCCGGTAAGGGCCAATGCAAAAATCCGGGTGGTAAAAAACCAAGTGCGGGTGGCAAAGGCGGCAAACCAAAAATGGGCGGAATGAAAAACACGCAAGACGGCATCAGCAAACAAATGCAGCAAATGAAACAGGGGCAACAGCAAGGGCAGAAACCTACCAGTGAACAGTTTGCGCGTATTGCAGCACAACAGGAGGCATTGAGAAGAGAGATAGACCGCCTGCAAAAAATGCTGAAAGAAGAAGGCAAAGAAGGCGCATTGGGCGATTTGAATAAAACAAAAGAGCTGATGGAAAAACAGGAAAGAGATTTGGTGAACAAGCAAATTACCCCTGAAACCATAGAGCGTATGAAAGAAATAGAAACCCGCATGCTGGAACATGAAAAAGCTGAAAAAGAGCAAGATCAGGATAACCAGCGCGAAGCGGAACAAGCCAAAAACACCACACCGGTAATACCTCCGGCTATTAAAACCTATCTGGAACAAAAGGCCAGAGAGATGGAGTTATTGCGCAGTTTACCTGCTGAGTTATCGCCTTACTACAAAGACCGAGTAAGGGCGTATTTCAAAAAAGTAGGCAATCAATAAACGCGTTATATTTGCCGCATAAATGCCAACGATACTTTGTATTGAAACATCAGCTGCCTTGTGTTCGGTAGTAGTGGTTAACAACCATCAAATTTATTATGCTGAAGAGCGCAAACACTTTGCCCATGCGGAAGTATTGACAAGTTTGATCACCACTTGTATTTCAAATGCCGGCATTACTATGAAAGAGTTAAATGCAGTGGCCATTAGTGGAGGCCCGGGCTCGTATACAGGTTTACGCATTGGCAGCAGCACAGCCAAAGGCTTGTGTTACGCCCTTGATATTCCCTTAATAGCCCTTGATACCTTACAAATAACAACAGCAGCAGCACAACAAAAATTTCCTGATACCCAACAGTTTTGGGCCATGACCGATGCCCGCAGAATGGAAGTGTATCACGCTGTGTACGACAAAGATTTACAACCATTAACCACCACAGTAAGCGGCATTATTACCGATGCTAATTTCAGGCCTGATGTTATAAATATTGATACCCTATTGTGTGGAGACGGGGCAGCAAAAGCAGTAGAACATCTACAATTAAAAGATGCTGAAGTGGTAGCCAATGCCTCAGCCATGTGCGCTTTGGCAGAACAGGCGTATGATGCAAAACACTTTGCAGATAAAGCGTATTACGAACCATTTTATTTAAAACAAGCGAATATTACGGTTTCAAAATCGTGAGTGTATATTTGCCGGATGAATTTTATTGATGAAAAAAATCTGCCCGCTTACCGCATCATTGATGTAAGGGTGCCGGATATTTTTGAGAGAGGGTTTATTCCCGGGTCTGTGAACGTAGGACTGAATGGTCCTTTTGAAGAGCGTTTCCAACAAATTAACAAAGACAAAGCTGAGCATTTAATCATTGTATCAGATAAAAATGAAGAAGCAAAAGAGCGCATTGAAAAAATGGGTTTTACCAATTTGCATTTTTTGAAGAATGGTTATGAAGGCTATGCTTTGCAAGACTTGCCGATAGACCTGGTCATCAGCATTACACCGGAGGAATTTGAACTGGATTTGAATTTCAGAGAAGAGTTTGTACTCGATGTAAGAACACCTGAAAAATACGAAGAAGGACATGTGCAGGGCAGTGTGAATATTCCTGTAGGTGAATTGGCCGACCGCACCGATGAGTTAGATGAATCAAAAACCATTTATGTATATTGCAATGGTGGATACAGCAGCATGATAGCCAGTAGTATATTGCACGAAAAAGGCTTTATGTTGGTGAAGAATGTGTATGGTGGCATCAAAAAAATAGGTGAAACACGCGTTCCGATAGAGCCCGTTAAAAAATAGTAAGTGCGCAAAAGAACCCTGATAACATGGTTACAGTTTACAGCCGTTTGGTTGTTGTTTCACTGGTATGCGGGCAGCTTTAATCACCTGAGTGACGCACCCAGAGGGGTACACCAGGGAGCGCAGTGCGACAGAGCTTCTATTGCACTTAACTACTATCACAACAATTTGAATTTTTTGTATCCGGAGGTACATGAGAACCGCTGTAAAGATGGCATTGTCTCATGCGAATTACCATTGAGCAATTATCTGGCAGCAGTATTATACACCACATTTGGATTCAATGAAAAATGGTTTCGCCTCATCACCTTTTTATTTGTAAGTATTGGCATGTTTGCCTTGTTTGGTTTGTTCCGTTTATACGTAAAACCCATAACAGCATATGTATTGGTTTTTCTGTTGAACGCCTCACCCATTTTGTTGTTTTACACCACCAACTTTTTACCTGATGCCACAGCTCTTGGACTTGTATTAGCAGCCTGGTATTTGTTTTTCAAACAAGCCGTTCCGCATGCCTATGAACCGGCATTTAAAAGCAACAAAACAGCGGTATTATTTGCTATTATTTTGGGTTTGGCCATAGCGACAAAAACCACTTGCGGCATTCAATTGCTATGTATGGCGGGAGTGTTATTGCTATCGTTTATTAAAGGATTAAAAATTGAATTGCTGAATAAAAAACGCATGGCATTCAGCTTGCTTGGTGCATTGGTGATTCCTGCTTTGTGGCAGCTGTGGGCGCGACATTTAGGCAATCTGCACAACAGCGAATTCTTCATGATGCATGTGCCTTTGCTGAATACAATGGAAGAAGTGAAAGAGGCCTGGCAGGTGTATTTGGGCAATTGGCCTTCAGAAACTTTTGCAAGGCCGCTGCATTATTTCGCGATTAGTTTATTGCTACTGCCTTTGTTTTTATACAAATATATTCCCAAACAATTGTGGTGGTTGAATCTGTTGAACACCTTGGGTACCTTGGCTTTTATGGCTTTAATGATCAAGCAGTTCATGTACCACGACTATTATATTTTATGCTTATTGCCTTTGGTGGTCCTTAACTGGTTGGCCATTGCATCGGCAGTAACAAAACTCGCTTCAAAATTTTGGTGGGTGAAAGTCGCGGCTTTTATTGCCTTACTATGGGCATTAAAAATACAGGTGCATTATGGCCGTCAAAACATGACTGATCGCTACACACCCGGCAACTATTGGGAACAGTCACAGCAAAATACAGCGCAATACGCAAGATTTAAAAAGCAATTGCACAATATGGGCATCAATAGATCACAATGTGTGTTGGTTGGATATGATGGAGCACCTAACAATGTATTGTACCTGCTCGATTTACAAGGCAGAAGAATCAACAGTGATTTTAGCGATGAACAAGTCAAGGATGCCATTGATAAGATACAAGCCCGCTATGTGATTAGCACAGACAGCAGCTTTACAGCCTGTGTAAGACCTTTATTCAAAGAAATGATAGAGGTAGCCGCAGAGGGTGAATTAAAGGCCTTTAAAGTGGCTGATGTGTCGACTAGGTAAAACGCGGATCGGTTTCCATTACATGACCGCAACTTTTGCAGGTACGCAATTCTTCGGAACCATAATATTCTTTAAAGCGCGGTAGAAAATCTTTTTCAATATCGTGCAATTCAAAATAAGTTGAATGCAATGGATTGTTACATTTTTCGCAGAACCACAATAAGCCATCCGTAAACCCTTTTCCGGCTCTAACGCGTTCGATGACAAGTCCCAATGAACCGGGCTGACGCGAAGGAGAGTGAGGCACTCTGGCAGGCAGTAAAAACATATCACCTGCTTTGAGTGGAATGTCTACCGCTTTACCGTCTTGTTGTGTTCTAACAGTAATTTCACCTTCCAACTGATAGAAGAGTTCTTCTGTTTCATTGTAGTGGTAATCCTTTCGTGCATTGGGTCCTGCCACTATCATCACAATAAAGTCGCCTGCACCAACAGTCAGATTTTTATTGCCAACCGGTGGTTTCAACAGATGCCTGTTTTCGGCTATCCATTGGTTCAGATTAAAAGGAGGGATAATGCTACTCATGTTTCAAACTTACTAAAAAAATACAGATTAAAGAATAAGCAATGTTTTTTCTATGGCTTTTTTAAGTGGTTTTTCAACTTCCACTTGTTTAGCATAATGGTTCCAGTTTCCAACGACAGCACTGATTTCATTGATAATAGTTTCCGCTTTTTTAATGTTCATTTGTTTAGCAACAGCCAATAAATCACTTCTTTCAATGGTATTTCTTTTGCCGTTAATACTCAGTGAATGCTGGCTTACCCAATGACTTCCTGGACGGTAGGCATGGCAAATATCATAAGCCGGAGACAGTTGCCATTGACCAGTTTTATTCATGGTAAAGCCGAAGTTTTTGGTGTGGTCATCGCAATTGCGGGCCATTACGTTAAACACCATTCTTCGGAACAATTGCTCGGCTTGAGGATAAGGCAGAAAGAGCATACGCATGGTTTCAAATAAACTCTCATAACTGTAAATGCCCACATCGTTGTAATCAAAATGACGGAGGGCACAAAAACTTTGGAAATGCAGTTTCTGATTATCGGGTAGGCGGTCGAATCTGCGGGTCATGAAGTGAGCCCTGTCGTTTTCTTCGAGCAGGCGACTTTCCATCATCTCAATGCCTGCATCTTGTGCCATCAGGTAATAGGCCATTTCCACTCTTCCATAACCACCAGATGCACCGAATTGCTGGTCGGTAACCCCATCGAATTTGATGAGCCACTGTGAAAAGCCTGCGGGTGCATCAGTTTGTCCGCTGCGAACTATGCCTGTTTCGGGGTTAAAAGCAATCACTGCTTTGGCTCGAGCACCACCGGCTGATGTACCTATTTTTAAAATATCGAGTAATGCCTTGTTGTCATTTTTAGACAAGCCGGCCATAAAATTCTTGCGACCCGAGAGAATGGCTTCTGCCACTTCTACCAGGTGTTTAATTTCAACTTTTGAAGCTTTTTCCTGAGTCTCATATTGCGCAGGTTGGAAAGTGAGGGCGCCCATACCGCGGTTGCCAATAAAGCAGAGCAACTCCACAGGATTTAAACTATCTGCAGGGCGCCCTTGTTGCAACAGCCATGTGTTGATCAAGGCATTGCCATACTTGTCGGGCAATACATCGGCTAACAAGCCGGGAAGGCCCTTAAACGTGTTCGTATTGCGTGTTTCAGGAAAAGCAAAAATGCGTTTATCTGTTTCAGCTATGGGCATGGCAATGGGCGAAAGGTCCCATCCATGGGATTTAAAATCGGACCCAAATTCAAAACGGCCCATACCTGTTGTGCTATCCCAGGCAATGGCACCAACCCGCGTTTCCCAAATATTGACAAATGCTGTTGTAATCATTACCAGTCAGTTGTTTTAGGGAGTTTGTTGCCAGTATTTTTTGAAGCTCTTTTGCGTTTGGTCAAATCCATTTCTGCCAACTGCAGAGGGCTCAATTCTTCTTTGATTTCAAAGGCATCGAGCACTGATAATAATTTTAAAGCTCTTAAGAGGCGAACAAAAGTAATCAGATTAACAACAGTGCCCTGTTCAAACTCAACAAGTGTAGAGCGATTGATACCGGCTTCAGTTGCCAATGCACTTTGTGTTTTGTTCTGTTCGAGTCGGTGATGTCTGATAAAATGACCCAGTTGTTTAACCACTGCTTCATCTGTTAGTGCATGCTTATAAATGTTGTTTATATCCATCATTAAAGCCTAATTATTGATATAATGTCGGTTATTACCAACAAAGCTACATATAAAATTTGACAATACAAAACCCAACTACTTCAGCAGTTAAATTAATGATTATAAAAAATAAAGACTAAGGCAATAAGCGACCGTACATTCTCGGGAACGGAATACTTTCGCGCACGTGTTTCAGTTTGCACAACCAGGTCACCAGACGCTCGAGACCTAAACCAAAACCGGCATGTGGCACGCTACCGTATTTACGGAGATCAAGATACCATTCAAAAACTTCCATTGGCAAATTGTGTTCTGTAATTTTTGCTCTTAACAATTGCTCATCAGTTTCACGTTCACCACCACCAACTATTTCACCATATCCTTCAGGCGCCAATACATCCACACCACGTGCAAAACGTGAATCTTCAGGATTGCGCTTTAGGTAGAAAGCTTTCACTTCATGCGGCCAATCGTATACCATTACAGGCACGTCAAATAAGCGTGTAATAACAGTTTCATCGCTGCCACCTAAATCGTTGCCGTATTCAAAGTTTTTAGCACTGGCTATCCACTGTGGAATATTGCGTTCATTTTCTTCCAAATCTTTCAAATCATTTTTAAGATTTGCTATTTTGGTCTGATTGAAATTGATTTCACCTTTTTTCATACCCGGTGCTGCCAGTTTTGCTTCACGTTCGGCTATCTCGGCATTGGTAGCGGCAATTTTAGCTTCTACTTCTGCCAGTTCATTTTCTAAACTCTTGATACTGTTTTGACCATTGACGTCTTTCTCACCTTTGATAATGGCAACGGCCTCATCATAAGTCAAGCGAGGGAATTTTTTCAAGCTGCTTTCCAATACAGTAGTATCACGACCGATAAGGGCCAATTCACTTTTACATTTGTCAAGTACCTGACCGATCACATATTGCAAAAATGATTCTATCAAATCCATGTTTTGGTGAATATCACAAAAAGCCACTTCCGGTTCTATCATCCAGAACTCAGAGAGGTGTCTGCGCGTTTTACTTTTTTCGGCACGGAAGGTGGGCCCGAAAGTGTAAATTTTACCAAAGGCCATGGCCATGGCTTCACCATATAATTGACCGCTTTGGCTCAGGTAAGCAGGTTCGCCATAAAAGTCTGTTTCAAATAAATTAGAAGTTCCTTCGCTGGCATTGCCTGTAAAAATAGGCGCATCCATTTGTAAAAATCCTTCATTCTGAAAGAATTGGTGTATACTGTAAATAATGGTATTGCGAATACGCAGAATGGCCCATTGACGTTGACTGCGCAACCATAAGTGACGCTGGTCCATCAGAAATTCTATACCGTGTTCTTTTTTTGCAATAGGAAACTCTTCAGCCTGATGAATCAAGGCCATTTTGGTCACTTGAATTTCAAATCCACCTACCTGACGTTCGTCTTTTACCACTTGACCGGTAATTTCAACAGCACTCTCAAGACTCAGTTTTCCGGCCATTTCAAACTCCTGTTGATTTATTTTATTTTCGTCAGCTACGCATTGACAAATTCCACTTCCGTCACGCAGGTTGATAAAAACCAGACCTTTGCTGTCTCTTCTGTTGGCCACCCATCCTTTCAGGGTGATTTCCTTGCCTTCAAATTCCGCCAATTGTTTAATGTAGACCATCGAAAATAATGTAAATATATTGTTGAATAAACCGCAAAATTAGTTTACTTTGCACATATATTCTCGATTGTACGACTAAATTTTCCTAATTTTATGTTAAAACAAACACTTAGTCAGAAACTGCTTCAAAAACTGTCACCACAGCAAATACAGTTTATCAAATTACTGCAGATGACCACTGCTGATTTTGAAGAGCGTGTTGATCAGGAATTGCTGGACAATCCGGCACTTGAAAAAAATGACGATGACGATGATGGGCCATCAACAGTTTCAAGCGATATCAAAAAAGACGAATTCAGTAACGAAGATTCCCTGAATGATGATTTTAACAGTGGCGATTCATACGAAAGCGATGAATTTGATGTGACCGAATTTTTAACCGGTGACGATCAGGGTGCCAGTTTCCGCATGACTGATGATTACGGAGACGAAGATCAAAAAGAAATTCCAATTGCTTACCAACAAAGTTTTTACGACTTTTTAGTGGATCAGGTGCATGCCAATTTTGAAGAGGGCATTGATTTACAATTGGCTTTGCATTTAGTGGGCAATATCGAAGAAGACGGCTATTTACGCAGAGAGTTAACAGCCATTGTCAACGATTTAGCATTTACTGAAAATATTGAAACAGACGAGGAACACCTGGAGCGCATATTGACCAAAGTACAAAACTTTGACCCACCGGGAATAGGTGCCCGCGATTTACAGGAATGCCTGTTGCTGCAATTGTATAAGAAGGATTACGGAGGGAATAAAGCACTGGATTTAGCCGAAAAAATTATCTCCGAACACATGGAGGCTTTTGTGAAAAAGCACTACGATAAAATTAAGTCTGCACTTAAAATTAACGATGATGAGCTTAAAGCCGCATTGAATGAAATTACCCGCCTGAATCCAAAACCAGGACAATCGCAGTCGAACAGCAAATCTCAATACATCATCCCTGACTTTACCGTATTGAATGATGAAGGACAATTGAATGTAATCCTCAATTCGCGCAATGCGCCTGAATTAAAACTCAGTCATTCATACAGTGAAACATTACAGGCTTATGAAAAGGATGCAGGTAAAGATAAAAATCTGAAAGATACCGTTCAGTACATCAAACAAAAACTGGATGGCGCCAAATGGTTCATCGACAGTGTGAAACAACGCCAGCAAACCCTGCAACTGACAATGCGCGCCATTGTTGAGGCACAACGCGAATTCTTTTTGGATGGTGACGAAACATCTTTACGCCCTATGATTCTGAAAGACATTGCCGATAAAATAGGCATGGATATTTCAACGATTTCAAGGGTAGCCAACAGCAAATATGTACAAACAGATTTCGGTATTTTCCCATTAAAATATTTCTTCAGCGAAGGTATCACCAATGATAGTGGTGAAGAAGTAAGTAATAAAGAAGTAAAGAAAATATTGAGTGATGCCATAGGCAACGAAAGCAAGAAAAAACCATTGACAGATGAAGCGTTGATGGAATTGCTGAAAAATAAAGGCTATGTAATTGCCCGCAGAACAGTGGCCAAATACCGCGAACAATTGAATATTCCGGTAGCACGTCTCAGAAAGGAATTATAAAACCTCTTTCAAAAAATTATTAAATGCTTCGGCATGCTTGTAGGTATCGACAATGTATTTTGCAACATCACCTTCAACAATCATATCCGGCTCAGCGCGATGCATCACATAAAACTGCTTGTTAAAAATAGCCGGTTGTTTAGCAGCTGCGGCTTTTAGATCGGGAGGTAGCAGTTTTGCTTTATCGCCTTGTATATCGCCAAAAGATTTCTTGAAATTTTTATCATTGATTATTTTTTCAAACCGCGCAGCATTTTTAGCAATATGTCTTCTGATGGTATCAATTTGATCCTTATCAGGCATATAAATACCTGTGTAAATGCCCACATGTTCCGGTCCTAATTCAAAGTACAGTCCGGGTGTTACCATGTCCTTTTTACCACCTTTTGCAATGGCTGCGCTCATCTGTAATTTGTAGGGCGATTTGTCTTTGCTGAAGCGGATATCGCGGTTCACACGGAAGATGCAGTCAGAAGGCTTTACATCTTTATTTATACCTTCACTTTTTCCAACCTTTTCCATCATTAAGCCTACAAATTTTTCGAATGGTTCTTTCACACTTTTCTTATAGCGGTTGCGGTTGGCATCAAACCAATCTTTATTGTTATTGGGAGCCAGTTCCATGAAGAACTTTAAGTAATCGGGCGTAAAGTAAGTAGGCATAGTGAATAATGTATAACAAAACTAAGGGAATACTGTTTGATGGCCAAGTGGGCAATAAAAATTAAATGATGAGAGTTATATTTGATAATTACAATTGTATGTCATTAAAATATAAAATTAGTCTCTTCCTGTTGCTGATGCATACTGTCGGGTTTGCTCAGAAATTAAGAGTGTATCAGCCATTTGACAATGTTGTTATGCCTTTTATTGAAAATGAAATACGCATTGAGTACGAAGGTATAAAAGCTGAAGAAATGATAGTGAAAGGCAGTGTAAATTGCATTATTAAGCACATTGAAGGATTTAATTATACTGTTAAACTAATAGAAGCAATAATTAAAGAAAAATCTGAAATCTATATTGGAGTTAAAAATGGCAATCAAATAAATTGGTTGGATACAATGCCGCTAACTACCTATAAAGCTCGACACAAATACCATGTAAAATTGGGAAATATCGAAAGTGGATTTCAAGCTGTAAAAGATCTTTTAAAGCAAGATTCACTTATATTTTATGATGAATGTGGGTCAGTAACCAATATCAGGGTTGTTAAATTTAATTTATTAATTGTCAGGAAAAATGGACCATTATTTCAAGAATCTAGCGAAAAAGGCGCCCAATTATCTGCTGAAATGAAAACCGCCATCGCTCAATGTAAGGGTGGTGATATTATTTTATTTGATAGGATAAGAGGTAAAGGACCTGGCGGTGAAAGAACTTTAAATCCAATGATAATAACTGTTACAGAAAACCTACCCCCATTTAATAATTTCGAATTCAGAACAGCAGGCTATTATAGAGATTCAGGGCTATTAAAACCTTACTTTTTTCCTCTGGCAAAAGATCAAAAACCGTTTTACTATTTTGAGAATTTATACATAAAAGACAGCGTATGGACTTTCTGGCAATATTCTCCACGGAATGATCAATTCAATTTGCATTCCCGAGATAGTTATAAAAATAACCGATTAATACGCTCTGTTTATTATATGGATACTCTGCCGATTATACACTATGAATTGATTCCTCTTACAGATAGTACATTTTACTACACTTCATTTCATCCCAATGGGGCTGTTTATCAAAAAGGAATTTTAAGAAATGACACGAAATACACCAATATAAGAAAATATTTTTTTGCAGAAAGATATGGTTATTCTGAAAAAAAGGAATCTTGGGAAATGTGCTTAAAAGAAACCCCGGATCAATTGTTTCCAATAGGGTCTTGGAAACAATTTGATTCAAAGAATAATTTGCAGTCAGAAGTTACTTATAGCTTAATTCAGGATACATTAATTTATTGTATGGATGACCCAATAGACCCATTTTCATATCTATATAAAAAAAACTATTTCATTGTAACCGATGGACCGTATATTCGCTATGCAAAAGGTAAAATAATAGAAACCATTCTCTTTAAAAATGGTATTATTGTAAACCGTTTTCCTCAAAAAAAGCAAAGGAAAAAATGAGCACATTCAAGCACATAGCCATATTTTTAGCATTCATATTATGCTTGGCATGGCATAATGCATTCAGTCAAACAGAATATGGCTGCCTCAGGATTAAAACAGAATTAAGTCATCCCTACTTGTGGGACAGTTTCAGCATCAGCAACCAGGATACCGTTATTTGGATTAAGCGTACTAGCGAGACTTCAACCATAGTAAAAAAACTAAAACAGGGAACATATACTGTTACCCTACAATCCATCTTTAAACATAAAATACAACAGTCTGTAACGGTTAAGAAACAAGGAAAGATGACCTTTAACACCATCACGTTTTTTAAACGCTATACCGATACAGCTTCAATTTTAAATTTAATGGGACAACGCGATACTGCTATTATTTACTATCAACCCGGAGGTATTTGGTCGCAAAAAACAGGTGTTTTCAAAGTGGTGAAAGAGGGCGGGACCTATAAAATAGTCATTAAGAATTCTATTGATATCTGGATAGGATCACCACTATCAGAAGAAGAATTAGCAGAACTGAAAGACATGCTGAGCAAGCCCACCTATATATCTACCCTTGGTTATTATTATCTGTGTATGAATAGCTTATTGGTTCAGAAAGCCTGCGGCACTTGCATCTATGGTTTTTTGCTGCGCAAGCGATTGGTGAGCGCAGAGTAAATAATTACTCAGCAATACACTTACCTTTGGTTGTCAATTCATCATGTCTACAGAATCAGATTATATCGCTATAAATCGCCAGTCGTGGAACAACAGAGTGGCATCGCATTTAACATCCGACTTTTACGATGTGGAAGGGTTTATTAAAGGCAAAACCTCACTCAACAGTATTGAGTTAGATTTATTGGGCGATATAAAAGGAAAAAGCATTTTGCATCTACAATGTCATTTCGGGCAGGACACCATTTCTCTTGAGCGCATGGGAGCCATTGTTACAGGAGTTGATTTATCAGATAAGGCCATAGAAAGTGCGAATGAACTGGCAGAAAAAACAGGATCAAAAGCTCAATTTATTTGCTGTGATATTTATGATTTACCCCTGCATTTAGAAACAAAATTTGACATTGTGTTTACCACTTATGGCACCATAGGCTGGTTACCCGACCTCGATCGTTGGGCTGGGCTAATCGCCAGGTATTTAAAACCCGGAGGGCAACTTGTTTTTGTTGAATTTCACCCGGTGGTTTGGATGTTCGACAACCATTTTGAAAAAATCATCTATAATTATTTCAAGGCCAGTGCCATCATAGAAACAGAAACGGGCACCTATGCCGACCGCGATGCACCGATACAAGTAGATTCAGTGACCTGGAACCATAGCATCAGCGAAGTAGTGAATAGTTTAATCAAATACGGTTTAAATATTACGACACTCAATGAATATGATTATTCGCCCTACAATTGTTTTAAAGGCACGGTAGAATTTGAGCCACATAAGTTTCGCATAGAGAGTATGGGTAATAAGTTGCCGATGGTGTATGCGGTGGTCTCTTCGACAAGCTCAGAGTGACTTCGACAAGCTCAGTCGGTAAATGACAGGCATTTTACAGCTTCAGGCTGAGCTTGACGAAGCAAAGCTGGAGAATGCACGCAATTACATCTCCAATCGCTCTTTGAGCAAAGCATAACCATTCTTACTGAGGGCCAGGGTATGCCCATTTTTAAGCACAGCTGAATAACTTTCCTTATCGGTTTGTGCGATGCGGGTAAGGAAATCGAGATTGAGCAGATAGGACCTGTGTATGCGCACAAATTTTGTGTTTTCAAGTGTTTTTTCATACCAGGCCATGGTTTTCTTTTTGACGTGAATGTGTTGGCCGGTATGTATTTTTACATAATCATCATAGGCCTCAAGATACACCACTTCGCTGATGGGTACTATCACAATATTGCCATTTGTTTTTACAGCAATACGGGTACTTTCTTCAGGTTGTTTAGCCAATGATTCTAAAAGTGTTTCATGGTTGGGAGCTTGTTGGGTTTTTACCTTTTCAACGGCTCGGTCGAAGCGCTCCTTGCTGAAGGGTTTTAACAGATAATCAATGGCGCTTGCTTCAAATGCTTTTAACGCATAGTCATCAAACGCAGTTGTAAAAATGATGGCCGGATTGTGATCAATGAGTTCCAGCATTTCAAATCCATTCAATTTAGGCATTTGTATGTCGAGGAATACCAAATCCGGTTGGTGGGCCTGTATGGCTTTTATACCTTCGAAACCATCATTGCATTCCTGTACAATTTGTACATCGGCATGGTTTTGCAAATATTCTTTAACCAGGCTGCGGGCCAGGGGTTCATCATCAATCAGTATGACTTTCAACATGGTGTGGTGGCAGTATGAGGGTGGTGATAAATAAGTTGTTTTCTGTATGTGTTTTCAATAAATCGTGACGACTGAAAATAAGAAAAAGTCTGCGTTTCAATGAACTGAGACCAAAGCCGGTTCCTTTGGCCAAAGGCTCTTGTCCGGCATCGAAGGGGTTGCGTACTTCAATCACCAAATTGGATTGTTGTAATGCAGTTTTAATGGAAATAGTAACCTGCCCTGTGGTATTATACAAACCGAATTTAATGGCATTTTCAACAATGGGCTGAAGCAATAATGCAGGCATTAAAAACCCCGATGAAGTTTCTTCAATATCAAACACTGTATCAAGGCGATGTCCGAAGCGCACCTTTTCAATATCGAGGTATAATTTGAGGTGATTGATTTCATCTGACAGAGTCATTCTTTTATTTTTATCAATGTTCAATGTACCTCTTAAAAAATCCGACAACTGTTGTATCATTTGTCTTGCTTGCTGAGGCTGTGAGCCTGCCAAGGCACTGATTGAATTGAGACTGTTGAACAGAAAATGGGGTTGCAATTGCTGACGTAGATTATTCAATTCTGCTTCTTTTGCCAATTGCTGTGCCTGAAAATGCATGCGACTTTCGCGGTGCTGATTGCGAATGCTTTGCCATACCCATATCAGCAAGATTGTACCACCAATCAGTAAAATAGCAATGGCATAGCGAAGTAAAAGTGTGGCATTAAAAAATTTAATGAATGAAACATCGCTACCAAGTAATTGAGGAATAAGGAAACGAACAAGTAGTAACCATATAGAGGCCAATACCAGGCACCAGATAAAAAGGTATTGGGTACCGTTTCTGCCGGGCTGATAATACCGCAAAATATTGCTGATGATCAGGCAGAAAACAAAAAGTGAAATATTGCTGACAACACTATCTGTGCCAGCTGTAAAAATTGTAAAATCATTGTTGATTAAAATTATAAAATGTATGCCCATCCACAGCAACCACAGGAGACAATATCCTATGAAAAAATTGCGAACAGAAAGGCTTTTGTATCTCATTGCACTTCTGAATTGCTAAGGGCAGTAAATTGTTGTTGCAAACGATTGATGCGATTGTTAATGACCTGTTGTTGCTGATCTGAGTAATCATCGCGCAATTCAGAAAAAAGAACGGCACCTTCCTGCATGCTGTTCAGCTGAAATAAATGCGTGATACCAATGAGTTCCCAACGCACATAATTCTGATTTTCATTTACAAACTCATCCTCGGTTTGTTTTCCTGCATTCAAACCATTTTGGTAGGCTTCTTCTCTGCTGTCGCCATACACAACGATTAATTGTTCTTCGAATTGTTCGATTAGGGAAGCATTGGATACCACAATTCGGAATTGAAGTTTACAGATATACGGTTGCATACTTAAAAGCTTTTAATTTCGATACCACCCAAAATTGTTGTTCCACGCAGTATCAGCACATTTTCACCGGTTGGCATATCAGCTTGTTGCATGCGCTTATCTTCAATACCACCAAATATGGCCACTATTTCTGATTTGATTTCCCAATTGGCCGGTACCAGTAGTTTTGTACCACCAAATATATTGGTGAGTTCGAGTATCACTTTGCCTTTTATTTCAGCCTGGGTCAGATTCAATTCTGCTCCGCTGAAAATGCAAACTATATCACCCCCTTGAAAGTTTTTTGAAATCACTTTTTTTTCTATGCCACCAAAGATGGCAACAAAATCAAGATAGTCTTCCTTACCGGGTGCAGCATGTGTTTCATCAGAGCCAATATTTGTAGCGGTAGGTGTATTGTTAAACTCCCAGGCATGGCGATGGTCACCTTTGCGTTTATTGTGGCTTACAATCATGTATAACCCTATACCGATAATGAATATTGGCCAGAAGTAATGAGAGATATTGACACCCTCAACAAAACTATCCAGTAAAAACACTGAGCCTATCAGACACAACACAATCCAACCCGGTTTGCGGAATTGATGCTTGGCGCCAATATAGATACCCAGCACTATCAGAAACATGGGCCAGGTGAATAACCACGAAGGCATGGGTAAACCTGATTGGTTGAGCAACAACAGCAAGCCAACGATTAAAACAATTACACCGCCATATATCTTGCCTTTGCGGTGGCGTTGAAAAAGTTCTTCGTTATTGAGATTTTGCATATTCATATTGTATTGAATTAATGATGCAAACTAAATGGAGTTTTGCAATCGGGTCAAGCAAAAGTAGGTCAATAAAGAAATAAAGTAGGCGGATGGAAGAAAAAGGTCGGTGAGTGGTTATTATATTTTCATAACAACAAACGTAAAGTAGGTGAGGCACTTATCAGAAGCAGTACAATCCTCAGGTTTTGTGGCATTGTATTTTAATTGGATGTTATTCGATTTTACCCCTTTCGACAGCAGGTAAGTCTTTATTTTATTGGCCCTTTTGCGATTAAGAGATTGAGAATACTTTTCATTTGCAGTAGGTTTTATCGTGACTTGAAGCACAACAGACGGGTATTTTTTACATAAATCAACCATGCGCATCATGTTGGAATCAGCGTTAGTCATGCTATCTGAATAATAGTCAAGAGATGCATTTTTATAATAAACGATAGGAGCGGCAGGGCATCTCAATATTTTACCCATGCACAACTTAAGGGTTGTCCCCCGGGCTTCTAAATCAGTAATAACTTCAACTTTTGAATCACAAAAATCATAATTTTTACTTTCAAGAAACCTGCGTTCAGGTCCTATTTGAGAAGCAAAAACATCTAATGTTCTGCCTTTTATATTGTGTCTTAGAATTTTAATTAAAAATAAACCATCTGATGCAATAGTCTGATGGGCAATAATAGAGTCTTCACAAAG
>JAZKEQ010000073.1:0-19448 GCA_040386935.1 Bacteroidota bacterium | reverse complement strand
GTAGTGGGGCTGGTGATAGATGAAATAGGCCATACCAAAATATTGCAAAAGGTGGTAGACAATCCACTGCCTTATGTGCCGGGTGAGTTTTACAAACGAGAGTTGCCGTGTTTATTGGCATTAATAAACGACCTACCCGGCCACCAACTTGAATATATAATTATAGATGGCTATGTGTATGTAGATAACGATGAATTGTATGGTCTTGGCGGGCATTTGTACCAGGCATTAGATGCTAAGGTGCCAATTATAGGCGTTGCTAAAACATTTTACAAAGGCAATGAGCAAACTACCAAAGAAGTAGTGCGAGGCCAAAGTAAGAACCCATTGTTTGTATCTTCAATAGGTATTGATATAAATAAAGCCGCACAAATAATACAAACTATGGAAGGCCCCAACAGAATACCTGATTTAATAAAAAAAGTGGATACTTTAACAAAGCAATTGCAGGATTACTAGCTTGGCTTTTGTTGTTATTGTAGATTTGCGAAGTGGTGCAAGAAACTGCTATGATAAGCCAATTATTCTTCTCATTAGATAAATGTAGAGCCAGTACCACTTACTCTTTCCCAACCCACAAAACTTATTGCACTACCTTGCAAATGGAATTCTTTTTCATCATCAAGTATTAATATCATAATATCCAATAAATTGTTCAAACTGCTTGTCTTTATTGGCAATGGCCATGTAGTTATTTGCCAGTCATGGAATTTTTCTAGCTCATGTTGCTCCAATTGAGCTACAGAAATTTCATCCCCTTTAGCAGCAATATTAATTTTCGTTTGATTAAATATTTCAATTACCGTATTCTTATCAGTTTCATTGACTAGTAGGGCCTCTTCAAAATATATTCCAACACCATCTATTCCCAATCCTATTTTTCCATGGGCATTATAATCTAGATTATTATAGAATTTTTGCAAAATACTATTGTAGTTTTCTATTCCATTAGCCTCCATTGTCTCAAAAATGTAATAGCATAATACTTCAACAAACCATGGGCTTATCCAAACCCATTTGTTTGTTACTTCGTTCTTTATTTCTGTTATTTTTGCCATGTTTTAAAGGGTTTTATTAAACATATTTAGGGCCAACTCCATGCACCTCCTCCCAACCCACAAAACTTATTAAATAATTTTGGTCGTGGAATTCTTTATCATCATCAAGCATTAATATCATAATATTCAATAAATTAATCAAACTACTTGTCTTTATTGGTAATGGCCATGTAGTAATTTGCCAGTCATAATATTTTTCAGTTTCATGTTGCTCCAATTGAGTTACAGATATTTCATCTCCTTTAGCAGCAATATTAATTTTTGTTTGATGTAAAATTTCAATTACCGTATTCTTATCAGTTTCATTGGCTAATAGGGTCTCTTCAAAATATATTCCAACACCCTCTATTCCCAATCCTATTTTTCCATGGGCATTCCGATCGATTTTAGTATAAAATTTTTGTAATGCACTATTATAATGGTTTATTCCATTAGCCTCCATTGTCTCAAAAATGTAATAGCATATTACTTCAACAAACCATGGGCTTATCCAAACCCATTTGTTTGTTTTTTTGTTCATTATTTCAGTTATTTTTGCCATGTTTTAAAGGTTTTATTAAACATATTTTGAGCCAGTACCATCTACTCTCTCCCAACCCACAAAACTTATTGAACTACCTTGCAAATGGAATTCTTTATCATCATCAAGCAATAATATCATAATATCCAATAAATTAATCAAACTACTTGTCTTTATTGGCAAGGCCCATGGAACTATTTGCCAGTCGTAAAATTTTTCCGACTCATGTTGCTCCAATTGAGTTACAGATATTTCATCCCCTATGGCAGCAATATTAATTTTCGTTTGATTAAATATTTCAATTACCGTATTCTTATCAGTTTCATTGACTAGTAGGGCCACTTCAAAATAAATTCCAACACCATCTATTCCCAATCCTATTTTTCCATGAGCATTCCAATCGATGTCTTCATAGAAATCTTGCAATGTGCTATTATAGTTATTTATGCCATTAGCCTCCATTGTCTCATAAATGTAATAGCATAATACTTCAACAAACCATGGGCTTATCCAAACTCTTTTGTTATTTACTTCATTCTTTATTTGTGTTATTTTTGCCATGTTTTAAAGGTTTTATTAAACAAATGTAGAGCCTGTACCATCCACTCTCTCCCAACCCACAAAACTTATTGCACTACCTTGTAAATGAAATTCTTTATCATCATCAAGTATTAATATCATAATATCCAATAAATTTATCAAGCTGCTTGTTTTTATTGGCAAGGGCCAAGTATTTATTTGCCAATCATGGAATTTTTCTAGCTCATGTTGTTCTAATTGAGCTACAGAAATTTCATCCCCTATGGCAGCAATATTAGTTTTTGTCTGATGTAATATTTCAATTAGTGTATTCTTATCAGTTTCATTGGCTAGTAGGGTCTCTTCAAAATATATTCCAACACCATCTATTCCCAATCCTATTTTTCCATGGGCATTATAATCTAGATTATTATAGAATTTTTGCAAAATACTATTGTAGTTTTCTATTCCATTAGCCTCCATTGTCTCAAAAATGTAATAGCATAATACTTCAACAAACCATGGGTTTATCCAAACCCATTTGTTTGTTACTTCGTTCTTTATTTCTGTAATTTTTGCCATGTTTTATTTTCAAGGGTTTAAAATAATAAATTTAATAGTACTCACCAATTTTTTTTCGCCATCGTTGGTGTTTTTTTGCTTCGCAAGAAAGAAGTTTACCAACGAGATCTAATCTGCAATACGATATTTTCAAACGGAGCTTAATTCGCGATGAACCAAATTTGTTTATTCTAACAAGAAGGAATACTTTTGGAGCATGTATGCTATAGGCTTGAAATATAGGCCGATAGCATCCGTAAAAACCAATCATAAAATCAATATGGCCGCAACATTTGAACAAAGCTTAAAGCCCGCATCAGTAGACTGGGGCACCCTGCATAAAAACTATAACCCCATGCTGAATCTGGTAAGGGAGCTGATAGGGATAATACCCAATTGCGATCCTACTTTAGAAATATGGGAACCGGGTTTCCGAACCTATAATTTATTGGTGCCTAATATGTTTAATTTGCCCGGCACATTGTTTGGCAGTAAGTCTTTCAAAGCATCAATGGGCCTGGCCATGTATGCTTCGAGCAAAGCAGCTTGTGCTTATTGCACGGCCCATGCCTGTTCATTCGCCCTGCGCAGGGGTGCACGTGCCGAGGCCATAGCAGGTACCCGTACCGAAAAGGAACAAGCTGTAGTGGCACTGGCCGAAGGGTTGGCGCATATTCCTTCATCACTCACTATGGCACAGGTTGAGGAAGTTAGAAAACATTTTTCAGAATCAGAAACCGAATGGCTGGTGTATGCCATCAGCATGATGGGATTTTTAAATAAATTTATGAATGCAATAGGCGTGGAGTTGGAACAGGAAGCTATTAACGATACAGCTGAACTGCTTTCTAAAACAGACTGGACACCGGGCATTCATGCGGGCAGTAACTATGGCATTACTAAATCACATCTGCCTCCTAAGGATAATTTATTGACCTACCTTCGGGTTATCAGACATGCACCTGGTGCTGTAAGCTGGGAGAAAAAATGGATGAAAGGTGTACCTGCCGATTACAATGCAGCAAGCGAATACCTTAAACAACATATAGGCTACAAATTCCCCATTCTAAAGCCAATAAAAGCAGGCAGAGTGGTGCGCACTATTACAACAGCATTGCGCGACAATCTGGATAAAACAAATACTGTAGTAGGCTTAAAAATGAAAGCCTATGCCGGCTATATTTATAGTGCCCAGGTAATGAATACGCTGCTGCAGTCGGAGATGAAATATCTATCGGCTCATATAGCCAATGATCTGAATGAAGAAAAATTCAATCAACTGGCAACAATAGCGCAAATGCCCATACCGACTGATGGCATCAGCTGTAAAGCAGCCATTAGCTCGATACAACAACAGCTGTCAATAACTGAAAAGGAAGCCACTGTAGTGCTGTTGGCAGTAGCGGTATCCTATAGCCCAGCTCAGGTAAATGAGGCTGTGATAGAGGCTGCCATGCAACAGATGGAACCTGCTGCTGTGGTGGAGATAGTGGTGTGGTTATCTGTGCTTCAGTTGCTGAATAGGTTAAGTAGTTATTATACGCTTATTAAGGCGTATTAATGCTGTGATTATTAGTGTTTAAGTTTCGGTAACTCAGCTGAGGTGACATTTTATTTTTCTCTTTACTTTTTTGCATTGCGAAAAAAGTAACAAAAACGCTATTTCTGTTTCAGCAAAAACTAGTCATTATCTTATAACAACAAATTTTAAATCATTTTGAAAAAATGTTGTTATGAAAACGAATCTGCGGGTTGAGTCCACGAAAGGTGTGAAATTTCTCTTGGCCGGCCCGAGTGGAGGTTGGCTGCGCGATAGGCCATTGAAATTTCTCTTTCGTGGTGGGCTTTTTGCTCCACTTTTTGCCCAAACAAAAAGTGGAAGAATCAAACAATACGAGATAAAAATATCTACAGGAATTGAAATACTAAATACTAAATTCTATTTTTAATGGACTTAAATAATATATAACCTCTTTATTAGTTGTTTTTTCAAAATAAAATGCTGAAAATTCAAAATAAAACTCCAATTTTGTCCCTTTTTTCAGGTCAATAGATTTTATCTCATTCGACAATTTAAAGCTGAGGGTATCAACTGCATTTCTATTCAATTTATATAAACACAATACTTTAGAAACAACTTCCTTATTCTCACAAAACAAATTCATTGCAATAATTCCATTGTCGCATATAACACTATCATTTTTGTAAATTTTATACTTTACAAATGAGTTAATCAATTTGATTTCTTTATTGGTGTTATTTATAAATTCAAAATGAATGGTATCAGACACATTCATTGTCCTATTATTTAATATTTTTACTTGAAAGAATGCTGTATCACTATTAATACAAAGGATATTTTGAGAACTTGCTCTCAAACTGAAACTAGCAAGATTTAATAATAAAATAAAAATAAATCCCTTTTTAATATTTTTCATAGGTTATTGGAAATTTCAGTCAAATTGGCCCCTGTAAATAGCCTAATTTTTGGCGTACAATTTATAGCTATTACAAATCTAAATTTATTTATTTGAAATTTTAGTTAATTTACACCATTGTTAGTCATGCAATACCACCACCACCAAGAAACTAAATAATATCAGTATTTTATAAATGCAAAAACATAAAAAATTTAAAATAGAACTGACATGTACTGATTCTGTGGATAGACCTCCTATTTCTTATAAAGTGCGAGATTATTTTGAAGATTTCATGGTCGAGCAAGTGTTTAAAAAGCATAAAATTATAGTAAATACTAAGTGGGATATAATGTTGTCTTTATTGTTTGTTGGTGCAGGAGAAAGACATACACTAAGGGATGTAACGTTCATTAGAGGACACAGAACTATAAAAAGCGATTCTATTAAGCTGTACGAAATGCTATTGCCATTAATAGTTATTCAAGAGGCTCAAAATCCACAATTAAAAACAATAGAATTAATTTATGAAGCTTTAGTAATGTTTGTTATCACTAATTATAAAAAAGTGAAAATACCATATATGAATGAGTTATGGAATCAGGTGGATGTAACCTATCTGCTTTCATTGCCATATCCGGCACCCCTATCCGACCAAAGATATGTTGGAGATACAATTAATTCGGATGGATCCATAAGTATATATTAATTACATATATTTTTGCCATCGTTGGTGTTTTTTTGCTTCTCAAGAAAGAAGTTCACCAACGATATTACAAACACCGGCATAAATCAAACTTGCTAATAAATCTAAAAAAGGGTAAATTCGAGGAGTGAAAAAGTTGAAAGAAATAGGACTAGATTTTCAGATTGACAAGCTAACTAACTCAATTGAAAATGTAAAATCAGGAGATAGCTTCACCACTGAAATTTCTTTATTGACCAAAACAGATGTTAAAAGTATAACAGAAAAAAATGGTTGGCTGTTTGATTGGGTAAAAGAACTAAAAATTCCCTCACGAGAAGTTTATAAGCTTACAATTACTAATAATCCCAATATTATTCAAGGAATTGTTAGTTTGGAGGTTAAGTCAGATCATGTATATATGCATCTTATAGAAAGCGCACCATTTAATAAAGGGAAGAATAAAGCATATTTAGGTGTTCCGGGCAATCTGGTAGCATTTGCTTGTAAATTATCATTCCAAAGAGGCAATGAAGGATACGTATCATTTATATCAAAAACAAAGCTAATAGACTATTATGAAAAAAGTTTAGGTGCGGTACATTTTGGAGGGCATTTGATGGTAATTACAACAGAAATTGCATTAAAATTAACAAGTAAATATTTTAAATAATACACTTATGAGACTTATAAAAGAGCCACTCGATATTGATTTTGTAGTTGATTCACGAACATTGACCAAAAAAGAAGAAAAAGCAATCAGTGATTTTATTCATGCGGATAAAGAAAAACGCAAGCAGAAAGTATTGCGAAAAAAATCAATAAAACGACAAAAGACAACAGCTTAAAGATTGCTCCACAATGGAATTCAATCCCGAAGGGTCGGGCCTAAAATAATTAAATCCAATGCCCTCTAAAAAATCAAAACTCGTAGAGATAAAAACCAAACCCACTGCAGCCAGTGTTGAGGATTTTATAAATGCCATAGCAGATGAGCAAAAGCGCCAGGACAGCTATGTGCTATTGGAAATGATGAAAACCGCTACAGGCGAAGAACCGGTGCTGTGGAGCAACTCCATCATAGGCTTTGGCAACAAGCGTTATAAAAGCCCGGCTACAGGGCGCGAGGTAGATTGGTTGCTGATAGGATTTGCCCCACGCAAGGCCAATTTTTCGCTGTACCTGAGCATGAGCATTCAGGCGCATGCAGCAGCGTTAGAAAAACTGGGCAAACACAAAACAGGAGTAGGCTGCCTGTACATTAACAAACTGGCCGATGTGGACCTGAAAGTGCTGAAGGGTCTGGTAGCCACAGCGCTGAAAAAACAGTAATTGGCGGCACACAATCAACCCTTACAAAAAAGGGTTATTTATTAATTTTTCTGCATGTCATCATTAATATTGATAGCCTTATTTCAGGCTAATTAACAGGGGTATTTAAAGTAATTTTGCATGCGTAAATTTTTAAAAAAATAGTTGAATGATAGAAATAGGTATTGATAGTTTTGCAGCTGCCGCCATAGGCAGCGGTACTGATAGTGCTGCAAAAAGCAGCCAAGCATTGGCACAATTATTAGAAAGAATAGAAAAAGCAGATGCTGTAGGCCTGGATATATTTGGAATAGGGGAACACCACCGCAAAGAGTTTTTGGATTCGGCACCCACAATGATACTGGCAGCTGCAGCAGCACGAACAAAAAATATTCGGTTGACAAGTGCCGTAACGGTATTAAGCGCTGCCGATCCGGTAAGGGTATTTCAGAGCTTTGCCACTCTTGATTTAATTTCAAAAGGAAGAGCCGAAATGGTGGTAGGCAGGGGTTCGTTTATAGAAGCCTTTCCGCTGTTCGGTTTCCGATTAGAGGATTACAACGATTTGTTTGCTGAGAAACTGAATTTACTGTTGAACATACGAGCTAATGAATCAGTAACCTGGTCGGGCAAGTACCGCCCTGCATTGAATAATCAGGCCATTTACCCAAGGCCATTGCAATCGCCCTTGCCTATATGGCTGGGTGTAGGTGGCACACCTGAGTCGTTTGTAAGAGCTGGTACTTTGGGATTGCCACTGATGGTGGCTGTAATTGGTGGGGAGACCCATCGCTTTCGTCCCTTAGTAGATTTGTATCGCGAGGCCGGTAAGAAAGCAGGATTTGCACCTGAGCAATTAAAAGTGGGTTTGCATTCGCTGGGGTATGTTGGGCCAACATCTGATGAAGCCATTGCAGATTTTTATCCGGGCTATGCGGAGACGTTTACACGAATTGGCAGAGAGCGTGGCTGGCCACCGGTTACCAAAGGTCATTTCGATGCACAGAACGGTCCTTTGGGTGCATTGCTGGTAGGCGGACCAGAGGAGGTAGCAGAAAAGATACTGCGACACAGTGAGGCTTTGGGCGGTATTCAGCGGTTTACCTTTCAAATGGACAATGCAGCACTCTCGCATGAGCGATTGCTGCAGTCCATTCAATTAATTGGAGAAAAGGTGGCACCTTTGGTGAGGAGAGGGTAATGGGTTATTGGGTTAATAGTTATTAGTTAATTGCTGTCGCTAACAAAAAATCTCACTAACTCCTAGATCCTAACCCCTGATTCCTATACCTGTTAATGGTTATTGGGTTATTTGTTATTGGGTTAATAAGTTATTAGTTATTGGTTATTTGTTATTGCAAACAGCAAATCTCACTAACTCCTAACTCCTCATCCCTAACCCCGATCTCCTTTCCCCTAAAACCTGTATCCCAATGATAGTCCGAATCCGGTATTCTTCACTGAAGTTTTTTCGTTCGGAAAATGCATGTCTTTTGAATTGATTTTGACCAATCCGAGTTGTGAGTTCAGTTGAAGATAGATACCATTGGCCAGCTCGTAACCTGCAAATATATTGGCACCGGCATCAAAGGCTTTAAAATAAGGTGGATTTACACCATCAGTGGCTGCAATTGTATTTTTAAATTCGATGTCGCTGTCAACAGTTTCACCCGATTTCCATTCTGTTTTTGTTTTTCCTTTAATACAATAAGCCAGGTAAGGTCCAAAGCCCAACATTACAAAACCATTGCCAAGGGGAGCTTTATAAACAAGATTCAAAGGCATTTCGAGGTAAGACAATTTGTAGTTATTGGTATAAGAGTCAGTAACATTTTTAGCACCTTTCAATGAGTATAACAAACCTGTTTGGAAATAGAATTCAGGGGCTATAGGTATCATTACATTAAATCCTGCATGGTAACCCACCATCAGTTTGTTTTCGAGTTTGTTGCCATTAGCGTCTTTACCGTTAAAGTTTTGGAAATTGACACCACCTACAATTGCAAAAGATGTTTTGCCTTTCTCTGTAGTTTGTGCAGTGGTTGCTGTTGTACTCAATAATGATATTGAGATAAGTGAGCATAATATGAATTTTTTCATTGTATTATTTGTTAAGGTTGTTGAATTTATTGTTGGTTTATTTAGCTTCAGTTTTTGCATCTTCAATCATTTTGTCGTTAGCAGTAATCATGAATTCGACTCTGCGATTATTTGCACGACCGGTTTCAGAATCATTTTCATATTTAGGTGCGTTTTCGCCAAAACCTTTTATGTTTATTCTGTCGGTTTTAATGCCTTTGCTTGTCAGATAGTTTGATACTGCAGTGGCGCGTTGTTTAGACAATGTTTTGTTATACGAATCGCTGCCGGTATTGTCGGTATGACCTTGTACCTCTATATCAGTATCAGGATACTCATTTAGTATAGTCACCAATTTTGATAAATTGGCTGTTGCATCGCTTGACAGTTCATACTTGTTTACATCAAATAGTATTTTGCTATTGAATTCAACTGTAATGCCTTCGCCTACTCTTTCAACTTTAGCACCCGGTACGTTGTTCTCTATATCCTTGGCCTGTTTATCCATTTTATTGCCAATAATAGCACCCGCTGCACCACCTACCGCTGCACCTATTATGGCACCTAATGCAGTATTGCCAGAGGCTCTGCCTATAACAGCACCTGCTCCACCACCTGCTACAGTTCCAATCACTGCACCTTTTTGTGTTTTATTCCACGATTTGCAGGAAGACAGTAACATCACCGAACCTGCGAAGAAGATGGTTGCGATAATCAGTTGTCCGGATAGTGAAGAACGGCCATGGGCCGCATTGTGATAATGTAATTTTTTGTTCATTTTGTAACTTTAATAATCGTCTGTAGTATGACAGATAATCGGGTACAAAGGTGAACTTATGGGTATTAGAAAGCATTACACAAGTTTGTAATAAGCTTACATTATTCACATATCTGAGGAGTGGTTATTTGTTAATGGTTAATAAGTTAATAGTTATTAGGTTACTAGGTTAATAAGTTACTGCAAGTCCCGACCCTTCGGGAATAGTTATTATAACAGAAAATCCCACTAACCCCTGTTCCTAACCCCTAATCCCTGTTAAAGGTTATTAGTTATTAGGTTACTAAGTTATTACAAGTCCCGACCCTTTGGGAATGGTTATTGAGTTAATGGTTATTAGGTTACTAGTTACTGCAAGTCCCGACCTTTCGGGAATAGTTATTATAATAGATAATCCCACTAACCCCTGTATCCTAACCCCTAACCCCTAATCCCTGTTAAAGGTTATTAGTTATTAGGTTGCTGTAAGTCCCGACCCTTCGGGAATGGTTATTCTAATAGATAATCCCACTACCCCCTATATCCTAACCCCTAACCCCTTATTCAGATATTAAAGAAATCAAACCATTTTTAAAAGTAAGGGTACCTGAACTTTCGTATACCCATTCTTCAACGGCACCATTAATGGTAATGTCTTTTGGTTTTCCCCACGATAGCTCGGCCTCTTCTTTGGTCATGCCAACGCGCATGCTCTCGTTTTGTATCACAGTCCAAATGGCAGGCTTAATAGTTGGGTATTTCAATCTCGGATCTTCAAATGAAAAGGCTTTATCGAAGTCGATGCCAAACATGCCGGTTGATTTATTGACACAGCTCAAACGAATATTAAGAAAGCCTTCCTTGGTGCTGCCATTTTGTTTGAATACTACTTTGCAGGGACCATCCTGAGTGCCAAGACCCACAGCGGTTATGGTCACAGCCACAAACTTCTGATTGCCTTCGCTGGTCACTATTTTTCCCTTGTCATCTTCTTTCATCCATTGTGTGGTGAGTACATAGACGGTTTTTCCCATCAATTGTTCCTTTACTTTATCTACCTCATCGAGGTACACAATTTTTTTGATATAGGTTTGGGGTGCTTTTCTAAGTGCGTTGGAGTCACCCATGAATTCGAATTCATACTTTTTGCCTTCGCATTCAAAAATCATATAGGTATTGGTTGTAGTACCTGTTGGATATTTAATGGTGCGTTGTTCGCGGGATTGAAACACAAAAGTTTTCCATTCATAGTCGCTTTGTCTGATTTGATCATTGATGAAATTCAAAGATTTGTATGGGGCCAGTTCAATACGCGAAGCCATTCCCAGTGCTTTAATCTTAACCGGTTCTGTCATAAATTTCATGCCGGGCTTCCAATCGGCCATGGCCAGTTTTGGAAATTGTTTGGCAAATGAGCTCACCGGTGTAGTGTCTGCAGTTTTTTTAGTTGATGTTCCTACATCGTAGGGATTTTTTTGGGCAACTGATGCAATTGATGTGATTGTTAAAGTAATTAATACAAGTAAAGTTTTCATATAAAGTGGTACACATGCAAAAATAGTGCAATAAAAAAAGCACCCCGTAAGAATGGGATGCTTTTTGAAATATTTTTATTGACAGTAGCTTATACCCAGGCGCAAACTATACCGCCCATAACTGCAAATGTTACTAACCAATAGCCTGTGTGAATCAGGATGTATTTAGCCCCTCTTCTTTCAAATAATGCATTGGTTCCTAATACTGGCAATGCAAAGAAAATACTGGTTAATATGCCATGGAAAGCACCGTGTTTAAAGGTTCTGAATGTATTCATTGCCTCTATATTTTTGCCATTCAGTAATAACTCGATTTTAGCACCCGGTGTTTGAGATTCAGGGTAGTTAGCCAATAAAGAATAGATGCCAAATTGGTGGATGGTTATACCATGCAAGAACAGAGCAATCAGAAAACTGAAAAAGAAAGTCATTCCGAACATTACGGCCATATTGGCCCCTTGTTTCATGTCTTCTTCGGTTTTGCCAATGGATTTCATCCATGCCGTTCCGAATACTTTAGGGTTGTACCAAATAAACCCTACTACTAATGATGCTAAAGCTGCAACTAAACTGTGTAATAACATATTTATAATATTTTGATTGTTAGATTAATACAAATGTATCAGCATTTTCTAAAAAACCAAATTTATTATTGTTTGAAAGCTTGCCAGCCCTGTGCTGTTAATGGATGTTGATTATTGCCTTTACTGATTAAGTGCAACCCTTCACCGGCAGCTACGGCATGTCCAATGACTGTAAAGTCAAGTTGATTTTTGATTTTATCATAATCAGCCTGAGTGATGGTAAACAACAATTCGTAATCTTCGCCACCATTCAATGCTGCTACAGTCGGATCAATACCCAAATCGATACCGCGTTGGTAGGTAAGGGGATCGAGCGGTAAGCGCTCTTCGTAAACCGTAAATCCGACATTGCTCTGTTTTGCTAAATGGTGAATTTCACTGGCCAATCCATCGCTGATGTCTATCATGGCTGTTGGTTTTATTTCCAATTCATCCAACATTTTTACAATATCAACTCGGGCCTCGGGGCGCAATTGTCTTTGTATCAGGTAATCATTGCCTTCCAGATCGGGTTGGAAATCGGGTTTTTCAAGAAAAATACGCTTTTCGCGTTCCAGTATATTCAAACCCATGTAAGCACCACCTAAGTCGCCTGTTACAACTAATAAGTCACCGGCATTCACCCCACTTCTGTAACACACTTTATCTTTCGCCACTGTGCCATATACGGCAATATTTAAAATCAATCCTTTTGGACTTGATGTGGTATCGCCACCTACCAAATCTACCTGATAATGGGCGCAGGCTGCATTTATGCCGAAATACAATTCCTCAATAGCCTCAATTGAAAAGCGATTGCTCAGCGCAATGCTCAAAACAATATGCGATGCTTTACCGTTCATGGCAGCGATATCACTGATATTGGCTACTACTGCTTTATATCCCAAATGTTTCAATGGGGTATAAGCCAAATCGAAATGCACGCCTTCAATCAGCATGTCGGTGCTTAATAGGGTATAGTCGTTACCATTGTCGATAACAGCGGCATCATCACCTATTCCTTTTATAGTACTTTGATTGGCTACTTTTACTGATTGAGCCAAATGGTCAATCAGACCAAATTCGCCAAAATCAGCTAGCTCTGTTCTTGATTTATTTTCGAACATAATATTATTTTTGATTGTCGCGCCATTCGTACACCCATTGGCTCTGTATCATTTCCAGATGGCCTTCGTTGCACTCTTCGCGTGTGCCTTTAAAGTTTGGAATTTCCAGTACCCATTCCAATAATTCTGTGAAACGGATGCGGTAAATCTTAGACTCTCCGAAATCGTCTCCGAAGCGTTCGTAAAGGGCCATGGCAATATCTTCATGGTCTTTCCAGTGTATGGGCAATTGAAAATGCGTCATTCTTTTTTTGTATTAATTATTAATGGCCGATGATAACAGATTGATCTGGGATGGTAACAACAAGGTCTACTTCATCCATCAATTTGCATTGGCAGGCCAGTCGTGAGTTGTGTTTAGGGTTGCGGGCACGGTCAACAAAATCTTCCTCTTTGTCACTTATTTCAGTAAGGCTGTCTTCACCTTTTTCAATATAAATATGACAAGTACTGCAGGCACACACAGCACCGCAATTGTGGTGAAGGTTCACATCATTGTCCATTGCTACATCCAGTATTATTTCGCCTTTGGCTATTTCAACGGTAAGTGGTTCTTTATTTTTTTCTTCGAAAAGAAAAGTAATGTTTGGCATAATTGTTTGTTAGGGGTCTTTAGTCTGTAAATGTAATAGTCGTGGTATCTGTATTCTTGTCTTCCTGTACAGATGATATTTTTATAAATGATACTTTAATAGGCCATCCATCCCTGAGGCTTAGTTCCGCTTCACACTTTTGTTGCAAGAATGAGGTTTCAAAATCGCTTTTCTTGGGTTTGGGCAATCCTAGTTGAGCGGCCAGGGCAACCATGGTTTCGTAAAGTATGCGTTTGTATTCGCTGATAACGGGTGTAATGGTAGCAATTAGTTTAATTTTATCTGCAGGTGCATTGATAGCAGATAGTTTGAGTACTGCTTTGGCAGGAAACGGTTCACCGCCAAAATTATTGTCGAGGTTACTGTCGTAAGTGTAAGGTGTGTTTTGTTTGTATTCCAAACCGTGGAAATAATGGATAATCACCATTTCTTCACTGATGGTATTACTCAATAACTGAGGACTGTTCAATAGGGTTTTTAATTTATCTATCACATGTCTGGAAGCGGCATTGTCAGCCCAATTGAGTTTAAGAATAATCTTATCGACCCCTTTTTTAGAGAGATCAATGATTTCATTCATGTTTAAAATTGTGTCAAATACACCGGTTTCAGTAGTTCTGTATTTTACTGTAACACCTTTAAACATTTCAGCATAGGCATTGGATAGTGAATCGTTCAAATTGCTGAATGAAAACTCTTTATAGGTATAATGAATGATGTAATTTTTTGCAGTTGAGTCAGCAATCTTCCAGGTGGCTTTATAAGTTGAAATATCAGAGGTGGTCTTGCCATTTCTCACCGTTGTTTTGGTGTTTGTATAAATGACATTCTTTGTCTTACCTACCTGCCAATAACCTACAACCGGTACAATATTCCCTTTTGCAACAGTATTCTGACCCTGTGCCTGACAAAAAAACAGCAATGAGAAAATGAAAAAGATGTGGCGCATTTTGCGGGTGCAAAATTACCGTTTATTGCCTACATTACCTAGACAGGATAAAAAAATGAAATTGCCGCATAAAGGATGCTATTTTTAAATTAATTTTGCAACTCTTTTTTGAGCCAGTACCAAACCAATATCAATACTATTCCGGCAACTTTGTTTGCCCTCGGTTTGCGTTATGCAGTGATATCACCCGGCAGTCGCAATGCCCCGCTGATAATGGCTTTTGCAAGATTCAAAAAAATACAATGTATATCTGTTCCCGATGAAAGAACAGCCGGTTTTATTGCACTGGGCATGGCCAAACAACTGCAGCAGCCTACAGCCGTAATATGCACCAGCGGCACAGCTGTATTAAATCTATATCCTGCTATTGCTGAGGCTTATTACATGCAGATACCACTTATCGTGATAACAGCAGATAGACCCAAAGAAATGATAGATCGCTGGGACGGACAAACCATCAGACAGTTTGGGGTGTTCAAGCCGCACATCAAATTATCGGTACAAACCCCCGATGATTTAATGCAAGATGAAATACAAACCATTCAGACAACTTGCCAAACCTTGTATTCAACAACTCAAACAGGTGTTCAAGGGCCTGTGCATTTGAATGTGCCTTTAGCCGAACCTTTATATGCAGCAGCACAAAGTGAATTCATCTATCCTTCAGATTCAATACCTGCCCCAACACCGAAAGAAGCAATACACTTTACAATTCCTCAATTTGATTTCTCTCAAGCTTCCAAAGTAATGGTATTGATGGGAGCTGAAATGCCTGAGGCAGATATCAAAAGTTTGAAAGGGATTAGTAATAATAACTATGCCGTTGTTGCAGGCGATATTATTTCAAACAAGCAGCAGTATCAGAATGTAGTTTCGTGGGAAGGCGTATTATTAAATACAACCCCAGAACAATTACAGGAGCTGGTACCCGACTTACTGATTACCACCGGTAAAATGGTATTGAACAAAACTGTCAAACAGTTGTTTAGAAAACATCCTCCCAAAGCACATTGGCATGTTACAGAGAATGGGTTCAGTGCTGATTCGTTTTTTACCAATCCGAGGGTGATACAGGCAGATAACACCTCTTTTTTCAATCAATTGGAACCACTCCTACAACAAACGCCATCATTATATTTTGAGACATTCAGTAAAGGGGCTGAACAACACAATCAACTTGCGGATATCAGCATTCATCAAAACTTCAATGAGTTTGCAGCGGTTAAGGCGGTATTACAGCAATTACCAAATGATTTGGTGTTACACCTTGCCAACAGCATGAGCATACGTTATGCAGCCTATTTAAGCAGGTTTGTGAAGCACAGTTGGGAATTGCACAGCAACAGAGGCGTGAGTGGTATTGACGGTTGTACAAGTACTGCTATAGGTGCTGCTATGGTAGACCCACGACAGCATGTATTGATAACAGGGGATATTGCATTCTTTTACGATATCAACGCCTTGTGGCAAAGCACATTGCCAAAGAACATTAAAATACTTTTACTGAATAATAACAGTGGCGGCATATTTCAGAATATTGATGGTCCGGCAGGATTACCTGAACTGAATCCATTTTTATCAACGCCACACAATCTGAATGCCGCATTGATGGCCCAACATTTCAATCTGCCTTATTTGAGTGTTACCAACGAGGCCTCACTTGAAAAGACGATCACCGAATGGTTGAATTCAACCGAAAACGGATTATTGGAAATAATAACAGACCCTGCAGTTAATGCAGCCATATTTAAACAATTTAAACAACAATGCATATGAGCAAAAGAGAATGGCAAACCATCAAACAGTACGATGAAATCCTTTTTGAATATTACGAGGGTATCGCTAAAATAACAATTAACCGCCCGCGTTACCACAACGCATTTACACCTAAAACCAATATTGAGATGATAGATGCAATGGATTATGCAAAAGAGCATCCGGATATTTATACAATAGTATTGACAGGTGCAGGCGACAAGGCATTTTGCAGCGGTGGCGACCAGAATATTAAAACGATAGGCGGCTATCAGGACGAGCATGGTATACCAAGATTAAATGTTCTGGAATTACAGAAAAGAATACGCTCATGTCCTAAGCCTGTTATTGCCATGGTGAATGGATTTGCTATTGGTGGTGGTCATGTATTGCATGTGGTTTGCGACTTGTCAATAGCCAGCGATAATGCTATTTTTGGTCAAACCGGTCCTAAGGTTGGCAGTTTTGACGGAGGATTTGGGAGCAGTTATTTGGCCAGAATAGTAGGACAAAAGAAAGCAAGAGAGATATGGTTCTTGTGCCGACAGTATTCAGCTCAGGAAGCCTATGATATGGGATTGGTAAATAAAGTAGTGCCATTTGATAAACTTGAAGATGAAGTGGTAGAATGGTGCCACGAGATGATGCAGAAGAGTCCGATTGCTTTGCGCATGATCAAATACGGGTTGAATGCAGAATTGGATGGACAGGCGGGTATACAAGAATTGGCAGGTAGCGCTACCTTGTTGTATTACTTTACCGATGAAGCGCAGGAGGGAAAAAATGCCTTTTTGGAAAAACGCAAGCCGGATTTCAAGAAATTCCCTAAGTTTCCATGATGATTAGGTGAATATTTTATGGCAATTACACCTTAACCGGGTTTAATAAATAGCGTAATTCATCTTTTAGAGGGATATAAAAAGAAGTAACTGAAAAAAAATCGGGCAAAATACTACAATGGTAGCGTAGTTTAGCAGGGCTTTTTCGGATATTATTCAAAGTATTCCCCATAATCTCCACAAATTATTGTACCTTTGCACCTCTTTTATGACAATAACATTCCAAGACATGGGCTTAAGTCAGCCTGTGTCGGATGCAATTAGAGATTTAGGCTACATCAATCCCACCCCCATCCAACAACAGGCAATCCCTGTTTTAATGAAAGGAACGAAAGATTTTGTTGGTTTAGCCCAGACAGGTACAGGAAAAACGGCAGCTTTCGGTTTACCCTTATTATCACTGATTGACACATCCATTAAACAAGTTCAGGGCCTTGTAATCTGCCCTACGAGAGAGCTATGCATGCAAATCGCCAAAGATTTTGAAGATTATGGCAAGTACATGCAAGGTTTTAACTCTGTGGCCGTTTACGGTGGCAGCAGCATTGAACACCAAATCAGAGAGATAAAAAGAGGCGTACAAATCGTGGTTGCAACACCCGGCCGTCTAATTGATCTCATTGACAGAAGAGCATTAAAGTTAGATGCCGTTACCCATGTGGTATTGGACGAAGCTGACGAAATGCTGAACATGGGCTTTAGAGAAGATATTGAAAATATCCTTTCTCACGCTACAGCACGTCAGGCCGCTTGGCTTTTCAGTGCTACCATGCCTAAGGAAGTAAGGCGTATTGCCGAAACTTTTATGAATAATCCGGCTGAAGTAAAGGTTGATTCCAACATTACAGCTAAGAATATTCGCCACGTCTATTACCAGTGCCAGTCGAGCCACAAATATGAGACCTTAAAACGTCTGATAGATGTGAACCCGGGCATGTATGGTATTATTTTTACCAGAACCAAACTTGAGGCCCAGGACATCGCAGAAAAACTGCTGAAAGAAGGGTACGAAATTGACGCATTGCACGGTGACTTAAGTCAACAACAACGCGACAAGGTAATGGGTAGATTCCGTGAAAAAACCTTGCAGTTATTGATTGCAACGGACGTAGCGGCAAGAGGTATTGACGTAGACAGTATAACTCACGTTATCAACTACGCATTGCCTGATGAACCTGAAGTGTACACACACCGAAGCGGAAGAACAGCCAGAGCCGGTAAATCCGGGGTTTGTATCAGCATTCTTCACAGCAGAGAAACAGGTCGTTTGAGAGATATTGAATATCTGACAAAAGCTAAATTCGAAAAACTTGAAATCCCTACAGGACGTGAAGTTTGCGAAAAACAGTTTTTCTCATTTATTGAAAAACTAAAAGTAGCCGATATCAGTCATGGTGATTATGAAAATTACTTACCATATCTGAAAGAACAGTTTGCCGACATGAGCAAAGATGAGGTATTGCAACGTGTAGCTTCATTGGAATTCAACAGATTCCTGAAATACTACGAAAAAGCAGCCGATTTAAATGCATCATCAGGCAGAGATAGCAGAAGTAATGCAAATTACACACGCCTGTTCATTAGCTTAGGTGAAAAAGATGGCTTTTATAAAGCAGCTTTCCTTGAATTCTTATTAGATACCAGTGGTTATGCAAAAGCACAATTGGGTAAAATAGAATTAATGGATGCTTATAGCTTTGTAGAAGTTGATAATGATATTGCTGAAGCATTTATCGCTGTATTCAACGGTAAAAAATTCAAAGGTCGTCCAATCAGAATCGAAGCATCAGGTGAAAGATCCGGTGGTGGCGGTGGTGGATACGATCGCGGCAGCCGCGGCAGAGGAGGAGATAGAAGAAGTGGCGGTGGTGGCTATGGTGGCGGAGGCGACAGAAGAAGTGGCGGAGGCGGCTATGGCGGTGGTGGCGGAAGCGACAGAAGAAGTGGTGGCGGAGGCGGTGGAGGATACCGTGGAGGTCGCAACAGAAAATAATAAAAAAAAAGACTGATAAAGAACGATATCCTGTTTACTTTGGTATTTTCATAAATTTCTGTATTTTTGCAGCCCGTTTAGGAAAACCAAGTTCTTTATCAAATGCGGATGTGGCGTAATTGGTAGCCGTGCCAGACTTAGGATCTGGTGCCGAAAGGCGTGGGGGTTCGAGTCCCTTCATCCGCAC
>JAZKEQ010000072.1:0-23281 GCA_040386935.1 Bacteroidota bacterium | reverse complement strand
GAATCAGATTAACTCTTTAAAAATTCCTTTTCCCGCTTTGGAATATAATAGGGTGAATCAATTCAGATTCCGACCGTTTTATTATTGAATAAATTTATCGCAACACCGTAATCATACTTCTGAAGAAGTACTGGCGACCGCGATAGTCCCACACCTTATAGGTCACCATGTAGGCATCATTCGGCACATAGTCGCCTTGGTATTTGCCATCCCAACTTTCACTCTTGTCGGTGTTATATATCAGTTCTCCCCAGCGGTTGAATACACTCATTTCATATTTCACAATGCCTATACCTACAGGTTGTAAGTAATCATTGATGCCATCGTTGTTAGGAGAAAATCCTGATGGTAAATGGAAGGTGATGGTATAGAGTACTGCTATTTTTTTATTGCTTGAATCGATGCAACCAAAATCATTGTAAGCCCAATGTTTAACATTGAATAAACCCGTGTCTTTGTAAGTATATTTAAATTGTGGTGAAGATAGGTATTGTCCATCGCCCATGTGGAATCTAATGGAATCAGCACCTGTGCTCAGGTCCATGAAATTAAAGACAGGATTAGTAATCAGCATTTCATCTTTGTCGACACTGAAAGCAGAAACAGGTACAGGAAATACTGTGGTTAATCCGGCAGTATCATATACACAATTATAACTGGTGGTTATTTTTAAAGTCACCGGATAAGTGCCCGGTAAACTATAAGTGTGTAGTGGGTTGGCGATGTTGTCATTCTGCCCGTCACCAAAGGTCCAGCGGTATTTAGTAATGGTAGCATTTGGCACCTGACACAAATCATTAAACGTTGTAGGATTACCCAAACAGACACTGTCGTTGCTGAACATAACAAGTACAGGAGGATAACTGTTAATGGTTTGTTTGACTGAATCTACACAACCAAAATCGCTGATGCCATATACTGCAACAGTGTAATTACCCGCAGCAGGGAAACTGTGTTTTACTGAATCTGTATTAGCTGAGCTGCCATCACCAAAGTCCCAGCGCAGTGAATCAATGCTGCCGAATGCAATGCTTTTGGTAGCTACAAAATCAAAGGTATTGTCCTTGCACTGATTGGCATTGGCAAAATTGAGTATAGGTAAAGGATACACGGTATGCTGATAATTGGTATCGTAAGTACAACCCTCAGTACTGGTAACTGTTAATGTAATGTTGCGTTTGCCTTCGGTTGGGAAGGTGAAGGCCGGATTTTGAGCTGATGAAGAATCATTGGCTGTGAATTTCCACCATCTTGATTTTACAGAAGTATTGGTACCATAACTCAAGTCATTAAAGTTAGATGCCACCTTTAAACAATTGTCGTTAACTTGAATAACAGGAATTAATTTATTGAAAACTTTTGCAAAACCTGTTGTTGAATCTCTGCAACCTTTGTTGGATATCACTAAATAATTGACACCAAAAGTATCGCCTGTGTTAAAGCGGTGTGTAAAGCTAGTTGCAGTAGATGTGTAGCCATCTCTCAATTGCCATTTGCGTGAAGCCAGACTGCCCGATGCCACTGTGCTTTTTTCAATAAAGGTATTGCTCATGCCTTCGCAAACAGTGTCTAATAAAATCATGGCCTTAGGCAATGGGAAAATTTCATTGGTGCCTGTTGTGGTATGAGAACAACCAAAGGCGGTTCTAACATCAAGGCGAATATTGTAACGCCCAACAGTATTGAATAAAAAGGTAGGATCTTTTTTCGTATCAGTGCCAACATTGTCAAACGTCCACAAATAACCGGTGATAGAATCATTGGCGACTGTTGATGTACTTTTGAAATAGGTGCTGTCGCCAAAGCAAACATCATTGAATGTAAAGCCGGCTACAGGCACATTGTTGACAACGATATTTTTTGCAACTGAATCTGTACAGTTGAATGCACTTTTGGTGCTGAGTGAAACAGTGAAAGTATCAGCACTTCCATAGCGGTGTTTGGTGTCGGCTGTTGTAGCAGTTTTACTGTCGCCAAAATACCAGTTGTAATTGGTGATGGTTCCTTGAGTGATGGATGAAGCGTTTGTAAATACGGCAGTATCGCCATAGCAAACATCACTGTAAGTAAAGTCGGCTTTAGGATATGGTTTTACGGTCACCGATTTTGTAATGGTATCTTTACATCTGTAAGGACTTTCAGAAATTAATCGCACATTGGTACTCAATGACAATGGGACAAATACCGACCATGTTTTTGAATTCAGCGTGTCGATTAAACCATTGATCCAACGATTGGTTTTAATGGAGTCCTGAGTGATATAACTTGAATCGGTTAGCAGCACTGCTTTGCCATAACAACCTGTTTTAAACGTGAAATTGGATTTAGGATAAGGTTTGGCGGTGATGAGCATTGAGTCTTTGGCTTTACAACCAAATGAATCAACAACATTAATCACATATCTTGTTGTTTGAGGTGTGGTACTTACAGTAAAACTTTTGGTGTAATCTACGACTTGCGAAGCAGGCGACCACGTTGTTTTCATAATACCCGATCCATTGCTCGGAAATGCATTCAGTAATACTTTCTGATTTTTGCAAACAGTTGTATCACCCTGATACAATTTAATTTTTGGCAATTGATAAATATTGGCAATTACTGTATCGCGACTCACACAAGTCAATCGCTTGGTAGTTAAAATATATTGACGCGTGATTTTTTTAGCACCTGTATTTTCAAAAATAATTTTTGGTTGAGAAATGGTGTCGCTGTTTAGTTCTGTTGCCGGTTGCCATGAATAGGTAAAACCATTCACTGCCGGCATTCCAAGTTTATTGTCATCTTTACTGCAGAATGATACATCGTTTCCGGCATTCATTAAACGCGGTATGGGTAGCCGGTATTGATTGAAGGTACAAGCGCACGAAGAACTATCAATGCGAACAAACAAAGCACATGAGTAGCCTGCTTTAATGGTAATCAATGCATTGATGGGTATTGTTGCGCCTTTTTCAATGGCATTGTTCATTGTGTATGATTGCAACAGTAAATCGCTGTTGTCGGCAGTACCTGAGTTGTTGATATCGTAATAGAAAGACAGTTTTGTAGATTTACCCGATATGATGCGGTTTGCATTGTTTTTTAGGATAAAACTGACTGTAATTTTTTCAGAATCCAAAGTCATGGATTGCAGTGAAGTTTTTAAATTGGATAAGGTAATGTCGCTTTTTGCAACCGGAATTTTTATCAATTGATTGCCTGTTACCACATTGATTTTACATTTTGAATTGTCGGCCACGCAAATCACTTCTTGTTTAACAGCGGCCTGTGAGTACAACTCAGCGGTTCCACAACTGATCAATTGATTGTCGGCAGAAAATCCCGTTTCAAATTCTATGCTATCGCCCGGCATAATATCGCTCGGTAAACTGAATTCCACTTCTGTTGCCCCATTGATATCGCGCTTTGTCGTAAGTGTATTATCAGGACTGTTTCTAATGGGTTTAAACATCGTGGAGTCGTAATTCATACCCGGAATAAAAAGGGCTTGGTACTTGTCTTCTATCCCTGTTTTACTCGGACCCAGATTGATGATTTTTACTTTTACACGAGTCGATTTTTCGCATGGCAAAATAGAATCAGAAACAATCTTAAGCAATGAGTAATACGGTTTGGTAACACCTGTTATATTCAACGGATTGCTGATGGCGGGGAATATCAATACTTTGTCGCCACATTTGATATTGGCTGCAGCACCTGCTCTTATGTAATTACCTGATGAGTAATTGCAATCTGTTTTTACATAAAATTTAATGAGTATTTTATTGCTTGTTGTATCTGTAATGCCTTTAAATCCTTTTGAAAGGGAGGTCACTAATTTTGAAAGATCCCATTCGTAAGTGGTGCCTGTTGTAAGTTTTGGTGCAGGTAAAGCGGCCCAACTCGTAGTGTGTGGATGTTTGATATATGATTTACCATTCACTACTGTCATGCCCACAGGAAGGGTCAATTGCGCTTTTGTATTCTGTGCATTGGTAGCGCCAATATTTTCGAGTAAATAATAATAAGGTGACTGCGCACATAAGTCGGCAGTTGTAATGGAGTCAGAAATGCTGACCTGAAATTGTGTATTCTGCGGCTCTATGTATAAAACAGTTTTTTCAGGGACACAGGTATAGGAAGGGAAGTCTTTCGGATAATCGGTGCAATTCCAGCCGGAGTATAAAATGACACTGTCTTTTTTGCATGAATTATAAATGGCCTTTACCTTGAATTTGCGCGTTAAATTATTGCCAACAATACCTGCTTTGTATATGCCATTGACTTGTTTCAGTGATGTGTCTTTATTGGCATCTCTGATGTCGACTATTTTTACTGATCCTGAATTGTCAGGCGAAAACCAACAATTGACTGTAGAAAAACTTGACGAAGAATTGGTGTAAATAATTTCCCATTCAGCGGTATCTTTAGTGGCATAGTTAACAGGAATAGCGGGTTTAATAGATACAGCAGGTTTGTTGTAAAGTACCTGGTCGTGGCCATACTGCGATGAGTTGACCGTATCAAAACCACTGCCTAAGCTACCTCTTCTTTCAAATACAAAATCATAAGAAATGGGAACATTCACACCGGGAGGTAATTCACAACTGGGTTGTATGCGCGCATTGAAATTGCCCTGGAATGCATCGTCACTGAAATTGATGATTCCTTTTGCAGAGTCTTTGTAATATTTAGCAACCTGAAATGTGTAATTGCCATTTTTTAATACCTGTTTGATGCTGTCTTTCCACTCCCAGGTATATTGATTGGAGCCCGATGTTCGGTATTGTCCCAAATCTGCTTTCAGGAATTTAAAACCATTGGGCATGTAAAAAATGACTTCCTTCAGTCGGGCAAAGCTTCGGTATTCAAAAGGGAAATAATTATTGCCCGCGTATGCCGAATTAGCCCCTATACCCAAATAAAATGAATTGCCTATGTCGATGGGGGTACAACTGTTAATCGCGTAAGTGCCCGGGCCGTAATTCAGAAACTGATAACCGGTAAGAATGACCTGACCCGAAAATGTATCACATTGAAATTTATTGCTGTTATTGGTTGGCTTACTGACATCACTTGAATAAAATAAATTAGTGAATTGAGTGGTAACAGATGCGAGCCCCAGATTTTTGGTAAGTTTATAACGTATGCGTAAACTCACACTGTCGTTCTGTTTGTAAACATAGGATGAGGCGGCACATGATACCGATGAGAGGGAATCGACTGAAAGGTCGAATTTAAAAGTAGCGTTTACACCACTTATTATTTTTTGATAACTGACGGAGTTGCATTTGATGATGCGTTTTCTGCTGCCATTGTATACTTCCAGATCAATATCGATGATGTCGAGGTAATTGCCATAATACACAAAGCTTTCAGCATATAGATAGCGCCAGCCGGCCACAGTGGCCCGTGGTCGCAATACCAATCCCTGAAACACTGCAGATATAGTATCGCCTGTCAATGCACGCTCTTCCCGTATTTTGAGTAAGTCTACTTTTCCTGTATCCGCTAATCCATCGTTATTGTTATCAGGTCTGCCATAGGAGGTTCGCTGCACATTGAAATTCACAAAGCGCAAGCCTTGGGAACATGTACTGATGCAGTGAATTTTTAATGACATGCTGTAGCAATACAAATTGTACCATTCGCGAGGGCTACACGATTTACTTGGGCTGTTGCGTATGCGCAATTGTACTGTTTTAGCACCATTGGCACCCGCTGCCGAGCAATCTGCTTTCAGATAGTAAATCAATTCACTGTTGATCATACTGAATGGCATTTTAGAGAAAAATCCTCTGATGGTATCGCCAAATTTTCTGATGGAATCAGGTTTCCAGGTAGCGGTAAGATTGGCGTTGTCAATATAAAAATCGGAACTGTTCAGGTTGTGGGTTAATCCCGAAGGAACAATGATATCAAAAAGATAGGAGGCAGTGGCATCCGAGTTTAGAGTATAAAAACCGGTGAATAAATGTCTGAATTCACCTTTTTGATTATTGACAATATCAGTAGGCGTAAAGGCTGAGGAGGTAAGACTTTGCAAGTCGTAGTATTTGCCCCATACCATTGGAATCTTTTTAATGTTGTCGCATTGGTCGTAGAACTCAGTGGCGTACATCCAGCTATTTTGGTAGTAATAACTGTTGCAAGTGGTAGAAATACAAGTGTAGTTTTTAAAACTGATGTAAACGGTGTCTTTAGGATTGATAGTGCCAAGTGCTAAACGGAATGAACCGATGGGGTTAGCGCCTAAGCAAGCAAATATACCGGCATTGTAATTGCCGCCAGCGCTGTCTATTATAGGCTTAACCCATGTGCCTTTCCAACCTGTTTTTACCAAAACAGTACTCGTATCCAACTTTGATAAATCATAAATGTAACCCTGGTCGATGTAGACCCTTGTTTTAAAAGCCGGTTTTTGGCCGTTGTTGGTGACTTTTAATAATTGCGAATTGGTTTTGTTGTCGAAGCATACAGGTGTTGCAGCAGTAGCAAAGGCAACTATATTAGGGCTTTGACTGCCAATCAGCGCAATCCCTGAATTTTTAACAACCTGACAAATGCTTCCAAAGCAACCCCAATATAAATCAAAGCTGGTTGTCAGAAATTTACAGCCGTTAATTCTGGAAGAATCGGTTAGTATAATGGTTTCATTTTGGTCGAGGAAGGTATCGAGATTGCCCACTAGTTTAAAGTCTGCCCCTGAAAATACAGTGATAACAGAATCATTTTTAAAGGATGATTTTCCTTTATTGACACCGTATGTTTTGAGATCTTTGCCATTTACACGCAGCAATGTCAAGGTTCTTAGAGGGCCCTTGCCATAATTGCCAATGGTGATAGTGCGAGTAAATACATCCCCAACATTGCCGGTGAATGTTTGGTTGACAATTGTAGAAATGAGTATTGACGGCACTTTAGCTGAAAATGGGAGGGAAGTACCCACGTCATAATTGCCGGTGTAGTCGATGCGACTGCTAATAACGGGAGAGTTGTTGCCACTGATATAACTGTAAAGGCCGCAGCCTGCAGTCAATGAGATTCTGAAAGCAAAGTTATTGGCTACGGGTACATTGGGTCCGTTGAAAATGGGTTGGTTTAAATTGGTGACATTGCTTTCTGAGAGGCCGGTTCCTTTAACGCTGCCTTTGATGTAGAAAGTACCAGGAGGTAAAATAAGTTTTATCTGAAGACCGCTAACTGTACTGCCGGATATGTTATAAACTTGTATATTGGCGGTATCATTGAGTCCGCAGATGCTGATGTTTTTAGGAGGGGTAATTTGTATACTCAAGCGATTGCCCTGCCCCTTAAGACTAATGCTGCATACCAGTAATAAAAAGAAGAGAGAAAATTTGGTAAGGGTTATATTTCCATATGTTTTTTTAACGTTCAGGATTCAAACTTAAACAAAATAAAACAAAAAAGCCAATGCATTTTTGCATTGGCTTTAATATTAAAGGGGATAAAAAATTATTTACCGATTTTGGCCATCAGGTCAACGATACGGTTGCTATAACCGGCTTCGTTATCGTACCAACCTACCACTTTAATGGTGTTGCCGATTACCATTGTCAAATCACTGTCGAAAACACAAGAGTGAGGGTTGCCAACGATATCGATAGATACCAGAGGGTCGGTAGAGTATTCCAATATACCTTTTAAAGGTCCTTCAGCAGCAGCTTTGAAAGCGGCATTGATTTCGTCTTTTGATTTTGCAGTTCTAACATTACAAGTAAAGTCAGTTACAGATCCATCAGGGATAGGCACACGCATAGCGTTACCGTTTAATTTACCTTGCAGGTGAGGCATTACTAAGCCAACAGCTTTAGCAGCACCGGTACTTGTAGGGATAATGCTATAAGCCGCAGAACGTGCTCTTCTCAAATCTTTGTGAGGCGCATCTTGCAGGTTTTGGTCAGCAGTATAAGCGTGGATAGTGGTCATGAAACCGTTTTCTATGCCGCACAGGTCATCAATGATTTTTACCATTGGGGCTAAGCAGTTAGTGGTACATGATGCGTTTGACAAGATAGTTTCAGTACCATCAAGGGTATTGTCATTCACACCAAGAACGATTGTTTTCATTTCACCTGTAGCAGGCGCGCTGATCACCACTTTGCGAGCACCGGCAGTAATGTGTTGACCGGCAGATTCTTTATCTGTAAAGCGACCAGTAGATTCCAATACTACGTCAACGTTCATGGCAGCCCATGGCAAGTTAGCAGGATTTTTTTCAGCAAGACCGGCAATAGACTTGCCATTAACGATAATCGCTTCGCTGGTATAATCAACAGTACCATTGAACTTACCGTGCACTGAATCGAACTTCAGGAGGTGAGCCAGTGTTTTGTTGTCAGTAAGGTCGTTGATTGCTACAACCTCGATATCATTTCTTTGGCTCATCACTCTGAAAGCCAGTCGGCCGATTCGGCCGAAACCGTTAATTGCTACACGTATCATGTTTTTTTATTTAATAGGGGTTAAATTGGGCTGCAAAGGTACTTTTTTTATTTTTTTTAAAGAAGGCTTTGGAATTTAATTTTTTTTTGTATTTTTGCACTCCCTAAAATTAAAAATCAAGGGCACGAACTGGTCCGTTCGTCTATCGGTTAGGACTTCAGGTTTTCATCCTGGCAAGAGGGGTTCGACTCCCCTACGGACTACAATCCAAACAATGAAGATGCCGCTCCCCAAGAGCGGCATTTTTATTTTCCCAGCCATCCGAAAGCGCAGCTTTCAGGATGAGCGCAGGAAAATAAAAATAGCAAAACGCAGTTTTGCGTATCTTCATTATTTGGATTGTAACGCCCCACCCCCCGGGAGCTTTGCCGCAGGCAAAAGTCCCCGGGGAAATAGATTAACTGTTATTAAAAGTATTCCTGAAAACGAAGTTTTCAGGAATAGAAGTAATCTCTCATTAAGAGCAAAACGAAGTTTTAATCTTAATGTAATTCTATTCAATCTTAATTTTTAACTAATTTCTTACTCCCTTTTCCTCCCCAAAATCAATTTAATTACCCCTCAATACAAGAAATGCAAAAGTTTGGCGTTATTGCAGTAAGATAAAGTAAGCGTATGCAAACCTTCTCTTTTAAAGTTTTTTGTAGAATGTCAATTCTATTGGCGGTTGCCTTGTTCAGTTGTAATACTAAAGGAACAAAGGCGCAGCGTATTCAAAGTGAAATAAGTAAAAGGTTATCTCAAGGCAATTGGCATGTGGTGAACCAAGATACTAACAGGCAATTAACAATTCATAATGCCGACCATGAATCAAAATATAAAATTAAATTATCAGAAAAAATTGCCACTAAACAATTTGATATTGCAAGATATATAAAACTTAAATCAAAAAATCTAGAAAAGTATTTTTTAAATGATAGCACTTTCGTTGAATTGTCAGAAAACAATCAATTCTACATTGAAATAATAAAAAATATTAATACTAATTTTGAAAAGCAAATATTTTATAACAAAATTACTAGGAATATCGAAAAAGAAGGTAATTTCCTGTGTAATTTGCCAATAGAGATTCATAAAAAATATAATATCAAAGGTCAAATAGAAAAGGTTATTGATTATGAGGAACATTTCAAAATTTCAGTAAAAGATTTGTCTAAAATTATATTTAATGAAATGCAAGTTGATATTATGAGAACTAAGAATTACTGCGCTATATTTAGAGGAGGAAAGCCGCCATCGTATTATTATCAAGCAATGGTTGAGACAGGGCTACAAACAAAGAAAGTTTTGTATCTTAAGATTGATGGTACTACAGGAGAAATTTTAATTAAAAGTTATAAAACCCAAGTACCATAAGCAGATATTTAAATGACGACATAAATAATCTCCTAACAAAATGTAATCATTCATGCTTAAATTAAAATTTCATCTATTACTAGCATTGCAATTTTTTGTTACCAATGCCATTGGCCAAAATTCAGCCGGAAGTAGTATGACTATTCAGGAAATTGAAGAGCATGCGCTGGCTTATGAATCTGTTTTGTATGGTCAATATATTCGACCCTTTTTAATTTCAAACAATAAAACGATTACCTTTAAACATGATCAATATAATAAGGTTGTTAAAACTGAAAAATTGATACGCAAAAGTAAAAGGGATACCATTAGGCTGGAGTTTTCAGGACTTACAACTACCAATACAATTCTAAGGGCTTTGAAAAATATCAAATCTAAAGCCAATGTATATCAAATGTCTCTTATAATCAAAGGAAATTTGACCGATACCAATTTCTTTTATGAGCTTGCAAAATACCCACATTTGAACCAACTGGGAATTACGGCTGATTCAATTGTATTGCCAACTCAATTTCCAAACATGCCCCAATTATTGTATTTGAGTATTAATTCGGTAAAAACTTTATATGTGGCCAGTTCGTTTAAAAAATGTGCAGGCATCAAACAATTTAATATTTCATGTCAAAAAAAAAATAACGCACGTATAGTATTCAAAAATAGGTTTGCATTGCCTCAAAGTGTTCGGTTTCTGTATATAGGGGCCGGGGAATATGCTTATGGAAGTTCCAGTATTCAACCGACTTTTACAATTCGTGCCTTGCCAGAGTCTTTACACTATAAACGCCCCGCTTTTAAAGATACATTGCCATCTATTATTGACGATTTGCCTAATTTGGTCAGTCTAGAAGTAAAAGGGCGCTACCTTCACTGTAGTGCTGATTTAAGTAAATTGTTAAATTTAAAATGCTTGACCATGGTCACTTTAGATTTAAAATCCATGGTAGATAATAAAAGCAAACTTCGCAATCAATTGCTATATGCAGATTTGAGACTGGATCAGTTAAATACTTACCCCGACTTTTTAAATTTATCGGATTCGTTAATGTGGGTGTCCATTACATTAAATTGTAAATCTATAGTATTGAAGAATTCATTTCAATATTTAGAAATTTTCAATGATTCCTTACAGTCAATAGATTGTAGTGATAGTAGCAAAATACGCAATTTGGTTTTGTACACCAAGTTGCTTTCAAGTATTGGTAATATTGGGAGTTACACCTATTACCTGTCATTGAATAGAATTTATCCCGACAATTTTCAGATAATTCTAAAGAATGGTGGTTTTGACCATTCAGGTCCTGTTTATTTGTCGGTGTCAGGTAAAAGTTTAGTGATTGAAGATTTGCAGTTGTTGAGTCGCATCAATGATAATGTTAAGGAAGTTTACCAAGCTTATCCCATCATCAGGGATATTGAATTGTTGGAGGTGAAAAAATATTTAAATTTAAAATAGTTAATCAACCAATTGTTTTAAGGGGCTTGCATTTTTATTTTTTCACCAAATCAAATTCACTATTGAAATAATAACTGATATCTGTATTTGTGAAGTATGTATTTTTGAAAGTTGTAAGACCATTAATGCCTTCATATCTATAGGGCTCTAAATTGGGGATGATTGATTGTTTTAACAGCACCTGTTTTAATTCGCCTTTGAAGGAATATGAACAAGTAAATGCTATATGGCCATTGCCATTGTAGTAAGTTTTGACTGTTCTGAATTGGAGTTGATTGTTGTTGTTGTCGAAATGCGCAATGCAAAGGGCTTGCCCCCATTTATTCAATAAAATTTTTTGATAGCCCTGGAATTCGTTATCCCTGTATTGTTTTTGGTTTTTGTAGAATATCGAATCATTGATTTTTTCTGTAAAAATGATATTGAAATTGGCAGTATTCTTTTTGCTTAAAATTGTCGCTTCGTCATTTGTGTTCTCAATATAGTAATCAATACTTGCCAATGTGTTGTTGTCATAATATTCAATACTTCTCAATAGGTTGTTGGTGTAATTTAATTTTGAGTATTTCTTTCTCAAATTCAAGTATTGGTAGTCAGTTTTGAAGCCTATTTCATTCAAATATTTTACTGTTGTATCTGCATGTAAAGGCCTGTATTTTCTTTCCGGTAGTGCCTTATTTGGCTCAAAATCTAATGATACGTAATAGCTCAGGTCCTCGAAAGGGAAATATTCATTTTTGTCAAATGCTTTTTTCATCGCCATTGCTTCATAATTCACCATAATGTTATTTTGATTGCGAACAATGTAATTGATGCCTTCTTTTGTTTGAGTGGTCTCTAATGCAATTGTACCGTCAGGATGGTATTTGTACTTGGTTATTTGTTCTGTTGTCCATTTACTTTCTTTAATAGCATATGCCCATAAAACATTGTCGTTGCTGATAATGAACCTTTCAGTTTTGCAGGGAGTGTTTTCGCCACATTCCAATCCTTTTGAAAAAGACTCTTCATTTCTGATTTTATAATTAAATTTTTTCTGTTCTGTTATGATTTTTAAATTAAACGAGAAAAAGGAGAGGGACTTACTCAGTAAACTGTCTTTATATAAGGCAATAATGTCTTCATTGCTTTCATCGCTTTTGTAATATTCTACACCTAACAATCTTTTTGAACTTGTAATCAATTCTACTTTCTTTAATACTCCGTTATTAAAGTAACATTTTCTATAAAAATCACCTTGTTGAAGCGAGTCGTTCGCCATGGGTTGATCAATTGAGTTTCTGATCTCAATTGTCATTTTGTTCTGGCAACTTGCCGCAACGACAACGAAGAGCAGATGTACCAAGTAGATTGATTTTTTTATCATGATTCAGTTAGAAAGGTTTATTATTTTGATTGGTGTAGCCATTAAGCCCGGTAGTAATTTTACAAGTTATCGTTTTAAATTGATGTTTTTGATTTCTTTAAAGGTGTTATATACAGAGAATGTATCTTCCCATACCTTGCCAAAATCATCCGTTACCTTGTAATAATGTATTTCATCAGCCCCATATACATGGGTAAAGCCAAAGGTGTCATTTCTGAAATCGACTATTACTTTTGTAAGTCTTTCCTGATAAACATTGTCGATATATACATCAACAGGGTATTTGTAGACAGAATCCGGGATAATATTAATTTCAGAATAAAAAATACAACTCCCGTCTTCGCATTCAGCATTCGGATTGTAGTTTTTGGTATCAGTTCCTACTGTGCATCCACAAGTTATCTGTTTGCATGTACTCATTATGCTGAGGATCATGATGCCTAAAATATAAAATTTAATAGTTGTCATTTCTTTTTCCAAAAGTCGCCAAAATAAAAACCAAGTGATATGCCCAGGTACAAATCGTAATGGCGCATCATGATGATGTTGTTTGTTTCTCCTAAATTCCATTCATCATTTATTCCACCTTTTACATTTCGTACCTTGTCATAGAAGCGCCCGGCAAGCGGTAAGCCAACGCCACCATAAACACTTAAAGTTAGCCATCGGTCATTTATCTTCTTAGGGTCTACCTCGTAATAGATAAGACAACGCAATCGTGTATCCCATATCCTCCTATTCATGATTTTGTCATGATAGGTCTGATACACTTCTGTCGTATATTCTAGACCACTGTCCTTGCCAAATGCCCTGGGTCCAAATACTCTAATGTCTCTGCGGACAAAAGCTAAATTCAGTCCAACTCGTTTGTAATAAATATTATACGGGTGACAATACATTTTCAACCCGATACTTTGCCCCCAACCTGAGACGAAATAACCACCGGCAGCAGATCCTAAAAATGCTATCTTGGACCCGGCTATACCACCATTATAAGTACCTCTATAATTGCCTGACATTTTTCGGCCATAAAATATTGGTCCGGCATACACACTGAGCCAACCCGTTAAATCCCTTTCTAATGTCGGTTTGTATTCTGCGATGTAGAAGATGCTTCTATCCGTCCTAAAAGGCCACATTAAATTGATCCTGTTTTTTCTGGGAGGCGCTTTTTTATAAAACTTAGTATGATCTATTCTGAAACTGTCTTCATCATTCAATTCACTCCAATAAAACGCTTTAAGTGTTTTTGAAACATAACCTTGACTGAAGGAAGGTTGAACCTGTATGAGTAAATAAAAAAAACAAGGCAATCGCATAGCCGATGTAAGCCCATTTAGTGGGATTTTCCACAACCACTTATCATAGGGCGTTGCTTTCATAAACCTTTCCGCATCATTCAATAGTTTTTTCTTTCTCTTTTAAATACAGAGAGTATATGTTTGTGTTAAACATGGTGTGCTTAACGGAGCAATTTGTTCTAGTACCCTCAGTTGACAACAATTTTCTGAGTCACTTTAAGTTTATCAGAGTAATAGGTAATAAAATAAATGCCTGAATTGAGCAGGGTGAAATCTTCAGAAGAATTGTCAATATTTCTTGAAAGAATCACTTGACCAAAAACATTGGTTATTAGGAAATAGGCATTATTTGACAAACCGGAAAATTGAGCCTTAAAATTCCCAGTGGCACTTGGGTTAGGATATATGCTAAGATTTAAATTAGCAATGGTGTTTTTAGCAATTCCAGTGGCCGGATTTCCATTATCCAAGTAGCGAATCATTGTATCTGTTCCTTTTATTGTCATGTACATCACGCGTCTGTCATTTGTAAACCATTCATAACGGTAGGTAATATTAGAAGCCGAAATTGAATCTTTACAGGTGGTTCTAAATACATTGCTATGTGTGGCGCTCGGCAATTTTAAGGTGCCATAGCCGTCATATTTCACCATTACATAGCCATCGGTACTCCCAACGGAATAAAACTCTTTAAATGAAGAATTAAAGGTCATTGGGAATTTTATCATCTTCTTGTCTGTGCTGTATGGGGTAGCGCTTCCACCCACTAAGCCGGCACCTTGATATGAAAATTCAAACTGATCTTTATAGTAATGGATCATTAATGTTTCATCCGTACTTTTATAGTATTCCGAAAAAATAACATTAGCATCAGGAAAGTCAAAGTCGAAAGGTGTTGTGCCACCTTGATCTGTCAGAATCATAGAATCAGCTTTATCTGTTGTGAGTTTTGTGAAATCCCAGGTTACACCATTACCGGGTGCTACCGGATTTGGATTCATGCCTTTGTCGCTTAAAAAATAACGATCTCTTGTGATGCCACCCCAATTGATGGAAGTGATGGTTGTTTGGGCAAATGTTTTTAAACTACTTAGAATGAATAAAATGTAAAATAATTTATTTTTCATAATGTTTTTTATTCAAAAATATGGGAAAATTGCGAATTACTAAAAATAAATAAAGAATAGAAATGGATCAATTATTAGTAAAGATATAAGAATCCACCAATAAATACTTGCAATTGGTTTTTTTAGAATTGAAAGTAAGAATTAGTCTGTTATTTAAATTCTACTCAACCATACCCTTCGTATAGCATTCTCAGAGATTACTTCAATTAAATATAACCCTGGAGAGTGATCGGTTAGATCAATCTTATAAAAATTTGTATCGATGTTGTTTACATCAAATACTACTTGCCCTGTAGAATTAATAATTCGCAATTGAACAGACTTGCCGGAATTTCCCCAATCAATTGTTGTTAATCCATCACTTGGGTTTGGATAAATAGTTAAACCATCATTTGAATTGATTTGATTGATTTTTGTTAAGTTAATTGAATTACATAGCGACATCAATTGGCAACCAAACTGTGTTACTATAACGGCATAGCGCCCTGTTTTTGTTGGGGTAAATTCAGCATTAGTCTCTCCGGGAATTGGTGAATTGTTATTGTCACAGTCAACCCATTGAAAAGTAGCTAAACCAGCATTAGCTTTCAAAGTATTGTCGGTCTTGGTTACAGAATTATTAACAGATTTTACATTTAGAATTATTTTTATTGTACTATCACACCCTTTATAGTTTGTTACGTGTTGGTAATAGGTGCCTGAAAAGGAATATGTTTTTCCGTTTAGAGTGTATGAAAAGCAATTTGAAGTTGTAATAACACTAAATGTTGTATCTTTTTTAACGTAGTTAATCTGAATAATACTGTCGCAACCAATGCTATTTGTAAATGTTTGAAAATAGGTACCCGAAGTATAGTATGTTTGTCCATTCAGTGTGTAATTATTGCATGTACTTGATGAAACAAAAGATGTAGTTGGTTTTTTAATTGTAAGATTGATGGTTAATAGGCTATCACACCCATCTTTGGTTCTTAATTGTTGACTATATACACCACTATTTGTATAAGGGAAGCCATTAATCAAATACGAACCGCAGCTGGTGACGGATATTGTTGCTTTACTTGGTTGGGCACATGCTTTGCCAAATACAGCCAGACCTGTTCTATATTCATTATCTATTTCGGAAAATTCTCCCCCTAAATACATTAAGTTTCCCCCCCATTCCAGAGCAATTACTCTGTAATCTGTTGTGTGGTAATCAAAATAGCCTTTTCCTGTGTTCTTACTAAGCACTGCAAAACGTTTTCTGTTAAATGTATCTACTTTGTCAAAAAAGCCCGTTATATATAAAAGCGAGTCTCTGATTTCAATACTTCTTACATCATTATCTAAGTACGGTTTCCAAGCTGTAGCTTTTCCTGTTTTTAAGCTGAGTGCCGCTAAATTATTTTTCCCTAGTCCACCTATATTAGAGAAGTCGCCACCAACATACAACAGGGTATCATGTGCTGTTAGAGAATATACAGGGAGACTAGGAGCTGGTAGCCAACTGTCGCTGGAAGTATTGCTAAGCATGCTAATTTTACTAAGATAATTTTGTTTTTTTGAACAAATACTATCAAAAGTGCCACATACGTATAATGATGTATCTACAATTGTCATGCTTACAACATTTTCATTGGGATTTGGATCCCAATTGGTGACTTTAGCTGTCTTTGGATCTATAGCTGCCAAGTATCTCCGATTTTTGCCTCCAAATTTTAAAAATTGACCTGCTACATAAATGGTATTATTAAATTTTAATAAATTGTTTATATAAGCGCCCTTCGATGCGCTAAAATCAACTCCTAGATATAACGGGAATGCTAACCCTGTTTTTGGATGGATGGATGCAATTTTATTTCTTGGGTTATTGCCTACGCCTCTAAAGATACCTCCAATATAAATAGCCGTATCATCATTCAAAATGGTCAAAACAGAGCCTTCAATATTTGGGTCCCATGATGTTGGTATTCCTGTAGTGGCATCTAGAGCGGCAAGATTATTCCTTGGATAACCACCAATATTATTAAAGAAGCCTCCTGTATAAATTCCATTTTTACCGGTTGTAATCGAGTATACAACACTGTTTGGATTTGGGGTCCATTGAATAAGTTTGGCTGTAAAACGATTAAGTGCTGCAATGTATTTTCTAGGTTCTGATTTCATGCTACTGAAATTTCCTCCAACATAAATAATGTCGTCTTTTACAGCCAGGCAATTTACCAATCCAGTCGGAAGTGGATTCCAGGAATTTGATTTCAATGTTTTTAGATTAAATGATGTTAAATATTTTTTGGCTACAGTTCCTACCGTCAAAAACGATCCACCAAAATAAATCATTGTGTCCTTTATCAATAAACAATTGACTTCGTTGTCTACATTTGGATCAAATGGTAATGCCAGTTTTGTTCTAATGTCTATTGCGGCTATTCTATTTCTGGTAGCACCACCTGCCGATGTAAAGTTGCCACCAATGTATATGGCTGTATCATCCAATGCAAGACAATTTACAGAAGAATTAATATTGGCATCCCAATCAATCACTTTACCTGAATTTGTACTAACAGCAACAAGATATTTCCCATCATTGATCATATCGAATTTTGTAAATAAACCTCCAAGATAAATAATGCTATCTCTAACTGCTATGCAATTTGCTCTTGATGCTCTTGGATGCCAATCTACTAGTTTTCTAGAGTTGATGTTAAAGGCCATTAGGTTATTTATGCGTGTTTCGACTATACCATCGTGATCACCTCCTATTAAAATTTTATCTTTAAAATATGATATCGTATTAATGTCCTCAGCATTAGGGTTCCAATTAAGAACTCTGCCGGTGTCAAGATCTACTTCACCAGTATTATTTCTATCTTGTCCACCAACATCACTGAAATTGCCAAAAATGTACATTGAATTATTAACGATAGCCATAGTATTGATACTGCCGTTAGCTACCGGATTCCAACGGCCAGCCATGGCAGTTCCTGTATCAAGTGCCGCCAATTTTTTGCGGTTTGTGCCACCAATTGAAGTGAAAGAACCACCTACATAAATTTTATTGCCTCTTGCGCAAATAGTTTTGATAATATCGTTTGTCATGGGATTCCAGGCTTTTAAAACATTATTTGAGCTGTCATAAGCCGCTATTGAATATCGAGATTTGTTAGATATTGTTGCAAATAATCCGATGACATAAATGGTGTTATGATGTTTAATAATATTAGTGACTTCTTCGTCTGGTGCTGGAGTCCAGGTAGAGACTGTGCCGGTTGTTGAATCTAGCATTGCAAGGTTTTTTCGAGCCTGGCCGCCAACATTATAAAAATTGCCTCCTATGTATACTTTGCTTCCGGAAAATTCAATTGCTTTAACATTTACAGATGTTGTGCTTGTTGAAAGATTTGGATTCCAGCTGATTAATTTACCTGTTATGGAATTGAACGCTGCAATTCTGCTCCTTGCGGTACCGCTAATTTGTGAAAATGTACCACCAACATAAATTCGATTCTTATTAATCTTTATTTTAAAAATTGCTCTATCGGGGGAAGGGTTCCAAGCACCTACACGACCCAATGAATCAACAAAAGCCAGGTTTTTGCGAGCACTATCACCAATTTTCGTAAAAGAACCCCCGATATACCAGCCACCCTTGCCATCTGATTCTGTGGAATACACCACCCCATTTGTTTCAGGGAAATTTAAGTCGAGATGGCCAAATGTATCAAGCAGGCCACAATAATCCTTTGATTTACCAAACGCATCAATATTACCGGTTAAATATAAAATACTGTCTTTAAGTGCCATGGCACTTACTGCGCCATAAATGTTTTCCTTGTTGGCAAAATAGGTGGAAACCTGCCCATTGCTATCAATGTGCGCAAGTCCTCTTCTCAGGCTGTCCCCAACTTTTAAAAATGGCCCTCCAATAAACCATCCTTTGTACTTATCTTCAACTGCAGCTTTAACTTCTCTATCTACATACGGAAATCTGAGGTCACAGGTTCCTGTCTTATAATCGACCAAAGCACCCTTTGGCATGTAAGGGCTAATATTGTTAAATGTACCTCCAATAATTATTCTGTTGTTAGCGGTATCTTCAACAATAGCCTCAACTATGCCATCAGGCATCCACCAATATCTTTTCAAAAATGTTTGTTGTGCGCGTCCAATTGAGGAACAGAACAATAACAATATGAGAATTAACAGCCTATTTTTAAAGATATTAAGTGTTTTCATTGCGATGTCAATATTTAATTCAATTAATTTCAAATCAAATTTAATGTATAATAGTTTAAGATAATAATTTTTAGAATCTAAAAGGTAGAAATTATCTATAGTAGTTTAATATCGTTTTAATAAAAATAAAATTGATTGTTTGTTAATTTGTAATTCTTTAATTTGAACAATAACTTAGTATCATTCTATTCAATTTAAATTTTTAACTGATTTCTTGCTCCTTTTTCCTCCCAAAAATCCATTTTAATTTTTCATCAATATAAGAAAATGAGAAAATTTGACGTTATTATAGTAAGGTAACTTACAAATCAAATTCCTAATTATTAATTGGCCACTCGAAAATAAGTCGTACAATGAAAATAAATTTTATTATAATTCTCTTTTTGATTGCTTCCTGCTACTCGCCATCTCATCCACCTGAAAATAATCAAGTGGCTAAGCCATCTAAAAAAGATACCATACCCTCACCTATAGAAACATATATAGGGAAGGAGCTCACGGCCTATCATCAAGCAGAAGGGTTTTCCGGTAAATATATTATCACTGATTCTCTTGAAGTAAAATCACTCAATTCAACAATTTATCAGTTGCACATTCCCCACAGCTATGATTTTCCACATTATGATGTTATTAGGGATAACAGCTCAGGTCAGTTCTTTAAAGTGGTAAATAGTTCATACATAAGGTATCCTTCACCGGAAACGCAATTGGTGATTTTAGAAAGCAAGGATGCTATAGAGCCGGTCAATTATGATTATCAAGGGTTGGAAGCTTTCCTCAACTCATGTGTGATGTTGCGAAATAACTTGTTGGAATTGGAGGCACTTGATAGCATTATTATGTTTAGTAAAATGAATTTAGGGCGTGTTACTACTGAAAAAGAGATAATCAATATATTGAATGAGGGCAACGAACCCTTATATAGAAAGGACAGGTGGCAGGAAAGAATTTGTAAAGCCCTTTTGTCAAAACTAAAGGGTCGGAATGTATTGCTTTACAATTTACATCTCAATAACATGCTTTATATAGAGGTTAACCCCGGGTTTAATTTAATTGATTACATGAATCGCGATACGGCTTTAATCGCAGAAAGAAAAAAAGAGTATAAAAATTTGGTGAAAGGGAACTTATATAACCTTAGCATATTTAATATTATAGGGAGAAAGGACAATTGGTATTAATCCCCCTCCCCAATTTTTATTTCCCAATAACTTTTGTAAGTTTGAATTATGGGTAAATATTTGTTGTCTTTGTTTTATGCATCATTGTTGTGTGTCGGTTGTCGCGAGACACCACCATCAGTAGATTTTGCAGCGCCAATCATTCCTCTGAAGGATTCAACCTTCATTGCCGTTACTGCTATGCCGCCTCAGCACAAAGCTGTTTTAATTGAAGATATAACCGGTGTTAGATGCAATAATTGCCCGGCTGCAGCAAAATTGGCCAATGATATTGTGTCATCAAAGACTAAGGATAGTGTTATTGTAATGGCTTTGCATCCCCTCGGTGTTATGTCAAACTTTACGGCCCCATGGGCAGGTGTGCCTCAGCTCTCCACTGATTTAAGTAAACAAATTGTTGAATCTCTATCCGTTCCTGGAGCATTGCCAAATGGATATATTGATCGGAAATTATTTCCAGGAAAACAGGATAGAGTTATTTCTCATACCGAATGGCTTAATTATGTCAGCGAAAGACTGAAATTAACGACCCCTGTCAATATTAATCTCAGTAAACAATTGGCTAACCGCAAGGTAACCGTTGAGATTCAACTAGCGTATAACACATTGTCTTCTGTAGGTAAACAGCATAAGTTAGCCATCTATTTAACAGAAAGCGGCATCGTGAGTACCCAGCAAAATCTTGCCAATATTGAGAATAACTATGTTCATAATCACGCCTTACGCTATTCGTTTGCAACGCCATTAGGAATAGTATTGAATGAGTCAACCGTGCCGGGCAGAACCTATGTGAAACAATACGCCTATGAAATTCCTTCAGATTACAATATCAGCAATTGCCACATCGTTTGTTTGGTGTTGGATGCTGTTACTGAAGAAGTCATCAATGTGAGGCAATTGGATTTGTAGGAATTTTGCTTAAAAATAATTGCTTGATTTTGGAAATATCATAAGATTCAACAGCGATAAAATAGTATGCCGGGCAAAATCATTAAATTTCTGTTTTTCTTTTCTTTTGTTTTACTTAATTCATGTTGTAAAAGTAAACGTTGCCAATGTTATGATCAATATAATGTTAGGGAAGATGACTGTACACCTCGGCATTTTGGACCTTATTATCTAGGAGGAGTGAAAGATTATTTATATTTTAAACCCGGAAGCTGGTGGGTGTATAAAAATGATTTAAGTGGCGAGATAGATAGTGTTTATACTGTTTTTTGCGACACATTTGTAGAGAATAATATAGATAAAGATAGAGGATGGCTCTCTCTTGAATATACTGGCATAGGATTCAAATGGCAAAGCGACTTATTCAACACTACTTACACATTTATGCACGCTAAATACTATGCTGTGAGAAATGACTTTAGTGGAAAGTTGGGCTATCGTATAAACAAAGAAGTTGAAACCCCAACTAATGCTTATAACAGTGATGTTTTTGAATATCCATTTGTAAAAGGTGCTGGATACTTATTTCAGGAACTTATTCCAAAATTTACATTAAACAATCAAATTTATGACAGCGTAGCAGTCTTTGAGACCTGGCTCGATCGTTCTGTGCAACTCCCAAAGTTAAACTTTAATTATACTTACAATGTGCCAACAAAGTATTATTGGGCAAAGGGGGTGGGATTAATATTGACCGAACAAACCCTTTTTAACGAAGATACACAAACCCCATTTCTGAATAAATGGGAATTACAAAAATTTAATATTGTGAAATAATAAATTATATCTAAATGCATATAATTTCGCCAATTTTATTGAAAATATATGCAATTACATATAATGAAAACAATAGCAGATTTTTTAAAAGCTGATAGTGAAGCATGAAAAGCGATCGATTTTAATTCACCTACTTCACTTCCTCTTCCTTCTTCTCTTCAGCCGCTTTCTTTTTCTTTTTCATATAGCCACGCAGCAGTACATTATGACTGGCAGCATCCATGTTCTTTTTAAAGCCACCTGCCCCTTGTTTGATGTTCACCATGGCGCCATCAACAGTTTCTGAAAAAGCACTATCCATTAATAGTTTTCCGATGGTGCCCTTGCCCGAACGGATATTGGCCATAATAGCGGATAAGTCGCCACTCATGCTGGCCGCATTGTCGGCAGTGGCTTTTAGCTTTATCAGTATGTCATCGGTACTGATGGGTTGTAAGGTCTGAATCCTATCATTGTTGGCTATTACCTGCTTGCCGTCTGTGCCTGGCGATATCAATACAATGCGATTACCCATCAAGCCATCTGAACCTATGGTGGCTTTTGCATTTATCTTAATGAATTTTCGGGTATCGTCATCTATCATCATCTCTACTTTTACAGTAGAATCGGTGAGCTGTTCGATGTTTTCAACGATGCCAACATTGATGCCTGAAAAGCGTACATTGTTGCCCACCTGTAAACCGCTGATGTCTCTGAATACACCACTGATGTGGAAGGTTTTGCTGAATAGCTGCTGCTTGTCTCCGATGTAGTAAATACACACGATGAAAAGTGCAATGCTACACGATACAAATATGCCCAATTTTATTTTATTGCCTGTAGGTTTTTCCATATGATTGTTTTGTAGTGTTATTTAAAAAATGAACTGACCCATTCGTCTGTTGATTCTGATAATTCTTTGAAAGTACCTTCAGCTACCGTATTGCCATCTTTGAGGATGATCATGCGGTTGGAGGTGATGCGCGCACATTCCACATCGTGGGTGATGATAATGCTAGCTGTGTTGTATTTTTTCTGTACATCCAATATCAATTGACTGATTTCGCGCGATGTAATGGGGTCGAGGCCGGTGGTGGGTTCATCATATAAAATGATATCCGGTTTTAAAA
>JAZKEQ010000071.1:0-21447 GCA_040386935.1 Bacteroidota bacterium | reverse complement strand
TGCTCAATTTTACTGTCGTCAAAAAGAAGGGTATTCATGGTGTTTTAATGGTGTCAACCAAACTTCAAAACAAAGCAATTTAAGGGAAATAATTGCAATTGAATTGTGTGAGTGGGTTTTTGGTTGAGTTGTAACAGCCTGTATTCAATGAACGAAAGGCATTTTTTTATTTTGAATGCAAGCCGTATGTTTGAAATGACATATTTATGAAACAGACATTGACAATAATCAATCAGTTTGCCCTGCTTGAAATGAAGCTGCAGGAAGCCAATAAGGATGAGAGTGTACAAAGGATTATTCAACGTATCAAATCTGTTTGGGAAGAAATGGGATTTGTATACAATTTGCCAATAGGCGAAAAATATAATGATACCCGCACCGATGTTGTCGCCAATATTGTTGGTGAAATAGGGAATGAGATGACCATCACGCAAATAGTAAAACCCATTATTTATTGTGATAATGTAATTGTTCAACAAGGAATTGTAATGGTTGAAGCAAAAAAATAAGGGAATGAAAACAATAGATTTTGGAATAGACTTAGGTACCACCAATTCACTCATCGCAAAGTTTGAGAATGGGAAAGTAGAGGTTTTCAAAAATCCTGTAGGGTTTAAGGAAACATTGCCCAGTTGTGTTGCTTTCAGAGGCGAAAGAATTATTATAGGAGACAAAGCGCGTGAGTATATTGTCAAAGATCCACTCAATGTATTTACATCTTTTAAAAGAAAGATGGGGTCATCAGAACGCTACCTGGTGCCATCTATTATGTCGTATTATTCGCCATCAGATTTGTCCTCCATCGTTTTAAAAGAACTCAAAAATTTTATACCAACAGTTGAAAAACCGAAGAGTATCGTTATCACAATTCCGGCAAGTTTTGATACTGTGCAATGCAATGCAACAAAAGAGGCAGGTAAGTTGGCGGGTTTCGAAGAAGTGGTGTTGTTACAGGAGCCCATTGCTGCTTCTCTTGCATTTTTCAATGAGAAAATGAATGATGCAGAAAGTTTAGGCAAGTGGTTGGTGTACGACCTGGGTGGTGGTACATTCGATATTGCCCTCATCACAATTGACAATGATGAAATGCGGGTTGTTGATCACGAAGGTGATAATTTTTTGGGTGGTGTTGATTTGGATCAGCTGATTGTGAATCAAATTATTTTGCCCAAAATAAAAGAGCTAACAGGCAAAGAAGATATTGATCAATTAATCAATCAGCGCAATGGTCCGTATGAAAAACTCTATTACATTCTACTGTTAAAAGCCGAAGAAGCAAAAAAAGAATTGAGTGTGCGCGATGATGTAGAGGTTGAGTTTACATTTGAAGTTGAAGGTCAGGATGCCCTTGATATTTATTTTGAAATCAACAGGCAAACGTTTGAAAAACTGATAGAAGATAAAATTGATTATACATTGGCATTCATACAAAAATTATTCGACCGCAATCATATTAAAAATGCAGAAATAAAAAATGTCATTCTGATTGGTGGCAGTACTTTGATACCCTATGTAAGAAAACGAATAGAAGAAAGCACAGGCATCAGTATTAATTTTTCGGCCGACCCTACAACCGCAGTTGCTGTTGGCGCAGCTTATTACGCTGGGGCAAAAAGAAAATCAGCAACTGAAGATATCATTGAAACCGGTGTTACTGAAGTTGAGTCCACAGTTAAGTTAAAAACTGCCTACAATAAAACTACCCGCGATATGGAGGAGTATGTCACAGGGGTATTCGAAAATTTACCACCCAACTGTACCTACAGAATCATCAGAAATGATGGGGGCTATGACAGTGGCGTAAAAAACGCCTCTGAAAAAATTGGTGAATTTGTGTTGCTTAAAAGTAATTGTGTCAATTTCTTTACACTTAAATTGTATGATGATAAAAACAATGAAATACCATTGGGGAATAAATCAATTGAAATTACCCAGGGCCTGTTCTCATTGTATGGGCAAACCTTGCCTGAGGATATTTGCCTTGAGGTAGATGACATCAATAACAACAGTACTTTGAGCGAAGTTATTTTTTCAAGAAACAGCATATTGCCATTGAAGAAAACGATTTTTAAAGAACTGTCGCGCACCATCAGAAAAGGATCAACGGATAGTTTGATCATCAATATACTCGAAGGCAATCAGGCTGTGCATCCAAGTGCCAATAAAGTAATTGGAGTAATTGAAATAAACGGCAATATGATAGCCAGCGATTTGGTAATGGGTTCAGATGTTGAAATAACCATAGAAATTTCCGAAAGCAGAGAGATAAGTGTGAAAGCTATTTTAACATTTACCAACCAAACATTCGATCAGATTTTTAATCCAAAAGAAAAGTACATCAGTGTTTCAAAATTGAGAGAAGAATTAAAAACACTCAATAATGAAATTAACAGATCGATAGAAAAAGTATTGGAAGTTGATGATTACGAAAAGGCCGATGAGTTAAATGAAATTTTATTGGCCAATACAGAATTAATGAATGAATCAGGCAAACTCAGAGACAATGATATAGATGAAAGAAAATATCAGTTGGAAGAGCAAAAAAGAAAGGTGGCTGAAAAGTACTACAGCATTGGTATGAATAATAGCCCTGTGTACGAAAAGAAAGAGCAGATTCAAAACCTTAAAAATTATATTGATTTTGTGATGAGTTATCACAATGATGTAGCTTTAAATTTAAAAGAAGAATACATTGAAATGATACAATCGCATAACGAAAGTATTAAGGCAACCAACCATTATCAATTAAATGCCTATTACATCAGGCTCGATAAGTTTTATGGTAAATTGGTGTTTGCAACACCTTCATTGTTGGTTAGCAATTATATGTATATCAAGGATTTTCCTGAGAACCATTATAAGAATTATAACAAAGCAAAAGCGTTGATCGACAAAGGGGATAAAGCACTTGAAAAAGAGAATCACAATGAACTGTTGGCGGTGTATAAAGAGCTTTGGCAGGAGTTAAAAGACACAACTTCTGAAATTGAAAAAATAAAAGGAACCGGTTTAGGATCTTAAAAAAATTGTTGTATTTGAATTACCAGTCACCTTTATACATACTAGACGATTTCGAAATTGATGTTAAGACTATCAATTTTGAAGAGATAGTGCGTTTGCGCAAAAAACTGCTCGCTGAGTTTAACCTAAGTGGCGAAACAACCATTGCCATAAAAAATAAGCAATACACCAAAGATGAAGTCATTAAGCAGATAGATGCACTCAAAAATTTAGATGATTTAGAGACCCATATCCTGTTGTTCAGAAATCCTGAATTACTCAATTTCTGCGAAAATCCTAAAAAAGCCCATAACCCTGCTAAGGTTTTAAAGGCGTTTTTTGATAAGCCGGAAATAACTGAAAAATGCAAGCAAATTATTGTTGATGCCGAGCTTCAAGCATTGAAATACCATTTGAATAATTTGGATTTTTTATGGCCTCATGAGATCATTAAATTTTTTAACCGAACAGGTTATTTATATGCTGATGAAGCAAGCAATATCATTGATGCAAATTTGTTGTACCTTGTTGATTATATTGATGAGATAAATGAGGATAATTATGCAGAACAGGATCAAGCAAGAATGCGGTTTTTAAAAACACTTGATTTTTATTTTTTTCTGAATGAAATGCAAGAAGATTTTTTTGATATCAGAGATTCTATTGCTGGCAGTATAATTAATCTAACCGTAAGGTTACAACCCGTTGATCTTGATTTTGTAAAAAATGTAAGCAGGCCCTTGCGACAATTGGAGTGTGAACCCGTAAATATGCAATTAATAAAAAGCAATCACCAGGCGTTTCATTCAAAAAAAAGTATCGACATTCACTGGTTTTGGTATGCCTTGGGGTTTTTGTTGTTACGAGGGTGTCTTAGTGCGATTTAAGCTGACTGAATTGAAAATAACAATTATTATATTGACACTGGTGCTTTTTTCTTGCAAACAACAACCTGTAGCAAGTATTCCGCCTAATGACAAAGAAGAACCATCATTTTACCTGAAATATTTTTTTGTCGGATTGGGCCCAAATGCCTGGAATAAATGGCCGGTGATTATTGTTAAAGGAACAAAGCTCATTTATACTTATCAGCAGACAAGTTCTTGGACAGGAGAGTTTTCAAAAGACAAAGACACAATTTTAATGACAACAATCAGATTATCCAGTATAGACTCAATTCGAAATATTTTAGGGAATCTTAAGGATACATCCATTTACGAAACCAACCCCGGAATAATGAGTGGAGGTAGTCATTATTTGACTATAGCTTTTGGTCAAGATACAACAAGTTTTGAGTTACATAATACGTTTCATTATACAGCGTTAAAGATAACCGATCTTTTAAATACCTACCTGCCGTCTGACAAAAAAATATGGGCTGATGAACAAATGATTATTGACGAACAGAAATATTGGGATTGGATGAAAAAGCAAGCCAAGAAAAATAAGTCGAAATGAAGTTGCAACAAGCAAAGCAAAATAAAATGAACACATACAGCAAGCAGATACTAATAGTATTGATACTCTTTTTAGGAGTAGGTGGATGTAAAGACAAATCCTGCAATGAAACTGGTGATTGCCCTCCTGAATACTATAGATTTAGATTAAATGAATCAAAAAAATATTTATTTGCAAAAAAAGGAAGTTGGTGGACATATAAAAATACTAAAAGTGGTGAATTAGACACTCAAACTGTAACTTACTTCTATTTCGATTCTGCCTTTACTTCAGGAACACGGAATTACAGTAAACATATAACTATTGAATATGATATATTAAAACGGGATATTACCAGTTCTTTTAATAAGTGGACATATAGAGAGAGTACTAGAGCACCAAATGCCGATGCAACAAGTGCATCATATTATTCAATTGTGATTAATCGTGAGGTATCCAACGAGGGTATAATTTACCCGTTTTTTTATCCATTTAATACTAATAATGGGACAGGGGATGGCAGTACAAGTACAATATTTAATCGGTTAGATACTTCCGTAATTATTCAAGGAAAATCTTATTATAATGTTGTTCAATTCGAGATTGATATCGACAATATTTGGTACAGCAGATTAAATCCTGATGCTCCATTTAATCCAACTTCAATTTATTATTGGGCTATAGATGTTGGTCTCATTAAAAGGACAAATAAATCAGAAAATTACTCTTGGGAATTAATAGACTATAAAATTTATAAATGAGTACTTACTGCTGTCTGTCAGTCAGTCTTCTCCTAAAACTTAACCAAAAATTCGATTTCATGTCCATTGTATTGCACTTTATGTCCAGTGCATTGCAGTTTGTGTCCATTGTATTGCATCTTATGTCCATTGTATTGCAGTTTGTGTCCACTCTATTGCATCTTGCGTCCATTGTATTGCACCTTATGTCCAATTGATTGCACTTTATGTCCACAGTATTGCATCTTGTGTCCTTTATGTTGCAGTTCATGTCCAAAATAGCCGTTCAGATACTCCAAACAATATTTTATGAGAGATTATAAAGTAGATTGTGTAAACAGAATTAAAAGAATCTACATCTACTCAATAAATTCAAAACCCTTGGCCATGGCTTGTTTGCGAATGGCTGAAATAAGCGCTGCTCCTAGGGTTCTTTCATTGTTAGCTCCTTTATTGTTCTGCAAGTATTTTTCTCTGTCTCTACTCAGTTGTGCAATATTTTTTGAATAATAAGTTCTGCTTTTTTCTTTCTGTTTAATGATGGCCTTTTTTTGTACGATGGTTTTGCCTTTCATTTCTGTTGGAAGTTCTTCGTCTTTTGCTTTTGTAATCCATGTTGAGTCAGCAATACTTGCATCTACTGCATCCCATTTGGTATTGGAATATACCGCTCTGTTCGATTTTGATGCAGTTCTTTTCAACGCAGATGATGTGCCCATCTCCATGGCATTTTGGTCTTGTCTCATCTGGTTGTCTTTGTATAACATGCCCGAAGCGCCATAAGCAATGTATGTAGAGTTAATGCTGTCGTTGTAATCGCTGATGGCATCATCATAAGGAGTGGCAATTTCCACATAGCGAATATTTTGGTCGATGAAGAAATAATCGCCTTTGCCGGTGCGGGCTCCATCGCGCCACATTTCAACCACACCGGTTGCCGAATCACCGCAATGAATGGTATTGATAATGATGCGTTTTTCAGAAGCGGCCAGGCAGCTGGTTTTATAACTGGTGTTGCCCTGATTGAAAGGCTCATTGCCTGCAATAAAAATAACGCGGTAGATGGAGTCGTTGTTCTGCCATTTTAATTCATCCAAGCTGTGTCTAATCACATTGCCACAGTATTCTTCACCTCCATCAGTAGTCAGGCTGAACAATACCTGAGAAATAGTGTCCAAATCAGATGTATAGTCGAGCAGTTTTCTGGCGTAGCCATTTTTTAGTGTCAGACTTTGACGGCCGTATTCATACAAGGCTATTTCAAGTTTAGCGGCATGCCCGTTTTTCGAAGCCTTAGACACTTCGTTCACAATCGACCACAATTCAGACTTGGCCTGATCAATGAGCCCGTCCATGCTATTGCTCACATCGAGTAGCAGGGCAAGTTGAATGACATTGTGTTTGGGGTTGTCAGTCTTTTTTGGTTGAGGGTCAGTAGTGGTAAAAGCAGTTACTTGAGGCGGTTGTGCATTGGTGCATGAAAGGCCAAGCAATAGGCAGCATAAGATGATGAGCTTATTCATAATATATAATATTTGATATAGCTGAATCCTTTAAAAATGAAAAAGGTAAATTGTTGGGTGAAATGTTTTTTAAAGAATGTTATTTACACATTTAAAAAAAATAGGAGGGGCAGAAAATAAATACAAGTAAAAATGTGCACATTTGTGATAGATAAAAATGGCAAAGGCAATCGTTAAATATTTCTGTAAAAATTGTGGTCACCAGGCCTCTAAATGGCTGGGAAAATGCCCATCGTGCGAAGCATGGAACAGTTTTACAGAAGAAGTGGTTTCGAAAAGTGGGTCTGAAAAAAAGATATGGGGAAAGAACACCAACAATAAAGTAGAACCCAAGCGTGTAAAAGACATAGAGGAAGGCATTGAAACGCGTTTGTTTCTGCCTGACAATGAATTGAACAGAGTGCTGGGAGGTGGTTTGGTAACGGGTTCCATTACCCTGATAGGTGGTGAACCGGGTATCGGTAAGTCGACCCTGCTATTGCAATTAGCCTTAAATGTGCAGAAAAAAGTGCTGTACATCAGTGGAGAGGAGAGCGAAAGTCAATTGAAAATGCGTGCCGAACGCATCGGTATTAAAAATGATAATTGCTATGTGATGTGCGAAACATCCCTGAGCAATCTCTTGAATTTTTTAAAACACGATTTACCTGAAATTCTGATTGTCGATTCGGTACAAACCTTGTCGTCAGAAAATATCGATTCGCCACCGGGCAGTATCAGTCAGATAAAAGAGTGTACGGCAGAATTACTGCGCTTTGCCAAAGAAACCAATGTGCCTGTGTTTCTGATTGGGCACATCAATAAGGATGGCAATATTGCAGGTCCTAAGGTGCTGGAACACATGGTGGATACAGTGCTGCAATTTGAAGGCGACAGGCATTATAATTACAGAATTTTAAGAACGCTTAAAAACCGCTTTGGCTCCGCTAGCGAAATAGGCATCTACGAAATGAGGGGAACGGGTTTAAGAGAAATAGAAAATCCATCAGAGATTTTAATAAGTGAACGCGAAGAAAATTTAAGTGGCATTACCATCAGTTGTGCTGTAGAAGGCATACGACCCATATTGCTGGAAACACAGGCCCTGGTAAGCAGTGCGGTATATGGAACACCTCAAAGAACTAGTAATGGTTTTGACTTGCGCAGACTCAGTATGTTGTTGGCTGTGTTAGAAAAACGCTGTGGGTTCCAATTAGGCGCAAAAGATGTATTTGTGAACATAGCGGGTGGTATGAAAATGGAAGACCCGGGACTTGATTTGGGTATTGTGTCGGCCATACTTTCGTCATATGAAAACTTACCCATCAGTGCTGAAATGGCTTTTGCGGCAGAGGTAGGGTTGAGCGGTGAAGTGCGTGCTGTGTCGCGGATAGAACAGCGTATCAGTGAAGCTGAAAAGTTGGGTTTTAAAGAAATTATGGTATCCAAATACAACAAAGGCATTGATACACAAAAAAGTAAAATCAAAATCATCGCCATTGCTAAAATAGAAGAGGCATTTGAATATTTATTCGGTTAAAAATAAACGTATGAACAAAGCATTTAAAAACATTAGAAAAGAAAATCTCACAGTGTGGATTTTCGTTGGATTACTAGCCGGTATTTTAGTGGGCTGGTTTGTTAATAATACCTATGCGACCGATGCTGATGCCATCAAGGAATTTAAAGACTATGCATCGTTGGGAAGTGTTGTGTTTCTGCGATTGATTAAATTAATCATAGGACCTTTGGTGTTGAGTACACTAATAGTTGGTGTGGCCGGAATAGGTGATGCCAAAACCGTTGGTCGCATGGGCGTAAAAACCATTGGATGGTTCATTTTTGCCAGTTTAATTTCATTGACTTTGGGAATGGTACTTGTCAATATTTTGCAACCGGGTGAAGCTTTCAAAGGAAGTTTACCTCCTGCAGATATGAGCCTGTTGGCTAAAACAGATGGCCCAACATTGTTGCATTTTGTAGATCAACTGGTGCCTGAAAATATTTTTGTGGCATTGTCAAGTCATAAAATGATTTTGCAAATTGTGATCTTCTCCATTCTCTTTGGTTTGGCCTTGTCAGCCATTGGTGAAAAGGGAGAGCCCATCGTAAAGTTGATGGATTCACTGGCGCATGCCATGTTGAAACTTACCAATATGATCATGTGGGTAGCACCTTTTGCAGTATTCAGTTCTATTGCTGTTGTTATTGCCGAAAAAGGACTAGATATTTTATGGGATTACAGCAAACTCATCGGTATGTTTTATTTAGGATTGCTGGTGTTGTGGGCTGTATTGCTGTTGTTCGGCTATGCCTTTATCAAAAAACAAATCTGGCGTTTGCTCGATCATATCAAGGAACCTTTAATTCTTGCATTTGCTACAGCCAGCAGCGAATCGGCCTATCCTAAATTATTGAATCAGCTCGATCGTTTTGGTATCAAAGATAAAATTACCAGCTTTGTTTTGCCTTTGGGTTATTCATTTAATCTCGATGGTAGCATGATGTACATGACATTCGGCTCGCTGTTAATTGCACAAGCCTATGGCGTTCATTTAGAACCCGGGGAGCAGATAACTATGTTGTTGGTTTTGATGATTACAAGTAAAGGGATAGCAGGTGTGCCTCGTGCATCATTGGTGGTTATCGCATCTACTGTTGCAGGGTTCGGTATTCCTGAAGCAGGGTTAGCTTTGCTATTACCTATCGATCAGTTTTTGGATATGGGTCGCACTGCTACCAATGTTGTGGGTAATGCCATTGCTACTGTTGCGGTCAGTAAGATGGAGGGGGAACCAATCAATCACCAGGATTAGATCAGCGCCTTGGTGAGTTCCACCATGGTTTTGCGCGCTGAAAGATGATTGTAAATAATGTCATAAACAGCATTCAGAATTGGCATCTCAGCTTTTACAGTTTCATTAATTTCAAACATGGATTTGGTGGCATAAAATCCTTCTGCAATCATGTTCATTTCCATTTGTGCACTTGTAACGGTATAGCCTTTTCCAAGCATGGCACCAAAGGTTCTGTTGCGACTGAATTGTGAGTATGCTGTTACCAATAAATCGCCCAAATAGGCATTCTCTTTTACATCTCTGTGGGTTTGGTGACTGGCATCTAAAAAGCGCTCTATTTCTTTCGCTGCATTCGATACTAATACCGCCTGAAAATTATCACCATACCCTAAACTATGACAAATGCCGCAAGCTATGGCATATACGTTTTTCAATACAGATGAATACTCAATGCCGTCAATATCTGTGGTGGTTTTACAAAATATATAATGGCAGGTCAATAGTTTTTCTAATGTTGATGCCGTTGTGTCACCTGTTGTTGCCAGTGTTAAATAGCTGAGTTTTTCCATGGCCACTTCTTCGGCATGGCAAGGTCCGCTTACTGCTGCTATTTGGTCGTTATCTACTTTCCAGGTATCTTTCAGATAATGACTGATAATTTGATGGGTTTCAGGAATTACACCCTTCACAGCTGATAAGACAATTTTATTTTTAAAAATATTTTCTGGTAATTCTTTGAGTACGCTATGCACAAAAGCAGAGGGTACAGCAATTAATACGGTATCTGCCGATTCTATAGCATTTTGAGTATCGGTAGTCAGTATTACTTTGTTAAAATCAATCCTCACATCAGTCAGGTAGCGGGGGTTGTGCCCGTACTTGTGCATAAACACAGTGTCATCTTCATTGCGAAGCGCCCATGTTATTTTCAGTTGTTCTCCGCTATCACACATTATTTTGATAAGTGCGGTGGCCCAACTGCCGTTGCCGATAACTGCTATTTGTCTCAAATCCTCATTCACTTGTTGTGCGAAATTAAAGGGTTTATAAAAGGAAACAAAAAAATAAATTAATATTGCACGAATGGTAAGTCTTTCAGCAATTATTTTGAGCTATACCAATGGTGAAAAAATTCACCATATGAATCTGAATTGTATTCAGACTTTACAGCAATCTGAGGTATTTGGAAAAGATATTTCGCTGGAAGTTATTGTCATTGAAAGCAATAAAAATTACCATGATGACGGGTACAAATTTCCACCCAATGTAAAAGTAATTGTTCCGGAGCAGGCTTTTAATTTCCATGCCTATCTCAATATCGGTATAGCAGCTGCAGAAGGGCGCTTCGTTGCTTTGTGCAACAATGATCTGGAATTTCAAAAAGAGTGGTTTACTGAAATATTAAAAGTAAAAAATGCTCACCCTGAAATACACTCATTTTCACCTGTTGAACCCAATGAGCAATGGGATGCAAATGCGTATGTGTTGGGTTATAATGTCAGGAAACACATCAAAGGCTGGTGTATTGTTATAGAGAAAGAACTGTTTAAAATTACAGGCAAGCTCGATGAACAATTTGAATTTTACTATGCTGACGATGATTATGCCATGACATTGCGCAAGCATCATATGCCACACGCAGTTGTTGTCAAGTCAGTTGTCAGGCATCTGGGTGGTGTAAATACAGAAAGCAATAGGGAAGAAGGGCAATCAGAATACAATAGAGTAACCAGTCAATATCCCAATTTACCCAAGTACCTATTTACCGATGGGTATAAATGGATTTTACGCAATGAAAAATTATTGAAAGGACATTTGCAGTTTCACAAAAAATGGGGCAGTGTAAAAAGCATTGCATGGAAAATGAAATTGTACCGACTGTTGTCAGTTTTTGGTTGTGGCCATTGGGTGAAATGGTAGGTACACTACACCTTGCTTTTTTCTTTATATGCAATAATACTGTCTTTGATACTCATGGTGTATTCATACCCTGCGTTGTAAATTTCCATACTTTTTTTAAAATCGAACATGCTGAATCTGCTCATATCAGGGGGCTCAATGAATAAATCGCATAAAGTGGCTTTGTGGCGTACCGATGCTGCTAGAGTTAGATGAGAGCACCTATCAAGCACTTCAGTTTTTCCAAGTGGTGTTTTTTTAGAAAGCGAATTGGAATGAATACCAATGATGTTTTTACAATTATTTTGTAGCGGTTCAATTGCAAAATTATTAACCACACCACCATCTACAAGGTGTCTGTTCTCAAATATAACAGGATCGAAAACAACAGGAATACAGCATGATGCCAATAAGGGTGTTACCAAATCACCGGATGAGAAATAGATGCATTCACCGGTAGTAATATCAGTTGCATTTACAATTAATGGAATGGGTAAAGTCTCGAAAGTGTAATCATCAAAGTGTTCGCGAAATACTTTTTCAAATGATTGCATATCAAACAATCCCGGTTTTTTCAGGCTTATGTGCGACCACTCAAACAATTTAGCTGTTTGAATAATACGGATGATTTTTTCGGCATTGTATCCTACTGCAAGAAATGCAGCCACTATGCCTCCTCCACTTGTTCCGGAAATAATATCAGGCCTGATGCCTAATTCCTCAAGTGCCTTTAATGTGCCCAAATGAGACATACAGCGCATGCCACCTCCTGAAAGTACGATACCGGTATTGTACATAGTCTATTTAACGTATTCTCTGAATATTTTATTCAGCCATTTGATCATCATGAAAATGATTGCTGCCGATATCAATAACAAAACAGTATTCATTAAAAAGAAATTGGCTTTATTGTCAAACTTATCCCACAATGATGCCAGTATACCCGATAATTTATTACCTATCGATGTACTTAAAAACCAGCCACCCATCATGAGTGCCGTAAGTCGGGGAGGACTGAGTTTTGAAACCAGACTTAAACCCATTGGACTTAAAAATAATTCACCTACTGTAATAACCCCATAAGTACCAAACAACCACCAGGCGCTTGCTTTGTCCATGCCGTTATGACAAACATAAACAGCTGCTACCATAACAAGAGGAGAGAGCGAAGAAATAAATAAACCCCATGCAATTTTAGAAGGTGTTGTCAGTTCTTTTTTTCTGCGTTTCAAAAACATAAAGAATGCGACCACCACAGGAGTTAATGCCACCACCCAAAAAGGATTGATCGATTGATACAATTCTGTATTGACGACTTTAATGGGTTGTTCCATTGGGGGTGCATTTTCTACAGGAAGATTTCTGAAATAAATATGTCTTCCCAATTCCTGAATCACTTTTCCTGAATCATTTTTCATCAGGTTGAAATTGTGGTCAAACTTGTCTACCATGCCTACCCCCGAAGGAATTTTTTCCATTAATTTAAGACTGTCTAAAAGCGGCTCAGCAGTTACTGATACGCCACGATCGGTATAAAACTTTGCCCAGGTTGTCAATGCGGTTCCGTTTTGCTTGAACACCGCCCAAAACATGACAGACACCAACATCACAACCAGCAAAGCGGAGATTGGTTTTTTATCTACGGTACTTGCTTTGGCATATAGTGAGTAGTAAAAATAAATAACAGGTAAGGTGGAGCAGATAAATGCATCAGAACTGTCGCTGCCTAAAATATCGCCCGGAATCATCCAACCTAAAAATCCGAAAATAACGGCCGGTAAAAAAATGGTGAGAAATATTTTCCCCAATGGCGTGTCCTCTGATGTAGTAGGTTTTATAATATCACCATCTCGGTAGTGTTTCATGCCAATAAAAAAAACAATAAGGCCAAGGAACATGCCGATACCTGCACCCATAAATGCATAACCCCAACCATATTTATTTCTAAGATAAGCAGCGATGAAATTACAGATTAAAGCACCCACATTGATACCCATATAAAAAATATTGTAACCGGCATCTTTGTTGGCTTTGTATTCATCTTTGTTGTAAAGATTGCCTAATAATGTAGAAATATTGGGTTTGAAAAAACCATTACCAACGATAATAAATGCTAAACTGATATAAAAAATAGTGAGATTGTGAATGGATAAACCGCAATAGCCGATACCCATTAAAGTGCCACCGATAATAATGGCTTTGGTATAACCCAGTTTTCTGTCGGCAAGTAATCCGCCAATAAATGGCGTAAGAAACACCAGCGCAATAAAGGTCCCAAATATATCGTAAGCTTCCTTTTTGGCCATCTCAAATCCACCCGATGTACCATTCCATGTTTCCATCAGATATTGTGTGAAAATGCCGATGATCAGGTAATAACCGAAACGCTCCCACATTTCAGAAAAAAATAAATAAGGCAACGCCTTTGGGTGATTGTTCTTAGCCATACAATTATAAGAAATACAAGAATAGTGAAAAATGGCTAATAATAGAATAGCCTGTAGTTTCTACTTAATCGAAAATTGTAAGAAATGGAAATTATCAGAATTTGCAATTACAGCCTCTGTTTGCTTTGCCTCCGCCTACACTTTTGCGGCCACCGCAGGAGGTGGTACTAACTAACAAAAGAATCAATATAGCAAATAAGAATTTAGACTTCATCTAATAACACAACGAAAATAATGCAAAATTATTATATATCATTACTTTTGCGCTATGGATATAATAAAGCACGGGTTGGATATTTTATTGCACTTGAATGATTACTTGCCATTATGGGTAGAACAGTATGGTGTTTGGATTTACGGAATTTTATTTTTAATCATTTTTGTTGAAACAGGATTGGTTGTTATGCCGTTGCTTCCCGGTGATTCATTGTTGTTTGCTGCAGGTGCATTAGCTGCCAGCAGCGATAGTTTGAGTATGGGAATTATTATACCATTGTTAATAGTGGCGGCATTGTTGGGCGATAATACCAATTATTTTGTTGGTCGCTGCCTCGGTACTTGGATCAAGAGCAAGAAAAAAATTCTCTTTCTCAAGAGAGAGCATATAGAAAAAACTGAAGCGTATTACGAAAAATACGGAGGTAAAACGGTGATCATTGCGCGCTTTGTTCCCATTGTTCGTACTGTTGCGCCATTTGTAGCAGGTGCCGGCAGCATGACTTACCGCAAGTACATCATTAATTGTATACTGGGCGCTATTTTATGGGTTGGTGGTGTTAGTACTTTGGGGTATTTGTGTGGCAATATCCCAATCATAAAAAACAATTTTGAAATTGTTATTTTGGGCATTATAGTGATCTCTGTTATGCCAATTATATTTGGCCTGATCAAAGCCAGAAAAGATAGCGCTAAAAATAAAACCACCACGGCTGAGTAATTATTGATTATGCCGGAATTAGGACTCATCGGTTATCCCTTGTCGCATTCATTTTCACCTGATTATTTCAAGGCGAAATTTATTGTGGAAGAATTAAACGATTGGACCTATCACCTGTTCCCTTTAAAAGATATTGAAACCTTAACTGATTTACTGGTAAAGCATACTGCATTGCAAGGGCTGAATATTACCATTCCTTATAAAACAGCAGTCATTCCTTTTTGCAGTAGTTTAACAGATGAGGCCAGAGAAATAGGTGCTGTGAATTGCATAGAGATAATCAAAACACCAGATGGCAAAGAATTGAAAGGTCATAATACAGATGTAGAAGGCTTTAGAAAAAGTCTGTTGAATTGGTATCAGCCAACACTCAGGAATGCCTTGATAATAGGGAACGGAGGAGCAGCTAAAGCTGTGGAGTACGTTCTGAAAAATGAAGGAATCAGTATAACAAGAGTGGCGAGAACAACCAATGAAAATCGCCAGATTGATTACATCGACTTACCTGAATTGTCACTCGCTGCTTTCGATCTCATTATCAATTGTACACCGGTAGGCATGTATCCTGATGCCGAACAAAAATTACCAATTCAGTATTCAGATATTCGGCCCCACCATCATTATTACGATTTGGTTTACAATCCAGATGTAACGGCTACTATGCAAACGGTAATTGATAATGGCGGTCGTGCAAAAAATGGCTTGGAAATGTTGCACCTGCAAGCTGATGCAGCATGGAATATCTGGCGTAAAAAATAAGGAGACTTATTCGGAAGAAAATTTAGTGCAAGCCATTAAGAGCTTTGCGCAAATTGTTGAACATGTCAGGCATTTCTTCAGGCTTACATGTGCCAACACTCAATCTGTACCATTCACTGTCTTTACCTGAACCAAAAGCGGCAAACGGTACAATGGCCAGCGATGCTTTTTGTAACAGATAAGCGGTCATGTCAGCGGTTGATTGAATCGCAACACCTTCATCAGTAGTTTTGCCTTTTAATGAAAAACGAATGGTCAGATACATGGCTGCCATTGGCGCAATTGCATCTACAGCATAACCTTCTTTTTTCAATTGCATAAAGCCTTCATAAATCGTTTGTAAACGCAAATTTATAGCAGCTTTTGTTTGGTCTAAAAAAGTATCAACGCCTTTGGTGTCTTTGAGATATTCAGCAGTAGCAACCTGCTCGGCCATTGGGCTCCACGCGCCTATATGACTTAAAATACCTTTCATTTTGTCAATCACATGAACTGGTCCAAAGGCCCAGCCAACTCTTACACCTGTTGCACAAAATGCCTTGCTGATGCCATCGATAAAAATGGTATAATCTTTTAATTCAGGATACATTGATACAGGGTCGTAGTGTTTAGTATCACCAAATGTGAGGGTCCAATATATTTGGTCGTAAAGAATGTAAAGTGGTTTTTGAGTATCGCCTCTTCGTTTGTTCTCAGCAATTATAGCTTCACATATTTTTGCGAGTTGTTCTTTTGCAAATACAGTTCCTGTTGGATTTAAAGGAGAGCACAGTGCTAATAAAGTGGCACTTGGAAAATGTGGAATCAGTTCCTCAGCAGTAGGCAAGAAATTGTTTTCAGCTTTTGTTTCTACACAAATGTGTTCACCTTCTACAAAGTGAGTATAGTGGTTGTTGTTCCATGACGGTACAGGGTAAATAATTTTATCACCGCGATCGCACACTGTTCTGTATACAGCATATATTAAAGGTCGCCCACCACCTGAAATTAAAAAAGCATTGGCATCATAATCCAATCCCTGACGCGTTTTAATAAACTCAGCAACAGATTGTCGCAATTCTGCAATACCATTAGCTGGTGGGTAATTGGTTTTTTTATTTGCATAAGCATTTTGAATGGCTTGTTCCAGTCCGCTTGGAATGGGAAACAATTGCGGATCAAAATCACCGATGGTAAAGTTGTATATCTTTTGACCTTGTCGTACCCTGTCACTTATTTCATTGCCCAGTTTAATTATTTCTGATGGAATAAGTGTGTTGGCCAGTGCTGATAATTGTGTCATGTAATGCTGTATTGTTTATTTTAATTGTTGTTGCCAGGCCCATGCAGAACCTACCATGTCTTCTAAATTTAATGTTGCTTCCCAACCCAATAAAACTTTTGCTTTAGTAGCATTGGCCCATACTTTTTCTACATCGCCTGCGCGCCTTTCTCCAAATGAATAATTAAGTTTTACTTGATTGATTGTTTCAAATGCTTTGATGATCTCTAAAACAGAATAACCTTTGCCGGTTCCGATATTAAACACCTCAAAATGATTGTCTGAATTTTGTTGAATAAAATCGAGGGCTTTAACATGCGCCTTTGCCAAATCCACAACATGTATATAGTCTCTTATACATGTGCCGTCAACAGTGTTATAGTCGTTGCCGAAAATAGTAATTTGTTGGCGTATGCCGGCAGCTGTTTGTGTAATATAAGGCACAAGATTATTGGGTACGCCCAATGGTAATTCACCTATCAGTGCAGTGTTGTGTGCGCCTATTGGATTGAAATAACGCAGTGCTACTGTATTTAAAAATTGGCAGTCGTTCAGTATTTCTTCGCCTATTTGTTTGGTGTTGCCGTATGGTGAATTCGCTTTTTTAATGGTAGCAGATTCATCAACAGGTGAATGGTCCGGCTCACCATAAACAGTACATGATGAACTGAATACGATATTGCTGATATTGCATTGCTGCATGGCTGTTAACAGGGCAACCATGCCACCGATATTGTTGCGGTAATACTTTAGTGGTTCACTCACTGATTCACCTACAGCTTTGTAAGCAGCAAAGTGAATAACCCCTTCAATCGCATTGTCTTTTAAAATGTTTTTAAGTGTATCAACATGATTGACATCTTCTTTATAAAAAGGAACTTTTTGCCCGGTTATTTTTTCTATTCGCATCAATACATCTTCGTTTGTATTGCTGAGGTCATCAATAATAACGGGTTGATAGCCGTTAGCAATAAGTTCAACCACTGTATGCGAACCAATGTAACCAAGACCTCCTGTAACTAATATTTTTTTCATGCGATTCTTTTCACTAAGCCATTGGTTAATTCATAGGTCTGATTGCTTTCAGGGCAGGTAGCTTTACCGGCTTCATTAAATTCTAATCGATGACCATACTCGCTCATCCAGCCAATTTGCCTGGCAGGATTGCCAACTAATAACGCAAATTCAGGAACATGTTTGGTAACTACAGCACCTGCGCCAATAAAGGCATATGCACCAATATCATGTCCGCATACAATGGTGGCATTGGCACCTATACTGGCACCTTTTCCTACATTGGTTTTTGCATATTCGCTTTTGCGGTTAATAGCACTGCGGGGATTAATGACATTTGTAAACACCATACTAGGACCTAAAAAAACATCATCGCCACAAGTAACGCCTGTGTATATGGAAACATTGTTTTGTACTTTTACATTCTTGCCCAATACAACACCCGGTGAAACCACCACATTCTGGCCGATATTGCAATTGTCTCCCAATGTGCAATTGGGCATGATATGGCTGAAGTGCCATATTTTAGTACCGTTACCAATTGTACAGCCTTCATCAATAATGGCTGATTCGTGTGCAAAATAATCTGACATATCTGCCGCAAAGATAGAACAGTTATTGATTAATTTTTAATAAGGAGATTTTGTGTTTATTGAGGTTTGTTCAGTTGCTCTTCAAGATGTTTAAACCCTTTTGCGGTAAGCATATAACTGAAATCCTTCATGTGGTCACTGTCGTAAATAAAGCCCCGTTTAACACCGCTTTCAATATCGGCAACAGGTTTCACTATGTCTTTTACAATCAAATGAATGAGCTCGTCTTTAACAGCGTGCTTGTTGAGCTCTTTTGTTTCTGAAATAATGTGTTCGAAGGGTTCTTCAAATATTAATAAGCCAATAATTTCATAGGCTAGGGGGGACAACTCTTCCATTATTTTCGGGTCTTTGATTTTACGTTAATGTGTTGATAAGGGCAGTGTTTACAAGCACAACCGCAGCAATGGCCGCGTTTCAAATGGTATTTTTCTGTGAATACTACGAAGCCTTCATTGTTAATGTAATAATCCTCTTTTGGTAGATTGTTCAACACTGCACAAAGTTATGTAAATTTGCATAATATATTAGTTGAATCATGTTACGCAGTGTTGTTTTATTACTTGCTTTTGTTGTTTTCGAAGCAAATGCACAATGGAAAAAAATCAGTTCTACTTCCTTTGAGGATTTATATGATATATCTGTAGTAGGGCATAAAACATTTGCAGTAGGCAATAACAGTACCGTGTTGTACTCGGGTGATACCGGCAAGTCATGGAAAAAAATGACACTTACTATTCCCAATAATCTTAGATCAGTATGTTTTATTGATACTTCAATTGGATTTGTCATAGGCGAAAATGCGCGTATTCAAAAAACGACTAATGGAGGAAAAACATGGAGTCAGAAATATGTGAAGACTGCCGCTTACGGTTACGATATTGCTTTTTATAATCAATATGGAATAGCAGTAGGGAAAGATATGTTGGCGGTGAGTTCATCAGATACGGGAGAAACATGGAAAGTTGATACCACATTGATAAAATTCAAAAAACTAAACAGTGTTACAATTACAAACGATGGAAATTGTTGGGCCGTTGGGGACAGTGGCTATATATTAACGAAAACTATATTGACCAGACATTGGAACATTACCAGGTATCCCAGTAATGTAGACTTTAATCATGTCAGCCATATCGGAAACGGCACCATTATTATTACAGGTGGAATGCCCGATTCATCTACAGTAGGAAAATACTTCAATATCTTTTTAATATCTGTTGATACGGGTAAAACATGGAAACAGCGAACACTGTCAGAAATGAAAATTATCAATACGGCCTATTTTATTTCCAAAGATTCGGGATTCTTAGCAGGAAGCAGTGGCATCATAGTTAAATGCAAAGGCGGAATTGACGACAGGGGACAACAATTATCAGGGGTTGCCGCAAGTTTAAATGAAATTGAATTTTATAATGGAATTGGTTTGGCTGTTGGTGATGGAGGTACGGTGTTAAGAACAACTAATTATGGAGGCTATGCCTTGTCACTAGTAACAAATAAAGTACCATCTATTGGGATAGAGATTTATCCAATGCCTGGAAATGGCAACATATCATTATTTGCTACTGAACAGCTTTCGAAAGTAACTGTCTGCAATCTTGCGGGTCAAGTGGTATTTGAAAGCAATAATATAGAAGGGAAGCACGTGATATCCGATTTAGTACCCGGGGTGTATTTCGTTGGTGTTATGAATGCAAGTGGTGCTTTTGAAACACTTAAAGTAGTGGTTCAATAGCATTTTATATTTTAGCGATATTTTGTATATTTGCCTCTTATGTTCAGGTTTTTTACGCTTTTGTTTTTACTTCTTACGAGTTTTCAATGTTTTGCTCAATCCGGTGGTGTTAAAGGTTATGTAAAGGATGGAACTTCCGGCAATGAAATTGATAATGTGAATATCGTTCTAATGCCCGGTTATTATGCCACCACTACCAATGCCGAAGGTTATTTTTCAATCAATCGGGTGCCTCCGGGAAATTATACTTTGTCTGCTTCTATGGTAGGCTACGATAGTATGTCTGTTAAAATTGTCATTTCTGCAGATAAGACCATTAATCAGATTGTATACCTCGAACCTTTTGTTTTTAATGTTGGTGGTGGAAAAATAGAAGTTTACAATAAGAAGAAAAAAGAGGATGTTGATGTAGGCACAACACGTATCACCAATAAACAACTAGCGAAAATACCAACGGTAGGCGGAACACCTGATTTGGTGCAATACCTTCAGATTTTACCCGGTGTTGTTTTTAGTGGCGACCAGGGTGGTCAGTTATACATTAGAGGCGGTAGCCCCGTGATGAACAAAGTACTTTTAGATGGGATGACCATCTATAATCCTTTTCATTCCATTGGTTTATTTTCGGTGTTCGATGCCGATCTTATTAAATCAGCAGATGTTTATAGTGCAGGTTTTGGTGTTGAATATGGGGGCCGTGTATCGGCAGTTGTTGACGTAAAAACAAAAGATGGAGATAGAAAAAAAATAGCCGGTAATTTTGCCATCAGTCCATTCCTTGGAAAAGTATCAATTGAAGGGCCACTTAAAAAGTTTAAACCCAATAAAGGAAGCAGTAGTTTTATCGTTTCTATTAAAAACTCTTACCTCGATAAGAGCTCAAAAGTGTTTTATGATTATGCTAATCCCGATAAACTGCCTTATAGCTTCAACGATGTTTACGCTAAAATGAGTTTCAACTCATCAAATGGAAGTAACCTGAAAGTGTTTGGATTTAATTTCAGAGACAGAGTAAACTTTCCGGGTACCACAAGTTATGGATGGAACCAATCCGGTTTTGGCACCCGATTCACCATGATACCTGAAGGCAAGCAAAGTAAAATTGATGGGTTTTTAACCTACTCTAATTATTTGATTGAGCAGAAAGAAAAGGACAACAAACCGCGTAGTAGTGGTATCAATGGTTTTAATGTTGGATTAACAGCCACATCTTACAACTCAAAAGATGAAATTAAGTATGGGTTTGAAATCAACGGTTTCAGAACGCAGTTTAATATATACAATGCCAATAACAGACGCATCGAACAGGATCAGTATACCAC
>JAZKEQ010000070.1:0-33437 GCA_040386935.1 Bacteroidota bacterium | reverse complement strand
ATCATATTATTTATCGTATCAGCTTTATTAGGTGGTATTAATTATATCGTTACCGTATTAAACATGCGTACAAAAGGTATGTCAATGAATCGCCTGCCTTTAACTATTTGGGCGTTCTTATTAACTGCTGTATTAGGTCTGTTATCATTCCCTGTATTATTAGGTGCTGGTTTATTCCTGATATTCGACAGAAGTTTTGGTACCAGTTTCTATCTCAGTGATATTTATCTGAATAACGTAGGTGCATTAACCAATAATGGTGGTAGCCCTATCATGTACCAGCACTTATTCTGGTTCCTTGGTCACCCGGAGGTATACATCATCTTGTTGCCTGCATTGGGTATCACTTCTGAGGTAATCGCCACAAATGCTCGTAAACCAATCTTTGGTTACAGCGCGATGGTAATTTCAATGTTGGGTATTGCCGTATTGTCATTCATTGTTTGGGGTCACCATATGTTTATCACCGGTATGAATCCGTTCTTAGGTACGGTATTCATGTATGTGACATTGATTATTGCAGTTCCTTCAGCTGTTAAAACATTTAACTATCTGGCTACTTTGTGGAAAGGTAATATCCGTTTCACTCCGGCCATGATGTTTGCAATCGGACTTGTATCATTCTTCATTTCAGGTGGTCTTACCGGTATTTACCTTGGTAACTCTGCTCTTGATATTCAAATGCACGACAGTTATTTCGTAGTAGCTCACTTTCACCTTGTAATGGGTAGTGCTGCTATCTTCGGTATGTTTGCAGGTATCTACCACTGGTTCCCAAAAATGTTCGGTCGTATGATGAACAAAACTTTGGGTAGTTTCCACTTCTGGTTAACCTTTGCATCAGCATACATGGTATTCTTCCCGATGCACTTTATGGGATTGGCAGGTGTTCCACGTAGATACTATCAGTTTTCATTGATTCCTGAATTTGGTATCTGGATGGATGTCAATATCTTTATTACTATATCAGCTTTATTAGGTGGTGTTGCTCAGTTGTTATTCTTATACAATTTCTTCTACAGCATTTTCAAAGGCAAACGCGCTACTCAAAATCCATGGGAATCAAATACCCTGGAATGGAGTACTGATGTAAAACACGTGCACGGTAACTGGCATGGCGCTATCCCTGCTGTATACAGAGGCCCTCACGAATACAGTCGTCCTGACAGAGAATCTGATTTCTTCCCTCAGCACGATCCGGGTACTGGCGAGCCTGAGCATTATGAAGCACCTGCTGAAGTTCAAAGAACTTATGCCGGTGAAGCTTCTAAAGACAGTGCTTCAAAAGTATTCTTCTCTTCATTTGCACACCTGTTCATGAAAAGAGCATAATTAGATTTAGTAAGCCGTTTCTTGAAATAGAGATTGCTGTTAACTAAAATAATAAAATGAATTTTAAAACATTAAACCGAAGATTTGGCTTATTAACCATCTCTTCGGTTTTTTTATTATTACTGGCCGGAGGTGTTGTTCGCAGTACCGGGAGCGGAATGGGTTGCCCAGATTGGCCAAAGTGTTTTGAGAAATATGTGCCCCCTACCGACAGTTCGCAATTGCCCGCAGGCTATAAAGATATTCATCTGGCTAAACGACTGAAAAAGGCCATTAAGTTTTCAAAACTTTTAGAAAAAATAGGTTTTGAAAAAGAGGCTAAACTGCTCCTTCAAGACCCATCACTTTATATTCCTGAAGATTTTAATACACGCAAAGCCTGGACAGAATACATCAATCGCTTGATTGGCGCTTTGTCGGGAGTATTTGCATTGGGATTTTTTATCACCCTTTTTAAAGCCCAACTTAAAACTGATAAACTGAAGTTCTGGTGCGGTGTAATAGGGTTTATTTTAATGTTATTCAATGGCTGGTTAGGAAGCATTGTAGTGGCAACCAATTTAGTGCCAATACTTGTAACCATTCATTACCTGGCCGCTTATGCAGCCCTCAGTTTTTTCATGATCAGTGTTTTCTCCTTTGATGCTTCCAACATCAGTTTACCCATAAAGAAATATAAGTGGTTCTATGTTTTTATTCTCTTATTAACGCTTATTCAAATCAGTTATGGCACTCAATTGAGACAAGCCTGTGATTTAAATGACAAAAAAGGACTTTTAATCTCAAATAACAGTATCAATACAGATGTCCTCGGCACTGATTTTTCAATTCATCTTGTACTCGCTATTGTCCTTACATTATTGACAATATTACCTGCGCTGATGACACGAAAAAAAGTGAATGGTTGGTGGTTCAAAATACTGCTTATCATCCCTTTAACATTCATGTTACAATACCTCAGCGGAGTATTGAATGTACGGTATAATTTTCCTGTTGTAGCTCAGGTTTCACATGTATTTTTTGCAGGCATAGTTTACGCAGTTTCGTTGTATATTTGCATCGCTAATTTTTCCAAATCAAATCATGCTTAAAGTATTGGCAGAACCTACAGATTATATAAACCGTCCTGAACCCCTCAGCAAAGCTTTCTTTAAGGATTATATGCAGCTGAGCAAATTCAGACTCAGCATGTCTGTTGTTGGCACTACGCTGATTGCATATTTCCTTGGAATTGAAAAAACAGGTATTTCCATTAACTGGATGACAGTATTTGGATTAGCCTTAGGTGGTATGTTGGTAACGGCATCTGCCAATGGATTCAATCAGATTTACGAAAAAGATTTGGATAAACTGATGACCCGCACTCAGGACCGCCCCGTTGCTAATGGCCGTATGTCAGTAAGCGATGCGCTTATTTTCAGCAGCGTTGCCGGAGTATTGGGTTTATTGGTTTTGGCATACTACACCAACGGTCGTTGTGCTTTATTGGGTTTGATTTCATTATTTACCTATACCCTTTGCTATACACCACTCAAAAAAGTAACACCACTGGCTGTATTTGTTGGCGCTATTCCCGGTGCCATCCCTCCCGCTATTGGCTGGATAGCCGTTACAGGTAATATCGATGACTTCGCATGGATCTTATTCATTATTCAATTCTTCTGGCAGTTTCCGCATTTTTGGTCAATTGCCTGGATATTGGAAGACGATTACAGAAAAGCCGGTTACACACTTTTGCCTAATTATGCAGGTCGCACCCAGCGCAATGCGCTACAAACAGTTTGGTATTCAGGTATGTTGATTATGATAAGCCTTTATCCCATAGCCATACAGTTTACAGATCTCAGATGCTTATTTGTAATTATCCCCTGTGGGGTATGGTTGATATACCGCGCCCTTCGTTTTTATAAAGAGATGAGTAATGAAAGTGCCCGTTCACTCATGTTTGCCACCCTCATTTATATGCCCTGTGTTTTATTGAGTTATTTATTTTAAAATTATGTCAAGTCCCTTGTCTAAATCCTCCCATACATTTTCACCCAAAACATTCATTGTTTGGTTATTGATTGTCGCCAGTGTTATGCTTTTTTTAGCATTTGGCAGTGCTTATCTCGTTCATAAAGGCGATGGCATGAGCAACAACATGTGGTTCGAGTTCACCTTGCCTATTCAATTCTGGATAAGTGCAGGCATTGTAGCTGTTTCAAGTATTTTTATGCAATTGGCTTACAGAGCTGCCACACATGATGAAATTTATAAAATTCCATCACTCCTAACCCTCACTTTATTATGTGGAATAGCCTTCTGTGTTTCACAATATTACGGTTGGCTCGAACTGATGGACAGAGGCTTATACCTTTCAAACAAAGAACCGGCTGAAATATCTGCATCATTTGTATATGTTATCAGTGCTGTTCACTTTTTGCATATTATCGGTGGTTTAGTATTGTTAACCGTTGGTATCGTTAGAGCTTCTAAGCTTCTGATACACAAAAAAAATCTCGTGTTTATAAATATTTGTAAAACATATTGGCATTTTTTAGGATTGCTATGGATTTTATTGATATTATTCCTTTATTTCGCATAATTATTATCAGCTAAAAACAGAAATGTCTAATTCAGCAGCAGTATCAAGAAAAACATGGGAAGGCGGGAGATCACCCTTCGATGTTAGTTACGGAAAATTGATGATGTGGATCTTCTTATTGTCAGATGCTTTCACTTTTTCTTCACTTTTGGTTGGCTACGGAGCCATCAGATTCAGTTATTCGGGTTCAACAACCCCATGGCCGGATCCTTCAACCGTTTTTAACCATTTCCCTTGGGCAATTGGCATCAACCTCCCATTGCTATTTGTGAGTTTAATGACTTTCATCCTTATCTTCTCTTCAGTAACAATGGTATTAGCTGTAGAAGCAGGACACAGAAAAAGCAAAAAGGAAGTTTCAAAATACATGATCTATACCATCTTGGGTGGTTTGGCCTTTTTAGGTTGCCAGGCTTGGGAATGGACTCAATTCATACACGAAGGTGGCCGCTTGGATTCAAACTTATTCGGTTTTACAGCTGAAGCGCATGAAAAAGCTAAAGGTTTAAAACTATTTGACCACGTACATTGGGAAGAGGCCGATAAAGCACCCGGTCCTGTACCTTTCGCATCATTGTTCTTTATTGTAACAGGTTTCCACGGTTTTCACGTATTCAGTGGTGTTATCATCAATATTATTATATGGCTAAATGTTGTAAGAGGTACTTACGAACGCAGAGGTCATTATGAAATGGTTGAGAAAGTAGGTCTGTACTGGCACTTTGTAGATTTAGTTTGGGTATTCGTATTCACATTCTACTATTTGATATAACTAATTTTAAAAAGATATAAGAGACATTATGAGCAACGAACATCACAATCATAATACAGGTGAATATATTCCTGAAACATTTATCCCACATACTGAAAGTCACGGTACGAAGAAACTTTGGAAAACATTTTGGATACTGTCATTTATTACCGTAATCGACTTTGTTATCTATTTTGCTTTCGGACCAAGCATGGCCCGCAACATTACTTTCGTAGCCATAGGTATTGTTAAAGCAATTCTTATCGTAGGTATCTTCATGCACCTTGGTGATGAAGCTAAATTCCTGCGTTGGATGATTGTATTACCTGCGGCTATATTCCTAAGCTACTTAGCATGGTTGCTATTACTGGAAGGAAACTTTGTGAGTACATATTAACTATCAATGAATAACGACACTAAAAAACGCCCGAATTTAAAAGTTCCGGGCGTTTTGTTTTTGATTATCATCGTACCGGTTCTTTGGATTATGCTGAATAAAACCGGTGTGCACTATTCCAAAAAGTTACCTATTTACTTTGAACGCGAACTTGGTGAAAATGGCGATACAATTTATCATACAATTGATAACTTTAAATTGCAAAACCAAAATGGCGACAGTGTTACACTTAAGAACTTTGAAGGCAAGTTATTACTTGTTAATTTTTTCTTTGCAAAATGTGAAACTGTTTGCCCTGCAATGAACAGATTCATTGCCCAACATATTTATCAGGAATTTGAAAAAGATTCTGCTATAAGATTCATTAGCTTTAGCGTAGACCCTGAGAATGACAGCCCAAAAGCACTGTTACAATATGCCAAAGACTACCGTGCAAATTATCCGCAATGGCAATTTTTAACCGGCAGTAAAAATAAAATCTATAATCTGGCCATGGAGAGTTTTAAAATTCCGGGTTCAGAAGATGCTCACCAAGGATTGTTCCATAGCAATAAAATTGTATTAGTAGACAAAGAATTACGCGTAAGAGGTGTTTTTGAAACAGGTGGACAGAATGATAAATCGCAAATTATTGACGCTGTAAGAGCGCTAAAACTAGAATACAAAAAAAATGAAACACATTAAGAAAAACGACCGTATTGCCAATATCGTTATTATTTCACTATCAGTTGTAGTTTTTGCATTGGTCGTACTAATGCGTAAAGTGAAAATAGATCTTGGGTTTGGTTTCGATACCCATATTTTTCCTCAACTGAGCGCTATGCTGAATTCATTGGTTGCTTCATTACTGCTACTTGGTTTATTTTTTGTAAGACAAAAGAAATTTGAATGGCATAAAAAAACCATGCTTACTGCTGTAGTATGTTCAATCTTATTTCTTGTAACTTATGTCCTCTATCATTTTACAACTGTAGAAACTGTTTATGGGGGCACCGGTACCATAAAATTGATTTATTACCTCATTCTATTCACGCACATAGGTTTAGCGGGCATTATTCTTCCTTTCATTCTGTATACCGTTTACAGAGGTTTAACTGGCGAATATGCCAAACACAAAAAACTGACCCGCTTTGTATGGCCAATATGGTTTTATGTTTCTGTAACAGGGGTTATTGTCTATTTCATGATATCGCCTTATTACGTGTAATACGCTGTGTATTTGAGTAAAATAATTCGGTGTTTTTATCCCATTAACAACAACTAATCAGTATCTTTGTAACATGAAAAAAATCTTCCTTTTCGCCTTGTTGGCAGGTGGCTTTTTCAATCAGATAATGGCGCAATGTCCCATGTGTAAAGCGAGTGTTGAAAGCAGTCGTGAAATGGGCTCTAAAAGTGTCGGCACAGGTTTAAATACAGGAATTTTATTGTTGTTGTGTTCAGTTTACATCATTGTTCTTACAGTGGGTGTTCTGTGGTACCGAAATTTTAAACGTGCCAATATCAGCAATGGCTAATCCTTCATTATTTTTGAGTGTTATTGGATGTAAATGCCCTCGCTGTAGAAGAGGCAATATGTTCAAATACCGTTCATTCAATCTTATTCAATTCAGTCAATCCAATACGCATTGTCCGCATTGCAATTTGAAATTTGAACATGAAACAGGCTTCTTTTGGGCAGCCATGTACATCAGTTATAGTTTCAGTGCAGGATTAATGATTGTAATGGGTGTTATAGGCATTAACCTCGAATGGTCATTCCTTAAAATACTGGGCGTTATTATTCCTATGGCAATAGTATTGACGCCATTTTCATTCCGATATTCAAGAGTGTTGGTGATGTATCTTATTTCACCTAATCGCAAATTTGATCCTAAATACCTTTAGGTTTTCAATTTTTTCTTCTTCGCGCTAGGGAACAAAATATTGTTCAGTATCAATCTGTATCCGGGGCTATTGGGGAATAATGCAAGATTAGTAGGAGGTTCGCCTACCATGTGCTGGTAATCTTCAGGATCGTGGCCGCTATAAAACGTCCAGGTACCTTTTCCCATCGAACCGTGAATATATCTGGCTTCTTCAGCAACTTTGGTTTCACCCATTATCAATACTTCGCTTTTAATAAACTGCTTTCTAAAGGCTGTTGTTTGTCCCATAAACCCTTTGATGGTTTGTGTGTGATTCTGACAAAGCATGGTAGGCACAACGTCCCATTTTGCGCTGTAATCAAACAAGGTGAAATAATCATCCTTCTCTTCTACATTTCTTTGTCGTGTATTGTCGATACTAGCATGCTCATATTCATAAGGACTTTTTTCCAATAAAAAATCCCTAAAGGCAAAGCAATTTTCAAATTTTAGTTTTTTCTGTGCTTCCGGATCTGCACCATCTCCGTCAAACATGCTTTCACAAATATCAACACCATCGGCAGCTAGCGCAATATCATAAGTGTCTGTGGCGCTGCACATGGCAAATAAAAATCCGCCTCCTAAACAAAAGTCTCTTATTTTTTTGGCTACAGCCAGTTTCATTTGAGATACTTTGGTAAATCCATTTCTGGCTGCACAAGCTTCATTCTCTTTTACATCTTCCAAGTACCAGGGTGTATTGCGGTAATTGAACCAGAACTTACCGTACTGACCGGTAAAATCTTCGTGGTGCAAATGCAACCAATCATACTTCGCTAATTTATCCTGCAACACATCATCATCAAATACTTTTTCGTAAGGTATCTCGGCATATTCTAAAACCATGGTAACAGCATCGTCCCAAGGCTGTTTGTTCTTTGGTGTGTATACAGCAATTGTTGGTGCCTTCAGCAACTTAACACTTTCCATATTCACTTCAGGATTACTAATCTCCACTAATATGGAATTGGCTTTTGCTTCTGTTATCACATCATAGCTCACCCCTCTTATCTTACATTCATTCTCATAAGCTACTTCGAAAGGAAACATAAAACTACCGCCTTCATAATTCAACAACCAATCAACCTCACCTCCCTTTTGTAAAATCCAAAAAGCAACTCCATAAGATTTCAAATGATCTTTTTGATTCTCACTCATCCCAATTAAAATATGCAACGCATTCGCTTTAGCGAGGATTAAAACAAAGAGTAATAAAAGGATTGATTTTTTCATTGAATAACAGATACGGCATTAATGGAAATAAGCACTTCCATATTACACAAAGTTATAAAAATGATGCCACTTTTACAACTGTAATCAATATTTTTAGGCGAAGGACCCCAATTGCTCTTTAACTAGCGCTAAGCCTTCTTCAAAACTGTGAGGGTGGTAACGCAAGTCTTTCATGGCTTTTTCGAGCTTAAATCCTGTAATCGGTGGGCGCTTGGCCGGCTGATTAAGTGTGGTAGAACTTGAACGGTTAATAAAGGAGGCATCTAGTTTAAAAAATGCTGCAACTCTGTTTACCAATTCAAAAATACTCATGAAATCTTTTCCTGAGATATTGTAAACACCTTGCGCCTGTTGATCTTCAGCCAAAAAACAACCCAATGCCAGATCTTCTGCTAGTGTCGGGGTTCTGAACTGATCGTCCACCACATTGATAGGACCGCCTTTTTCCAAAGCGCCTTTGGCCCATAACACAATATTACTGCGACTCATATCATTGACTACACCATACACTAATACAGTACGCAAAATGGACCAGCGACTGCAATTTGATTGTACCATTTCTTCTCCTTTTAATTTGGACAAGCCATAATAACTAAGAGGTGACGCTTTATCATCTTCAGAATAAGGTCCGTTTTCTCCATCAAAAATAAAATCGGTAGACAGATGAATGAGTTGTGCGCCAATGGTTTCACAAGCTTCCGCTAAATATTTAACCGCATCAATGTTCAATTTATCGCAACCCTCGTGATCCGTTTCACAGGCATCCACATTGGTCATGGCTGCTGTATTGATCACACAATCGGGCTTGAACTGCTGCAATACATTTTTAACCTCGTCTTCCTTGGTAATATCCAGCGATGCGTAAATAAAATTTTGTCGGTGCGGATAGCGGCTCTCTCCCTTTGCTGTAGCGATAAGGGTCTTTTCTGTTTTTGAGAGATAAAGGTCAATCAGTTTCTGGCCCAACAAACCGTTGGCTCCTGTAATCAAAATCTTTTTATTGGACATTCCTGCAAAGGTACAATTTTAGAATTTTCTAAAAGCAGCTTATGATTCCCTAAAAACTGTATTTAATTTCAAGGGCAGTTACAAAATGGCGGGTCAATCCATCGGGCCTTACTTTGCGAACAATAATAGGTGAAGCAAATCTCAATGCATATGACCAATGTTTTTGAGTATCATAACTTAATGCTACAGGGATATTCAATGTCAATCCTTTTGAACCTGATATTGCTGCATCAGTTTTAAAATTGCTGCTGCTGGTTAGTGCGCGGTCGTGACCCAAATGGTAAATGGCCAAAGCACCGGCTGTTGCAGTAAAGAATTTATTTATAAGAAATGATTTATCAATTCTTATAACAGCATCGGGTCTGCGAAATAAGTGATAGGACGAAAAATATTGCTTCTCATCTCCACTATTACTGAAGGCAATTGCTGTATCGAAATTATTCTTATTAAATTGATAAACCGGCATTTGAAAAGCGATTCCGAAATTCCAAGTGCTTTTATATTTAAGCCCTGCTCCAATCAGAACGTCATGTGTCCCTAAACTCGTTTGATAAGGCATAGGCAGTGGTCCAGGCCCGGGTGCAAAAAAATGACCATACTTTGAATGGCTGGCATCATTGACTCCCAATTTAAACCCTGCATTCACGTTTATTTGATAATTGTTTTTAGACTTTATTTTATATGAACCAATCAGGGTTATATCGCCAAGATTATTATTCGTCCCTAAATTACCATTGGCAAACACATAGGGTAATTTCAATTGCAGATATGATTTGTTATTCAATTTCAAAACCCCTTCCAATTGTGGTGTGATAATTCTTACACCCTGTTCCCCCACACCAAATTGAAGATTCATCATCAAACTTGATTTAATCTCATCCTTACTTCCGGGCATTGCCCCCAAACTACAAGCACCTGCATCGCTACAACCTTGAGACTTCAGCATTGTGTAATTCAGAATAATACTTCCTACCAACAGAAAAATAGACTTTTTGATTTTTAACGGCTTTAACATATTGTAACAACAAATATAAACCAATCTTACTCATGCACTTTTTTAGCTCCACAAAATACAAGGCTTAATACAATGATTATCAATTATATAGAATTGAATAATTTTTATTTTTCCACAAAGTGGAGAAAAGTGGAGAAAAGTGGATTTTTTGATTTTATCTTTACCGAGAAATTTTTTCAACTGCAATGGCTAGGTTTATCGGGGAATTCGAATGTAAAATTGACAACAAGGGTCGCATAATCCTGCCGGCCAAGTTGCGTTCGCAAATTCCGGACAAGGATGCCAAGGCCATGGTGATTAACCGCGGCTTTGAAAAATGCCTGGTGCTTTACACCTCGGCCGACTGGAACATGGAGACAGAAAAATTGCAGGTACTAAATGATTTCAATCGCAATGCCCGAAAGTTTATCAGACAATTTAACAACGGGGCAAACATTGTTCAGATAGATGCCAGCAGTCGTATCAATATTCCGAATACCCTGATTGAATACGCATCACTGAAAAACGATCTGATTATTTCTTGCTACAACCATAAAATAGAAATATGGAACAAAGCCCATTATGAAGAGGAGCTGAAATTCGATGACGAAGAATTCGCAAGAATGGCAGAAGACCTTATGGGCAATAACAATACACAACCACCTATTGGATTCGACACGGATGGGAAAGACAATTGAAGCATATCACGTTCCTGTAATGTTGGGCGAATGCATCACCGGCCTAAACATTAAAGGGAATGGTGTCTATGTTGATGTAACCTTTGGCGGTGGCGGACACTCAAAAGAAATCCTTAAACACCTAGGACCTGAAGGCAAATTGTATGCATTCGACCAGGACAATGATGCCATTCAAAATCTGCCGGATGATGAACGCCTTGTTTTTGTTAATCACAATTTCAAATACATCTATCAATTTTTGGATTATTTAAAAGCCATCCCTGTTGATGGTATACTTGGTGATCTTGGCATTTCATCTTATCAAATTAATGAAGCTGAAAAAGGATTTGCCCACCGACTGAATGGTCAGTTAGATATGCGCATGGATAAAAATAGTGTTGTATCTGCTGCTACTGTTATCAATAATTATTCTGAAAAAGAACTCACCCGCATTTTTAAATTATACGGAGAGATTTCAAATGCTTATAAACTGGCTAATACAATCATAGATGTTAGAAAAACAAACCCTATCAACACAATTGAAGAGTTTAAAGCAGCCATCAAAAATCTGACACCGGGCAAGGAAGAAAGCAAATACTTATCGCAAGTATTTCAGGCATTGCGCATAGAAGTAAATGCAGAATTACAGGCATTGGAAATATTTCTGAATGCCGCACCACAAATATTAAAACAGGGCGGCCGCTTGGTGATTATGAGCTACCATTCATTAGAAGACCGTATGGTGAAGAACTTCATTAATTCGGGCAATACCGAAGGCAATCTTGAAAAAGACCTGTATGGCAACAGCAAGGTGCCAATGAAAGCCCTTACAAAAAAACCTGTAACACCAACAGAAAAAGAGATCAGTGAAAATAAGAGAGCGCGCAGTGCAAAATTGAGAATAGCAGAAAAAAATTGAATCAGTTTAAGAAAAATATGGCCCCTGAGGAAACCTCAAAAGCACCTGTTAATCAGGGAGCAGACGAGGCTTTGAAAAAAGCCAGTGATTTCAATTTCTTCATCAGTCGCGAAAATCTGAGCAAAGCTATCCCTGGTATTATCATGGGTGTTGTAGTGGCTATTGTTTACATCTCACTATCACATTATCATGTAAAAAGTCTGAAAGAAAAAGAAGAACTAAAACTGCGTTTGAACGAATTGCGCTCAGAATACATAAGCGTTAAAAGCAGTCTGATGAAAAAAAGCAATCAGAGTGAAGTAGCCCGCGACCTTGAACCATTCGGCATAAAAGAATTGAGAACACCTCCTGCCATTATAGAGAAAGATAAAAAATGAACCTGAAAAAAGCCATATTATTTCGCGCATGGATTGCCTTTTTTATGGTAGTAGTATTGGCTGTGGCTGTTATCTGGCAAATCATCAACCTTCAGTTCACTCAAAAAGATAAGTATGTTGCCATTAGCAAAGAGCAAAGTACAAAGTGGAGAGAGATTCAGGCTTCACGTGGCAATATATATGCAGACGATGGCAGCTTATTGGCGACCAGTATTCCTAAATATGAAATCCGCATGGACACAAAAGTGGCTACAGTTACCAATGAATTTTTTGAAGCCAATATCGACAGTTTATCCTGGTACCTCTCTACTGCATTTAACGACAAAACTCAGCAAGAGTGGAAACGCTATGTGATAGAAGCAAGAAACCACAGTGAGCGCTACCTGCTATTAAAACGCGATGTTGATTATGTGACTGCTAAACAGATGGAACACTGGCCAATTTTCAATTTAGGCAAATACAAAGGTGGCTTCATCAAAATAGAAAAAAACAAACGCGAAATTCCTTTTGGTGAATTAGCACTAAGAACCATCGGCTATACCAATCTGTCGGGTACAAAAATAGGTCTTGAAGGTGCTTATGATTCATTCCTCTCAGGTAGCAGTGGCAAACGTCTTGAGCAAAGAATCTACGGTGGTGTATGGCGCCCAGTTGAAGATAAAGATGAAATGGAACCACACAATGGTTTTGATGTTTACACTACTATCGACATCAACATTCAGGACGTTGCTGAAAACGCATTAAAACAATGCTTAATTAACAACAATGCCGACCATGGTTGCGCCATATTAATGGAAGTAAAAACCGGTGCAATTAAAGCCATTGCCAATTTGAAGAAAACAGGCGAAGGCACTTATCAGGAAACAGAAAATTATGCTGTCAATGAATTTACTGATCCGGGTTCAACTTTTAAACTTATCAGTGCGATGGCTTTATTCGAAGATAAACTTGTCAATGCATCAGACACAATAGACATCGAATGGGGTAAAACAACTTTTGGCGCTGAAACCATGCAGGACGCTCATGCTTCTCCATTTAAAAAAGTTTCTTTCCAGCATATTTTCGAACATTCTAGCAATGTCGGTATAGCTAAAACAGTTGTAAAAAATTACAAAAATCAACCATCAAAATTTGTCAATCATATTTACAATCTCGGTTTAAATAAACGTCTTGATTTCGATATCAGAACACCAAATAGACCGGATGTAAAAACAAGTAAGGATAAAAGCTGGAGCAATACATCTCTGCCTTGGATGAGCATTGGTTATGAAATGCAATTGAGTGCACTTCAGATACTCTCTGTTTACAATGCAGTTGCAAATAACGGCATCATGGTCAATCCATACATTGTAAAAGAAGTAAAAGAGTTTGGCAAAACCATCGTTAAAAAAGAAACGAAGGTGCTTAACAAAAAAATATGCAGCGATGAAACCATTAAACAATTAAGACTTTTATTGGAAGGTGTTGTTGAAAATGGTACTGCAACAAATTTAAAAGGCCTTGCCTATAAGGTTGCCGGTAAAACAGGCACAGCACAAATAGCCATCAATTCAAAAGGCTATGACAAGAGTTCTCATAAAGCTTCATTTGTCGGTTACTTCCCTGCTGATAATCCTCAATACTCATGCATCGTTGTTATTAATGCACCGGCCAATGGCGTGTACTACGGAGGGGCTGTTGCAGGACCTGTATTCAAAGAGATTGCAGACAAAGTTTACAGTACTAATATGGCCTTACATCAGCCTATTAAAAAGGTTGAAAAACCAAATGTACCAAAAGTAAAAAATGGCAAAAGGGATGATATCAAATTTGTACTCGATCGCTTGATGATCAGCAGCCACTTAATAAAAGGCAATGCTGAAAGCGAATGGGTAACTACAGGCACAGATGTACAATCAATCGATCTTAAAGAACTCGAGACAAATATTTTACTTGTTCCGAATGTGAATGGGATGGGCTTGCGCGATGCTGTTTACCTACTCGAAAACAGAGGTCTGAAAGTGTTACTGGATGGCTATGGAAAAATTTACTACCAGTCACTCATGGCAGGTAGTACTATTACAAAAGGGAGTACAATTTATCTTAAACTGAAAAGCGAATGAAGGCATTAGCAGACATCATAAAAGATATATCAGTTATTGAAATTATCGGCAATCAAAATGCTGATATCAATACACTTGTGCTTGATTCAAGAAAAGTTGAAGCAGGTGCTCTTTTCTTTGCTGTAAAAGGCACAACAACCGATGCGCACAACTTCATACCTGATGTTATTCAAAAGGGTGCCAGCGCTATTGTGTGCAGCGACTTGCCTGAAACTATCAATCCTGAGGTTACTTATATCACAGTGAAAGATGTTCAACAAACTGTAGGCTTCATTGCTTCAGCATTTTACAATTACCCTTCCTCGCAATTTAAACTAATCGGCATAACAGGTACTAATGGCAAGACCACAACAACAACTATGCTACATCAGTTGTTTACAGCATTGGGTAACACTTGTGGCTTAATCAGTACGGTAGAATATATTATCGGCACTACCACTTACAGCAGTACACATACAACCCCTGACCCTATCAGACTTAATGAACTGATGGCTGAAATGGTCAGCAAAAACTGCAACTACTGTTTCATGGAAGTGAGTTCTCATGCAGTCGTTCAGGGAAGAATCAATGGGCTTGCTTTTGATGGCGGTGCATTTACAAATATTACTCATGATCACCTCGACTATCATCTGACATTTGACAATTACATCAAAGCGAAGAAGCAATTCTTCGACCAATTGCCTCAGGATGCATTTGCATTAACCAATAAAGACGACCGCAATGGCTTGGTTATGCTTCAAAACACAAAAGCTTCCAAATACTCTTATGCTTTGCATACTCAGGCCGATTTTACCTGCAAAATTATCGAGAATGATTTTTCGGGATTGTTGTTAAAAATAGATAACCGTGAAGCATGGTTTGGCCTTGTAGGAAAATTCAATGCGTACAACTTATTGACCGTTTATGCCATTGCTTTCTTATTGGAAATAGAACCCGAATTAATCATTACCAAACTATCACTTTTAGGCCGAGTGAATGGTCGGTTTGAAGTATACAGAAGTGAAAAAGGGATAATCGGTATCGTTGATTATGCACATACGCCTGATGCTTTAAAAAATGTGTTGGATACCATCAATGCCATCAGAACCAAGAACGAACAATTGATTACAGTTGTTGGTTGTGGAGGCAACAGAGACAAAACAAAACGCCCGGTAATGGCCGGTGTTGCCGCTCAACTAAGCGACAAAGTAATACTGACCAGCGACAATCCGCGCGATGAAGACCCTACAGCCATTATTGAGGAAATGGCAGCCGGTATAGATGCGACCCAATACAAAAAGACCCTGAAAATAACAGATAGAAAAGAAGCTATTCGCACTGCAGTAATGCTATGCGAAGCAAAAGATATCATACTGATTGCAGGTAAAGGACATGAAACCTATCAGGAAATTAAAGGTGTAAAGCACCCTTTTGACGATAGAAAAATTTTAACTGAAATATTTAACCAACTTAAATAAAACATGCTCTATCACTTATTTACATACCTCGATCAGGAATACCATATCTCAGGACTTGGCGTATGGCGATTTCTGACTTTCAGAATGGCGCTGGCGGTGATATTGTCGCTGCTTATTTCAGCTGTATTCGGTAAACGCCTCATCAATGCATTGCACCGCATGCAGGTGTCTGAAACCATTCGCGACCTTGGCTTACAAGGTGAAGAGAAAAAAAGAGGTACCCCTACTATGGGTGGCTTGATAATCATTGGCGCAATATTGATTCCTACTTTATTGTTGGCACGACTTACCAATGTGTATGTGATACTCATGATTGTGGTGACTATCCTTTGCGGATTAATCGGTTTCATTGACGACTATATCAAAGTATTCAAAAAAGATAAAGCGGGTTTAGCCGGTCGTTATAAAATCATGGGACAAATAGTGGTGGGCCTTGTTGTCGGTTTAACACTCTATTTCAATGATGCAGTAGTGGTAACAAATCATTACACATTGCAAGAAGTAAAAGAGATGCAATTAGACACCACCAAAATGGTTGGTAAAACAATTCAGGGTGAACGCCTCTTTTTACAGAATGTTAAATCAACTGAAACCACTATTCCTTTTTTCAAATTTTCAGAATTTGATTATTGTAGTATTACTAAAATTTTTGGTGAAGGTGCGAGCAAATACTGCTGGATCATTTACGTCATTATTGTTATATTCATTATAACAGCTGTATCCAATGGGGCTAATATAACGGACGGGATTGATGGGTTGGCCGCAGGAACTTCGGGCATCATCGGTATAACTCTGGCAATTTTTGCTTTTGTATCCGGCAACGTCATTATTGCGAAATACCTCAATATTATGTACATCCCCTACCTGGGAGAACTATTTGTATTTGCAGGTGCATTTGTTGGATCGTGTATTGGATTTTTATGGTACAACAGTTATCCGGCACAAGTATTCATGGGCGATACAGGCAGTTTAACAATTGGCGGCATCATTGCAGCTTTGGCCATCATCGTTCGTAAAGAATTATTGATTCCAATCATGTGTGGTATTTTCTTAGTTGAAAATCTGAGTGTCATGTTGCAGGTTTCATACTTCAAATACACCAAGAAAAAATACGGTGAAGGCCGCAGAATATTTCTGATGTCACCTATCCACCATCACTATCAGAAAAAAGGATTTCACGAAGCCAAAATCGTTACAAGATTCTGGATCATCGGCATCATACTGGCTGTGTTAACCATCATTACTTTAAAAATCAGATAAGCGTATTGAAAAAGAGAATCGTCATATTAGGAGCAGGAGAAAGTGGCACAGGTTGCGCAATACTGGCATTGAAACAAGGCTATGAAGTATTTGTTTCAGACAAAGGCAGTATCAAGGATAACTACATACAAGAGTTGAATCTTCACAATGTGGCATTTGAACAAAACAAGCACACTGAAACATTGATTCTGAATGCTGATGAAATCATTAAAAGTCCTGGTATTCCTGACAAGTCAGACATCATTGTAAAAGCTAAGGAACAAAACATTCCCATCATTTCAGAAATTGAATTTGGTGCAAGATATACAGATGCCAAACACGTTTGCATTACAGGAACAAATGGCAAGACGACAACAACCATGTTGTGCTACCACATTCTCAGCAAAGCCGGATTCAATGTTGGCTTGGGTGGCAATATCGGCAAAAGCTATGCCCGTCAGGTTGCTGAAAACAACTTTGAATATTTTGTTTTAGAGCTCAGCAGTTTCCAACTCGACAACACTTATAACTTCCGCCCCAATATTGCTATTCTCTGCAATATCACACCCGACCATCTTGACCGCTACAACTATGAATTTCAAAATTACATCGATTCAAAATTCAGAATAGCAATGAATCAGACAGAAGATGATTTCTTCATTTACTGCGCTGATGATAAAATTACAGTTGAGAACCTCAGCACCCACAAAATAGATGCCCAACAGATTCCATTTGCCTATGGCAAAAAACTGGACAAAGGCGCCTATGTCATAGACAATGAAATGGTGGTGCTCGACAACTCAGTATCAACCAAAACAGATCTTTCGCAAAACTATACTAACACGAACACAACCTCTAACAATCAACACAACCTAACAAACAACTACCTAACCATGTTCATGAATGATTTTGCCCTGAAAGGCATCCACAACAGTTACAACGGTATGGCTGCAGCCATTGCCGCTAACGTCCTAAACATCCGCAAAGAAACCATACGCGAAAGCCTAATGGATTTCCAAAATGTGGAACACCGTTTAGAGTATGTCGCCACTATTGGCGGTATCGAATACATTAATGACAGTAAAGCCACTAATGTCAATTCAACCTGGTATGCACTTGAAAGCATGGAAAAACCTGTGGTTTGGATTGTAGGTGGTGTCGACAAAGGCAATGATTACGAATCGCTATTACCAATGGTAAAAGAAAAAGTAAAGGTGATTGTATGCCTTGGTCTCGACAATACAAAAATTCACTCTGCATTCAGCAAACACGTTGATCTGATGTTGAATACAACCAGTGCTGATGAAGCAGTGAAGGTTGCTTGTCGTTTTGCAGCAAAAGGCGATGTGGTTTTATTATCACCGGCTTGTGCAAGTTTTGATTTATTTGCGAATTACGAAGACAGAGGACATCAGTTCAAGGCCGCTGTTAAGAATTTGTAATTGCAAAATAGTTGTTTGTTGATTCCACAAGAAAAAACAACTCCAAACAGACAGTTCGAAGAATGAAAATAGGAAAACTTACTTTCAGGGGCGACCCCTATATTTGGTTTGCCGTCATCTGCCTTTCATTGATTGGCTTAATGGCAGTGTACAGCGCAACCGGATCACTTGCTTTCAAAAAGCAAGGAGGTAATACTGAGTACTTTTTATTCAAACACGGCTTGTTCCTTTTTGGCGGTTTTTTCCTCATGTATTTTTTCCATTTACTCGATTATAAATATTTCTCGAGACTGGCTCAGTTTGCAGTTATCATTGCCATACCCTTGTTGCTGGCAACATTATTTTTCGGCAACGACATCAATGATGCCAAACGAACCATAACCATATTCGGTATAACATTTCAGGCCAGTGATTTTGCCAAATTTGCACTCATCATGTTTTTGGCCCGCTATCTTTCGAAGAAGCAGGAAGAACTAACTTCGTTAAAAGGTTTTGCAGTTTTGTTAGCATGGATATGCGTAATCTGTATTTTGATTATGCCTGAAAATTTGAGTACATCATTGGTCCTATTTTTCACCAGTTGCTTATTGTTGTTTATAGGCAATGCCAGAATCAAACACCTTTTATTACTCACAGGCTCATTTGCCATTATCGCTTTAATAGGCTTTACAGTTTTATTAAAAGCACCCGACAGTGCATTACCCGGCAGGGCTGCTACCTGGAAAGCGCGTATTGAAAATTTTTCAGGCAGAGATACTGTAGAAGATTTTCAAACAACTCAGGCGAAAATTGCCATTGCTACAGGTGGACTTACAGGGAAAGGTCCTGGTAAAGGCGAGCAAAGCGCTTACCTGCCCCACCCTTATTCAGATTTTATTTTTGCTGTTATTATTGAAGAATACGGCTTAATTTTCGGAGGCATCACTGTTATTCTACTCTATCTTCTGATATTGTACCGTACCATCCGTATTGTACTGAAAAGCCCGAAAGCATTTGGCGCTTTACTCGCTTTAGGATTGGCATTCAGTCTCGTACTACAGGCTTTCATTCACATGGCTGTTGCTACCAGTTTATTCCCTGTTACCGGGCTCACCTTGCCATTGGTAAGCATGGGTGGTACCAGCATCATTTTCACTAGTGCTACATTCGGAGTATTGCTGAGTGTTAGCAGATCAATAGAAGAACAAGACATGCCGGCTGAACCGGAGAAAGGAGAGAATATTGTCACAGCCTAGAATCATCATATCAGGTGGAGGTACCGGTGGACATATTTTTCCAGCCATTGCCATTGCCAATGAGGTAAAATTAAGGCATCCCGATGCTGCCATACTTTTTGTTGGGGCACAAGGAAGAATGGAAATGGAGAAAGTGCCTGCGGCAGGATTTGAGATCATCGGTTTGCCTATTACAGGTATTCAACGCAAACTGACATTGAGCAATTTGCTTGTTCCCTTCCGATTGATAAAAAGTATTTTCCAAGCAAAGAAAATTATTCGCACGTTCAAACCTGATGTGGTAGTAGGTGTTGGTGGTTATGCAAGTGCTGCAGTTTTATATGCTGCAAGTGCTGCAAAAATCCCAACACTTATACAAGAACAAAATTCATACGCAGGTTTAACCAATAAATGGCTGGGAAAAAAAGTAACCACGATATGTGTTGCCTATGAAGGTATGGAACGTTTTTTCCCTAAAAATAAAATTGTGATTACGGGCAATCCGGTAAGAAAAGAAATAGCGGATGCCATGCAACTATCACAAACAGAAGCCAAACAATCGCTTGGCTTTTCTACAGCAAAACCCCTTGTGCTCTCCATTGGCGGTAGCCTTGGTGCGCGTACAATTAATACCAGTCTTCAAAAAAACTTGAACAAGTTTCAACAAAGCGATGTTCAGTTATTATGGCAAACCGGTCAATACTTTAAACCAGACACAGAAACTTTTACAAACATAAAAGCAACTGCTTTTATCAATAACATGTCAGTAGCCTATGCTGCTGCCGATGTTGTAATATCAAGGGCCGGTGCTATTTCCATTAGTGAACTATCACTACTCCATAAACCATGCATTCTGGTTCCTTCTCCGAATGTTTCCGAAGATCATCAGACGATGAATGCAATGGCTCTAACATCAAAAAATGCAGCAGTCTTGATTAAAGATACTGCAGCAGAAACTACACTCGTTGATTCGACTCTAGAACTTATTCTCTCTTCCGAACAAAAAACCAAACTATCTGAAAACATCCGGCAATTTGCAAAACCCAACGCTTTAGTCAACATAGTTGACCAAATTAATCAATTAACAAAATGGATCTGAAGAACATTAAAACAGCTTATTTTATTGGTATTGGAGGAATTGGCATGAGCGCAATCGCAAGGTATTTCAACACCCTTGGCATCGCTGTACACGGTTACGACAGAACGAGAAACGAATTTACAGAACAATTAATTTCTGAAGGATTAAACATCCATTTTAACGAAGACATAGAGAGTATTCCAAAAGAGATACTGCTATCACCTAAAGAATCTATTGTTATTTACACCCCGGCTATTCCTGCCAATCATGAAGAATTATTGCATTTACAAAACAATAATATCAGATTGCATAAACGTGCTGAAGTATTGGGTATCATATCAAAAAACACTTTTACAATTGCTGTTGCCGGCACACATGGCAAAACCACAACCAGCAGTTTAATCGCCCATATCCTCAACGATTGCAACATTAATTTTACTGCGTTTTTGGGTGGTATCAGCACCAATTTAAATAGCAATTACATTCACAAAACGGATGGTATTGATATATTTGATTTACCTATCAGTGTCGTAGAAGCTGATGAATTCGACCGATCATTTTTACACCTTACCCCTAATATCGGAATTGTTACTTCTACTGATGCCGACCATCTTGACATCTACAAAGTGCCTTCTGAAGTGCGTAAATCATTTCAGGCCTTTGTAAATTGTATGCAACAAGGTGGCACAGCTATTATAAAAGATAAACTTGAGTTGACCTACCTGGGCGAATTAATCAGATATGGTAAAACTCGTAAAGCTGATGCACGATACAGCAAAACAAAAGTTGTTGACCATCGCTTTCATTTCCAATACGATTTCAAAAAAACTTCTGCCTCATTCATCAGTGGTATACCCGGATTTCACAATGTAGAAAATGCAACTGCTGCTATCACTGCTTGTTTAAAAATAGGTTTAGAAACAGAGCAAATAAAAACAGCTGTTGAGCAATTCAAAGGTGTTAAAAGACGTTTCGAATACATTGTCGATACACCTGAACATGTTGTTATTGATGACTATGCCCATCACCCAACAGAATTAACAGCATGCATAGAGTCGGTGAGAGAATTATATCCCGACAGAAAAATAACCGGCATTTTCCAACCCCATTTATTTTCAAGAACAAGAGATTTTGCCGATGGCTTTGCAAAGGCTCTCGACCTACTTGATGAATGCTGGTTAATGGATATTTACCCTGCCCGCGAACTCCCGATTGAAGGCATCAATGCTGAATTCCTGGCATTAAAAATGAGGAATACTGCAACCATTACTGACAGGGCCAATATTCTTAAAACACTAACCATAGAAAAGCCTGAAGTACTAGTGATACTTGGTGCCGGTGATATTGACAAATTAATACAACCTATCCGACAATTGTATGCGTAAACTGGTTGCTTTTTTTAGCTCGAACAAGAAATGGAATATCGCCTTGTGGATAGTTATGGCATTGTTTCTTTTATTCGCTTTTATTGCTATTGATTCCAAGGAAAATAATTTGCGCATCCGCAACATTCGGATTACCATATTGCCTAACAATGAACTCAGTTTTCTTGACAGTGGATCAATACTCGCATTGGTTAAAGGCAATACACCAAACATGATGATCATTGGCAACCGCATGGGTGAAATGAAAATCGATATCATGGAAGAAAACCTTGAACGCAATCCTTTTGTCGAAAGAGCTGATATTGCAACTGATCTTGCAGGCAACATGCACATCAAAATATTTCAGCGCAGCCCATTGCTCAGAGTGTTTAATTCTATCGGCCAAAGTTACTATGTAGCAAAAAATGGATACAAAATTCCACTGAATGAGGCCTATACAGCAAGAGTAATTACAGCCAGCGGCAACATCCCTGAAAGCCTTACTGACAGTGGGTTTGCAAAGACTACGATACTCAATGATTTATACCGCATAGCCGACTATTGTGCATCGGATAAATTTTGGGAGGCACAAATTGAACAATTGTATGTAGATAATTATAATGACATTTTATTGATTCCTAAAGTAGGAAATCATAGTATTGTATTTGGTTCAGCCCAGGACATGGAAGATAAATTTGAGCGTCTGAAATTGTTTTATTTCAAGGGATTAAATAATATCGGATGGAATCAGTACAAGACCATTAACGTCAAATTTAAAGACCAGATAGTTGCGGAACGAACCGGAGTAGAGATAATAGCAGCAGATACTGCAAGATAAAAACAGAAAAATTATAACAAGGATATGTCGAATAAATTAATCGTAGGTTTGGATATTGGCACAACAAAAGTGTGTGCAATTGTTGGTCAGAAAAATGAAAATGGCAAAATCAATATTCTGGGTGTGGGATCAGAACCTTCACTTGGAGGAGTGATGCGTGGCGAAGTGACGAATATTGCCAAGACCGTTGATGCGATTAAAGGTGCTATAGCGAAGGCTTCAAAGATATCAAACGTTGAAATCAATGCCGTTCATGTTGGTATTGCAGGTGAACACATCAAAAGTTTTCAGCAAACCGGTGTAAGAATCAGAGAAAATTCTGAATCAGAAATTACCAAAGCCGAGTTGGTTGAAATGAATAAAGAACAATACAGAATTGCGGTTGAGCCGGGATCAAAAATCCTTCATGCCCTACCACAGGAATACACCATTGATGGTCGCTTTACAACAAAAGAACCTGAAGGTATGCCGGGCACCAAACTGGAATGCAAATACCACATCATCACAGGACGTGTAAGCGCGGCAAAAACAATTGCTAAATGTGTTGAGAATGCAGGCTTGCAAGCAACAGATGTAATTGTAGAACCAATCGCTTCTGCTCATGCAGTATTGAGTGATGAGGAATTACAATCAGGTATCGCCATACTTGATATTGGTGGTGGAACCACTGACCTTGCTATTTTCTATGATGGCAAAATCAGACATACTGCTGTTATCCCTTTCGGAGGCGAAATTATTACTGCTGATATCGCAGAAGCATTTGGCATATTGACCAAACAGGCTGAAATGATTAAAGTAAAATACGGCCATGCGCTTGTTGAAGGCACCAAAAGCAATGAATTCATCAGTGTACCGGGCATCAAGGAAAGAAAATCAAAAGAAATACTGGTAAGAAATCTTGCCCATGTGATTCATGCCCGTGTGAAAGAAATCATGGAAATGGTAAACGAAGAAATTGAAATTTCAGGTTATAAAAATAAATTGAATTTAGGTATCGTTTTAACCGGTGGTGGTGCACAACTAAAAGATTTGTCTCACCTGGTAGAATACACCACGCATTGTGAAGTAAAAATTGGCTTACCTGACCCGCACTTAGGCAAAGGCTTGGTTGAAGAAGTGAGAAGCCCTATGTATGCTACTTGTATTGGTTTAGTATTAAAAGGGTTTGAGGATATGGAAGAAGAAAGCGAAGAAAAAAACAACATCATACGCAAACAAACCAAAGCAAAAGCTGCTAACAATGAAGGCGGAGTGATTAAAGGATTCTTCGGCAGTTTCAGAAAATGGATAGATGACGACCAATCCATGGATGATTTCAAATAATAAGTCAGTCAACAACGATTAAGCAACAAACAACAATTCAATACAATGAATTACTTTAAAGTAGAATTACCGAAAGAACAATCCTCTATCATCAAAGTGATGGGTGTAGGTGGTGGTGGCAGCAATGCTGTTAACTACATGCACCAGCGCGGCATAGTAGGTGTAGATTTCTTTCTTTGCAATACAGATGCTCAGCATTTAGAAAGAAGCCCTGTGCAAAATAAAATCCAATTGGGAAGCAATTTAACCGAAGGCCTAGGTGCCGGTGGCGACCCGGAATTTGGCAAACGCTGTGCTATGGAGAGTCTTGATAAAGTAGAAGATGCATTGCGTCACAACACAAAAATGCTCTTTATTACCGCGGGCATGGGTGGTGGTACAGGAACCGGTGCAGCACCTGTAATTGCACAAAAAGCAAGACAAATGGGTATCTTAACAGTTGGTATTGTGACCCGTCCATTTAAAAATGAAGGCCCTCATAAAGAAGACAAAGCCGAAAAAGGTATTGCTGATTTAAAACCACATGTTGATGCATTACTGGTTATCAGCAACGAAAGAATATTGCAGATGTTCTCTAACCTCAGATACCGTGAAGCATTGAGCAAAGCAGATGATATTTTATTTACCGCTGCACGTGGTATCGCTGAAATAATCACTGTGGAAGGCTATATGAATGTGGATTTCAGAGATGTTAAAACAGCGCTCGAAAACAGCGGCAGAGCGATTATGGGAACAGGTATTGCCAGCGGTGACGACAGAGCATTGAACGCTGCGCAAAAAGCACTTGACTCTCCTTTATTGGATGAAAATAGTATTGAAGGCGCTAAACACATTTTGGTGAATATCAGCTTTGGCAACGATGAGCCATATACCAATGAAATAGATGTTATCACCGGTTTCTTCCAACAACAGGCCGGATCAAATGCCAACCTGAAGTTTGGTCTTACTTATAACGACACGCTTGATAAAGAGATTGCCATAACATTAGTAGCAACAGGTTTTGAAAAACATCAGGCTGATATGGCAGCTACGGAATTAAACGACAATGAAGGGGTTATTGAAATCAACCTCGACACTGAAGACACCATTATCTTGCCAATAAATACACAAATTGAAAGCAAACAACCCGAAGTTGAGCAAATGTCTTTCCTTGAAATGAACAGACAAAGACAAATGAACAATGCACCTCAACCACCTGCTGAAAACAGAATGAAACCAAAAGGGAACATGGAAATACCTGCATACTTGCGCCACAACATCAAGTTTGAAGAAGTGCAACAAGGTGTTGAAATTTCAAAATTGTACCTTGAAGAAGATAAAGACAATAAAAGCCCACGTTTTAAAGACGGTGGCAATAAGTATCTGCACGACAATGTCGATTAGGGCTAATTATTGAATGATATTAAACCCGCTTTTATAGCGGGTTTTTTTATACCTGGTAATCAACCATAGGATTAACGCACAATCTGCATAACAGCAACAACCCTGAGGTTGGTCAGGGCTTTGGTGCTAATTTATTAAATAAAGGTTTTTGAAAAAAAAGGTTGGCTAGAGAAGGTAAAATTTAGTGGCCTGTGTTTTCAAATAAGCCTTACCTCCCCTAGACCAACATACAGCGAGTACAAAATACGGTAGAATTTCAAAAATTAAAAAGAGTCAAAACACCTATTCTTAAAGGTGTTTTCCCCCTTGTGACTGCGTTAAAACACTCTTTATTTTTTAAAACCCGTTTATTCGTTTATCAATCATCAACTTACCTTTTTTCTGATTTTCCAAATATATCCCGATTATTTATCACAGACAGGCCTCAATAAAATTTAAGTAGCTGATTAACTGGCAATTAAATTATTTTTGTAAAATTTCAATCATTTTTTTAATTTTCACTGAAAAATTGACATTTTACTTGCTCTCCTTGATAATGGGTGAAAATAAGGACTTTCAACCATGCTACGTTGATTGTTATTCATTATACAACCCTATTTTTGACGTTGTAATCAACCAAATATATGCCAGAAGAAATAAACATCAGCCCAAATACAGGCGGACCTATCCCCCTGCAAACAGCCATCGAATGGACCACCAATTTCAGAAACCAACATCCCGGTGAAATAAAGGCCCATTTCTTTGGAAGTGTTATCATACAAAATATTCTTAACCAAGGCGGCATTGGAATAAGAATGTATAACGCCATCGACAACACCAATGCCCCACAGATTATTTTAGTAGGTGTAGATGCTGCCGGACATGATATGACAGCAGGAATTATAGCAGATTTAGCTATGCCTTGCCCAAATAACTGCGATCCTAATTCGCCATTACAATGATTTTACTGGATATAAGCTCAAAACTTTTATCGAGAATTTCATTATTCTCTATTGCGCTTCCATTAATTTGTTCTTTATATCCATTAATTCTAAGAAGGTTTACTAGTTATAGTAGACCTTTTTTTATTCTTCTATTGATTACTTTTATTTTTGAGCTTTTTGCACTGTATTTAAATACAAAAAAATCTAGCAATCTATATGTTTACTTTATCCTAACCTATATTGAATGCTTTGGATATAGCTATATTTACTACAAAAATATCACCAACAAAAAATTTCAATTTCTCATAGGCATTTGCTATGTATTTTTCTTAATATTTTCGGCCTTTTATATTATACAAATAGGCAGTTTCAATCATTTCAACTCTGAAATGCGTGTCATCGAAAGCTTTTCTCTAATTGTATTTTCAATGATTTATTTATACATCCTTTCAAACGAAATCAGCAAGAAACCTATTAACATATTACAGACTCCTATGTTCTGGTATAGCATTGGAATACTTTTCTATTTTACGGCAAATTTTTTTATGTTCCTTTTTTACAATCGACTGACTCTTATAATTCCTCAAAGCTGGGTATTACACTCAGTAGTTAACATCTTGTGTAATTGTATATTTGCCATCTCATTCTTATGCAAAGCGAAATAAGTACCTTATACATTGTAATTACCAGTGCTTTCTTCGGACTGTTGCTGGTTATTTTTGTCATTTCATTTTTGCTTATTACACAAAAGCGAAGTTTCAAATACATAGAAAATATTGCAGAAATGAAAAAGCAATATGAATCGGCTATTTTAAAATCGCAGATAGAAGTACAGGCACAAACACTGCAACATATCTCTGAAGAAATTCACGACAACATCGGTCAATTATTACAAACCACTAGACTCAATCTTATCAATATCAACCGCAATTTGAGTGGCGAACAAGCCCAAATGATAAATGAAACTAAGGAAATTGTGGTGGATATCAGTGCTGAATTGCGCCATCTTTCAAAAAGTATTTCTTCAAAACGACTCGCAGATTTTGGTTTAGCAGAAGCCATCAATTACCAGATAATGCGGATTAACAAAAGCAATGAAATGAGTGCTGAAATGGTGATTACCGGTGAAAATAAAAAGTTTAATCCTGAAATAGAATTGGTGATTTTCAGAATGGTACAGGAGGTACTGAATAATGCTATTAAACACAGCCGGGGCAGTGAAATAAAAGTACATCTCACATTTACCGAACAATCCTTGAGTATTGTCATAGCAGACAATGGAACCGGATTCACCAATAATACAAGCGATAAAAAGTTTTCAGATGGCAGTGGTCTCTTTTCATTAAAAGAAAAAGCAAAAAATATCAATTGTGACCTTAACTTTGTCAGCAACAGCGAAGGCACATCTGTTACCATAACCAAATATTTTAAAAATGAAACCTATTAGTATCGGCATTGCAGATGATCATAAATTATTCCGCAAAGGGATGATTGCCATCCTCAACTCTTTTCCCGATCTTAACATTATATGGGATGCGGAGAATGGATTGGACTTAATTGACAAAGTAAAGGCTGAAATGCCTGACATCATTTTCGTAGACATTAATATGCCCAAGAAAAATGGCATAGAAGCAACAAGAGACTTAAAAGAACTTTACCCGAACTGTAATATTATAGGGCTCAGTATGTACGATGACGAGAGCAACATCATCAACATGCTTGAACAAGGTGCTAACGGTTATCTATTAAAGGATTCTGAACCTGAAGAAATATACACAGCCATTCAAACTGTGTTAGAAAAAGGGATTTATTACTCAGCCCATGTTACAAAAATTCTGACCAATAGCCTCATTCACCGTTCCTTTTTAAATGCAGAGCACGATTTGCTGTCAGAAAATGAAATTATCTACCTTAAACTTATTTGCAAGGAGTACACCAATAAAGAGATCGCTACCTTTATGAATATCAGCGACAGAACAGCTGATGGGTACCGCGATAGACTGTTAGAAAAATTAAAAGTTAAAAACAGAATTGGGCTGGCATTGTATGCTTACAAGCACGGTTTAGCGGATGCTTAAATCATAAAGGCTAAATTCAATTTACCATTTATTTTACCTAATTTTGCCACCGAAATTTTATGCTTAAAGGTAAAACAACACTCATTACAGGCGCCAGCAGGGGCATTGGCAAAGGCATCGCAGAAGTCTTTGCTAAAAACGGTTCTAACATTGCTTTTACATTCGCCAGTTCGGTAGAAAAAGCAAGGGCTTTCGAAGCAGAACTGTCTTCGAAATACGGAGTAAAAGTAAAGGGATATCAAAGTGATGCTTCAGATTTTACTGCTGCTCACACCCTGGCCGATACTGTTGTTGCAGATTTCGGCACCATCGATGTATTGATTAACAATGCAGGTATTACCCGCGACACATTGTTAATGCGCATGACAGAAGAGCAATGGGATGAAGTAATCAATACCAACCTTAAGTCATCGTTCAACCTCACGAAAGCTTGCCTCAAAACTTTTCTTAAGAACAGAGCGGGTAGCATTATCAATATGACCTCAATAGTTGGTGTTACAGGCAATGCCGGCCAGGCCAACTATGCTGCAAGTAAAGCAGGCATGATTGGTTTCACCAAATCTATCGCAAAAGAATTGGGTAGCAGAAATGTAAGATGCAACGCCATTGCACCGGGTTTCATTGAAACAGAAATGACAGCTGCACTGAATGAAGACATTCGCAAACAATGGGTAGATTCTATTCCTTTAAAACGCGGTGGAACAACAGAAGACGTTGCCAATGCATGTCTTTTCCTTGCCAGTGATTTAAGCACTTATGTCACAGGCCAAACAATCAGTGTATGTGGCGGTATGCTGATGTAATATAATGTCTCTCGACCAAACAACAGATATAGAAAATATAAAGGAAGACAAAGAGATGTCTTTCCTCGACCATGTTGATGAGTTGCGCAAACATCTCGTAAAATCAGCTTTGGCCATTTGTGTTCTTTCAATTGTGGCTTTTCTGTATATCGATTATATTTTTCATGAAATTATTTTAGGGCCCTTACGCGAAGATTTTTTTACTTACAGAAAACTATGTGAATGGTCGCAACGCTTTTATCACAATGACAGTCTATGTGTGAAAGATTTTAAAATTTCACTTCAAAACACTGAAATGGCAGGTCAATTCATGATGTCATTCAAACTTGCTTTTTTGGCCGGCATTATTCTTTCTATGCCTTTTATCCTATGGCAATTATGGAAATTCATAAAACCTGCGCTTAACTTAAATGAAGTAAAGAATACCAGAGGTTTTGTTATCTATACTACAACTTTATTTTTAGCCGGAGTAAGCTTCGGTTATTTTGTACTTTGCCCTATTTCGATTAATTTCTTTGCTCATTATTCACTGAGCTCCAAAATTAATAATGAAATCAATATTCAAAGCATTGTTTCATTTATGAGTTTGCTTGTTTTGGGTACAGGACTTATTTTTGAATTACCGGTTCTAATGTATTTCCTTGCTAGAATAGGATTGATTACCTCTGCCTTTCTTAAAAAATACAGAAAGTATGCGTTTGTTATCATCTTGATTGTAGCGGCCATTGTTACTCCGCCTGACATTGTCAGTCAGGTAATACTAACCATCCCATTGTACATGCTTTTTGAACTGGGTGTAATGATTACAAAACGTGTAGAAAAACAAAAAAAACAAAATGAACAACTTGCCTAAAATAGCTATCGGCAGCGACCATGCCGGTTTTGATCAGAAAGAATTCATAAAGGATTTCTTAAGTCAGAAAGGTTATGAAGTAACTGATTATGGTACGTTTACCAACGACTCTGTCGACTATCCCGATTACGCACATCAGGTGGCAAACAGCGTATTAAACACACAAGATACTTTGGGTATACTATTATGCGGTAGCGGCAACGGTGTCTGCCTTACCGCCAACAAACACAAAGGCATAAGAGCGGCATTGTGTTGGTTACCTGAATTGGGTGCTTTAGCTAGACAACATAACAATGCCAACATACTTTGTTTACCGGCTAGATACGTTGACAATAAAATGGCATCCGACATTGCAATATCTTATCTCACAGCTTCCTTCGAAGGCGGTCGCCATGAAAGAAGAGTTGAGAAAATTGATTTGTAAAAACTTTGTAAAAATTTACCCTAATTTTCCTATGGCCTGCATGCGCTCAAATACTGATTTAGTGTGTGGTGCATCCTTTAACTCGTCAGTCAGGTCTTGTCCTGCCCAATGCTCGTAATGCTTGCCATTGCGCCACAATCGACTTTCAGAAACATCGTAAATAACGCCTTCATAAGCAACCCATATTTCGGGTTTATCCTGTCCGTTTCTCAAGGCTAACTGCTGAACTGTATATACGGGTAGTTCCATAACATCAAATAAATTGATTTATATTTGAACTACCAATTATTTTAATTTGAAGATAAGACTTTTCCTTGTTTTAGTCATCCTGTACATTCTTGCCGCCTTTGGTTGGTGGCTTTATTCGCTTATAACGTTCACCAATAAAGAACACAGTCACGAACTCAATCAATTGAATTATAAATGTGCCATTATTGAGGATCAGCTGATCCAATTCATCCACTCTAAAGCAGATAGCAACGAGAGTGTAGCTGGTATTATAGATAAACATACCATAGATTTTAACAGGTTAAAAAAACTGGAGTCTGCAAAAAACAATATAGAAATTGATGTTGCTATTCAACGAGAAACCGGCAATTATCACGAAGCGCTCACAATACAACCTTCAGCTTATGAAATACAAAAAATAAACAAGCGCTATGATTCAAAAATACGCGCATTTTATTCTGAAGCCATTGTATTTACACTCGCTGTTATTTTAGGTGTATTATGGGTATTCTCTCGTCTTGAATCTTTACTGAATTTAAACAGAATGCAAAACAATTTTCTGTTGTCTGTCACCCATGAATTAAAGACTCCATTGGCCGCAATTAAACTCAGTGCACAAACGCTGAAGTCGCGCAAGCTCAATGAAGAAATATATCAGCAGGTGATTCAACAAACTGTTCAAAATTCAGATCGTTTAAATGAGCTTATTGACAATGTTTTACTGGCAACTAAAATAGATGGCAAGAGCTATGCTTACAATTTCGAAAACCTACCAATAACCGAAATCATTGAAAAGGCAGCTTCTCAATCACTTATTCCTCCACTTTTCAAAGGAAGCGTAAGCATTCCTGATAGCGACTTAATGGTACAGGGCGATGAAATAGCACTTAATCTGGTATTCACTAATATCATGCAAAATGCATTGAAATACGGTGGCGAACATGTTGAGATATCAGTTAGTGTCCAAAAAGAAAACAACAAAATTATCGTTGCTATAGCCGACAATGGCCCCGGCATTCCGATCAACGAAAAAGATAAAATCTTCAGAAAATTTTACAGGGTTGGTGATGAGAACACAAGGCATTCAAAAGGTACAGGATTGGGCTTATTTCTTGTGAAACAAATCCTTAAAATCCATCATGCAAAAATAACAGTAGAGCCCAATCAACCTGTAGGGGCGAAATTTTTAATAACATTCAAATCAACAAATAACAATTAAGACCATTATGAGTAAACGTATTTTACTGGTAGAAGATGAACCCAGCTTATTAGACCTGGTGAAACTAAATCTCGAACTTGAAGGCAACAAAGTAATCGGGGTAAAGGATGGCATTGAAGCCATTAAACGCTTTAAAGACGAGCAATTTGACCTGGTAGTACTAGATATAATGATTCCGGGCATTGACGGACTTAACGTATGCGAAAACATCCGTTTGAAAAATAGCGAAGTTCCCATTCTTTTCCTTTCGGCAAAAAACTCGGCTGATGACCGCATTGCAGGATTAAAAAAAGGCGCTGATGACTACCTGACCAAGCCCTTTAATCTTGAAGAATTGCAACTGAGGGTACAAAATTTGTTATCACGAAAAGGGAGTACTACAGCAGCTTCAGGTAATTCAATCAAAGAATTTTCGTTTGGACCCAACTATGTAAATTTTGAAACCTATGAAGCCAAGGGTGTCAATGGCAAATTTACCTTAACCAAAAAAGAAGCCCTTTTGTTAAAATTACTCATAGAACACAAGAATGAAGTGGTAAGCCGCGAAAAAATTCTACAAACTGTTTGGGGTTATGCTGTATACCCTTCAACCAGAACAATCGATAACTTCATACTTTCCTTTAGAAAATACTTCGAACTTGACCCCAAAAACCCACAGTATATCAACGCTATAAGGGGTATTGGTTACCGTTTTGAAATTAAATAAAAAAATACACCTCAAACTATTGTCATTTTTATGTCATTAAAAAACGTGTATACCCTTGAAAACATTAATATTTGATAATTTTGCACCTTATTCAATACACCACTACATGAAACATTTTTTTACAATTTTAACATTAAGTCTATTTTCAACAAAAATTTTCGCACAATGCGCACCAAGCGACAGCACTATTATGGGGGCTAGCTACATCAATGATGTATTTTACAGCTTTAAAAACGGAGTTGTTAAAACGGAATCAAATACAAACTGGCAATTGGCCTTTTCAGTACAAAGAAGTCAATTTCCAAGTAACCCTACCAATGGTGTATCTGTAAGAGTTAATACTGTTAAAGGATGTAATCTTGTAAAATTAGGCTCATCTGCCAATGCCGCAAACTGGAGAGCTATCGATACTACAGGGCTTTACATGATGCCAACCCGTTTGGATTCTATGAAAACATGGGACATCAGTGCCTTCACAAAAGAATATAACGCAGGCACTTCGCCATTCAACTTTATTTGGGGTAACTATAACATGACCACCAAGAACGTTGATGGTTCTAGTGTTTTTATACTTTACAACA
>JAZKEQ010000069.1:0-13113 GCA_040386935.1 Bacteroidota bacterium | reverse complement strand
TCAGCACATTTGAACTACCAATTTAACCCCAGTTCTAATTTCGGGGAGCTTACAGTACCATGTATTTTATCCAAAAGCAACAGGTGTAAGAATAATTAATAATCCTTAGTTGTTCGATAGATCTATTTTTCTTAACACGTTATCCTTTGCGAAGGCTAAGGTTAAAACTGGATATTACGATGAAAACCTTACCACCAATCATTGACTCCGGAAGGAGCCTTTCGGGTTAAAGTATAGCCCAAATAACTACCCAAGGAATTTTGCTGAGTTGGCTATCAGAAAAATACCAACAAAATCCAACCAATGCTCCATAGTTGCAGCAATGATGATCACCATATCCATTAATACATAAACGAGAGGAAACAACATGCTTAACCTGAATGCATTCGGATATTGCCTTTTCTTCCAGTGTCTTGCCACCATAAAGAAAACAATGAACCCGAAGACTCCGGAAATATAAGGTGCCGAATATTCAGCGTGCGCATCATACACACTCATCGTTTGCCCGGGATTGACCAAATAAGAATACACGGTAACTTCAAGGATGGAGATGATAACCAATGTAGCAATAGTCAGTACGGCCAATCCGATTAATTTTAGAATGATGTATTTTTTCATACTGCCGGTATTTACAATTTGAATCTACATTTTTCCGGCTACTGTTCATCAACCGGAAGTCAGGCTTTCATACTATTTCTTTCGCCTGTAATGGAGTTGGGTCAGTCCGGTGTCAAACGTTTTGGTAGTCACAAGCTCCAATTGTTGCTCGGGTCTGCCATCTTTGAACAGTTTGGTTCCGTTACCAAGCAATACCGGAATAACGGAAATAATAAATTCATCTACCAAGTCATGCTGCATCAGTTCGTTTATCACTTCCGAACCGCCATCACAATAGATATTTTTTCCCGTTTCACTTTTTAACTTTCGCACCAATTCAGCAGGATCTCCGGTATAGAATGTTGTTTTACCAACACTTGGTCTTGCCGTTCTGGTAATCACATATACGTTTCTGTCACCGTTATCGTAGTGAGAAGTGCCAATTTCCTTCAGCACCCAATCGTAGGTTTTTCTGCCGAGAATAATGGTATCGATGTTTGCGGTGAATTCGGCATAACCATAATCTTCGCCTTCCTTTTCTACCGATTTCAGGAAGCTGAGGTCATCGTTTGGTTTGGCAATATACCCATCCAGGCTTGCCGCGATGAAAATTGATACTGTTCTCATTGTTCTTTATTTGTTATTAGTTCAACTCAAGCCCAAACTGTATGGCCGCTTTCAGTACGTCAATATTGATATCCTTCAGTGCTTTAAACTTAATACAATAGCCTGTTACGCTCGCCTTGCCCAGTTGTTTTCCATACGTTTCGGCCAGGTACTTTTTATCTTCGATACCCAGGATATACACCGAGATTCCGGTTGTATTGGCACTCAAACCTATTCGGTAAAACTCCTTGGTTTTTCCGCCCGCATATTGCATCGTTTGTTGTCCGTATCCAATATTAGGATTGGACACTGTTTTGTTTTCTTCGTTTTTGCCATCGAGGAACCACAACTTGCTGCCCGGCTGTATGCCTTGAATAATGCGGTGCAGTTCATGCATGTCATTTCGTTTTTGTTCCGGCTGACTGTTGAGATATTCTTCGATTTGTTTTGTTACATTCATACACATGCAACATAATATATTGTTTTTAATTTCATTGTCCCTCAAGAATAGAAGCCCGCTTTGAACTCCTTTTTTTTCCATTAATTTCTACTTCAATACAAGGTTGTGTTTGCTCTACTTCTGTTCTTACAAATTCTCCCTTTTTATTGTATTTAAAAGTTGTTACAACACAGAGCGTCCCATCCGATGAACAATATGACTCCTGGTGCTTGCTCCCTCCCGGTTGATTGTATGATACCATATAAAATCGCTTGTCGGGTAATTGAAGTGCGTATAGTGTTTTTTGTTTGAACTCGTTATACGCTTCGGTATAGAAGTAATCGGGACAGTAGTCAGAAAACCTTCTGTATTCGCGTATATCACCATCCGGGAAACGAACGATGTATTCCGCATACAGGTCTGTGAAATGATTGTAAAAATATTCTCCCTTTGGTAAGGAGCAACTATCCTTGGGCAGTGTGGTAATATGAACACAGCGGGTATCAGTTGTTATTTTCTCCACATACTCATTAAAATAGTAATACATATACCCGTCTGTTTTAACAAAGTATTTCTGACGTTCTATGGAAACAACGGTATCCGAACTTCTCTTAATTCTCAAATCTATCAGTTGACTGATAACCCCGTTTTCATGCATGGCCAATTTTCCTCCACTCGAAATGTCCTTGTCAAAATCGCCATAATAACTATAAATACTGTCGCCTAACGGAATACCCTTAGGATTATATGTGATGTTTACTTTGTATACACCCGCAAATACGGGAACACCAACACTATGATGGGAGGTGTTTTGGGTATGATAGCTGAAATAGTTATCAAAATCATTCAGGTATACAGGCACAACAATTTGTTCCTGCGGCTTCAGGTACCGGATTTGCACAGTACCTGTATCATGAACCATCATACTTAACATCCTGTTTTCCGTATACCTTAGCAATAGGGTATTATTGGCCTTGTCATACATATTCAGGTAAAACAATTTTTGTCCCGTGTTTTGTGTATGAGGCAATATAACCGGATACGAATGTTCCTTATCTGTATTGGTAATGGTGATGTTGAACGTTATTTTCTCTCCCTCATAATAGCTCTCCTTATCTGTGCTAATCACAAAACTTACCGGATGGTATTTGAGGTTAGCAAGTGTTGTTTCTACTGCAAATAGCAAAAAAAGAAATGTGATGGTCGTTTTCATATTCGCTCGTGTCAGCCCTGTTATTCATTCATGAGTCTTTCGTACCCGGTATATGGTCTTAATTCCATCAGCTCAAATTTGATCTTACCCGATTGAACCAATGGAAAAGAATCAAGGAGCTCTTTTGCACTTGCTTTATCTTTCGCCTCTAAAACTAATACAGCGTTTTTATGCTCCGTAAAATATATTTCCCTTACTACGTCCGATAGGTAGAGTCCAAAGACGTGTTGCGCCTCTTCCTTTAAAAGGTCTCCAAGGTTATCCCAGGTTGCCCCAACAATCTCTGTTTCCAATGCCAGTATTTTCATAGGATTAAAGATATTACATTTCTGTCAAATACAATTCGGTTTACGCTCCGTTTCTTGCTGAGCTATTGTTATAACTCCAGTTAAATATCTCCAATTTTGAAATAATAAAGAAGGGCGGTCAAGGTAGAAAATATGACTACTGTTAAAATATTTGCTAATATGTGTTTGGGTCGGGATATTTTAGATTGATTCTTTAATGGCCCAAATGAATAGATTATCATTGTAACAACTGCTAAGATAAATGCAATAGCAAAAAATAAAAAGATCCAACCTTTCCCTTCCTGATCATGTGTTCCTCCGGCATATAGGCGGATGAACAAGTCATTAAACAGCAATAGACCAAAATTATAAATTACTGTCAGCGTAAAATTTGATTTATAAAGTCCGAAGTTTATTCCTGCAATAATTATTGTCATGAGAACCGGGGTCACAAAAATGGAAAATGGTGGGGCAACATGTCCAATAACATTACTTATGATCACCAGTATAAAACCAAGTCCAATTGCTGAAATATTTTTATCCATTAGTCTGTAGGCTATGTCTGTTCTTACTTACGCTAACTCACCGCAGGTTTGCGCTGTATGTTATATTTGTCCTTTATAATTCGAGTCAAAATCTACCATCCATTCAATTCCATATTTGTCTCTAAACATCCCAAAATATGAACCCCAGGGGCTGTCAGAAATAGGCATTTCAATTTGTCCACCTGCCGAAAGTCCATTAAATAATTTATCCGCTTCTTCTTTGCTTTCCGCACTAATTACAATTTTGCTCCTGTTTTCATCTTCGTTTGTTCGTCCCAATATTTCAGGCACATCATTAGCCATTAAAACACTTTTGCCGATTGGTAAAGCGATGTGCATTATTTTATTCGCTTCCTTTTCTGCTACCGGAAATTCGGCACTTTCTAAATCTTTGAAACGCATTATTTTTGCGAACTCTCCGCCAAATACTGATTTGTAAAAGGTAAATGCTTCTTCGGCATTGCCGTTGAAGTTGATGTGTGGATTAATTTGTGCCATTGTATGTATGTTAATTGTTGGTTATTAAAATGTATTTCTGAATTTTTATTTGAGTTCTGATAAAATTATTTTTTTCTGTTTCAATGTATTTTTCATGGCCTTATCTCTGATTGTTGGATCATCGCTGTTAATAAGGGTAAAATATTCAACGGGAACTACTTGCCATGATAAGCCATATTTGTCTTTACACCATCCACAGGAACTTTCCTCGCCACCATTAGCAGTTAATGCAGCCCAGTAATAATCAACCTCTGCCTGATCTTTGCAGTTAATCACAAACGAAATAGATTCATTAAATTTAAAAAATGGGCCTGCAGCCAAAATGCTTAATTCCATACCAGCAACTTCAATAATGGCTGTTTCAAAGTCTCCTCCACCTGCTTCCGGTGGATTTTTATATTTGCGATGCTCTTTCAACTTACCTTCTTTAAATATTGATAAATAATATTCCGCTACTGCTTTGGCATCTTTTGTCTCAACCCAAAGGCAAGGGGTTATTTTTTGCTTAATCATATCCGTTTTGCTTGTCAACGTTGGATTCGCTGTTGAATCAGTGTTACTGTTCTTGCTAGTATTCGGTTGAGAATTTCCACAACCTATTGCAATAGCTATCACTGATACTGTCAAAAATTTAACTACATACTTTTTCATTACGTTATTTTTTTAGCGTTGCTAATAAATTTTCCAAATTGATCATGGATGCTTTATAACCTTCAGTGAAGCCCATTTCAATCATCCTCACCATACGTTCAAGCGATTCATTATAAATGGTAATACTTACTGTTGTCTTCCCATCCTGTTCGCTAAAGCTGTAATCCCAATCAGAACCCGGTGGTTGAGGATTTTCATCTTTGTCCGCAAAAACATTAAATAGTTTGAAATTGGTTTTTGGGCTAATGGAAGTATACTTCTGAAGTATCCAGCCCTCATTTCCTTCCGGACTTACCATCGCATAAAATCTTCGTCCGCCAACTTTAAAATCCTGGAATTTCGTTCTTGCCATAAAAGGTTTAGGCGCCCCCCATTGGTCAAGGAGCTCTGCTTTCGTAAATGCATCCCATACAAGCGATAGGTCAGCATCAAATTCTCTTGTTATGAATACCGTTTTCGCTGCTTTATCAACGGTAAAATCAAATAGTAAATTGTTGTTCATTTTTTTTGTTTTTTTAGTGTTAATAACATGTTGTCCAGTTGATTGAATTGAGTTTGTAAGATGCTCCTGAATTGTTCAATCCACTGGTCGATCTCTTTTACTTTGTTTGCATTGATGTGATAATAAATTTCCCGTCCTTTCTGTTCCTGCTTTACCAATTTACATTCGGTGAGTATTTTAATATGGTTGGATACTGCTTGCCTGCTTGTCTTAAATTCTTCTGCAATGGCATTCGGTGTCATTACCTGTGAGGCAAGCAAAACCAATATGGCCCTGCGTGTTGGGTCGGCTATAGCCTGAAAAACATCTCGTCTTGTTTCCATTAGTTTATAAATATGCAATCATTTGCTTGCAAATATATGCAATTATCTGATTGCGCAATTTTTTTCTACATTATTTTGGGGGAAGACATAAAATATCGTTGGTACAGGGTCGTCATACAATGACAGCTAACGTATGGGGGATTTGCGATGTGGCGGATTTTAAGCACACAACCTGATTTGAAAAAACTGCTGTTTGATTTAACTCAGAAAATTCCACATTTTGGGTAGATCCTGTTATGCGTTGTATTTATTCTCGTTGTTCAGTATTTGTTCCACCCACGAAAGTCGTTCTGCAATTTCAGTTTTTTCATTGTCGTAAAACGCTTTTTCGATTTTCTTTAAGATCCTTTCAGATGTCAGCCAAATTTTAAACTGTTCAATATGCTTTGTATTTTTCTCAATACTATTTATGAAATTATTGTCAAACAAATATTGCCGTTCTTCAAATATGTAGTTTGTCAAATGTTTTATCGAAGCAAAGTTGTTGTTTGTTTCCCAAACTTTTAATACTTGCGCAAAGTCAGGGTAAAAATTCGCAATTGCATGAAAGTAGTCTTTGAACTCCCATTCTGCTTTTTCGCTATTGTCATTCAGTAGATTATTCCAAAGTTCAACCGTAAAGTCGTTTATGGCTGTCTGTTCCTCTATGTCCCAGGTTTTCCAATTTGCGTCTTCAAGTCTGCTGTATAGTGTCCAAATATTATAAGGTGTTTTGAGTTCCGCTGTTAATTCTAACATTCTAGGTAAGTAACATCTATAGTCATTTTCGTCACCCCAAGTCAACATAACCTTTCCCGCAAACCTTGACAAATCTTCTTCCGTCAGTTCTTTCAGTTTCTTGCTTCGTAAATCTATATTCCAAGTGCTTAATTCGTCATAAAGTGGGCTTCCTTCCAATTTGGAAAGTCCTTGATACTTTGCGAAAGTATCGTAAAGTGTCTCTATTGTTATTTTTAGTTCGTCAGTCATTTAACATAGCACATAAGGTTCCCGCACCAGCCATTGGTGGCGATTGCGAGGATCATATAGTCAAGCTAATATATACAAAATATAGAAACGGAAAACTAACACTCTTCTCCTATGCCCAATTTTGCAAGCCTTTTAGACAAGTACTGCTCTTTTATTCAAACAGCATTATATGCAAGACACACCTGTACTACTATTCTTTGATGAACTTCCATATATGGACTTTATCATTCTGTTCAATCTTAATAAGATACATGCCAATACAAAGTGAGGATATGTCAATGTTTCGAGTACTTGGGACACTCAGTACTTTCTGTCCATGTAAATTAAGAATGGAAATACCTGCTTTTTCAAGGTCATTTATTCCAGCAATTGAAATATGCCCCGAAGAAGGATTTGGGTAAATGCTTATGTTGTCCTCGTTCGTAGGATGTGCAATAGCTAAACTTGTATTGCAAGTTGCAGGGTCCCAAGCAGTAAATGATTGCTGATAGACAGGATTGTCCAAATCGCTTACATATACCTCATAGTACGAGGCACCGAATGTGTTATAAGCGTAGCACATGGCGTCAAACGGAGTTGAGTTGGCTGTTTTTGCAGGGTCTAAAAAAGGTGTTGTCCAGCCCTGCAACATTTGGAACATCGTATAAGCTCCATTCCCGAGTTGAAGCAATGGGGTTGCAAACGTTGTTGTAGGGAGCCCCGTAAATATATGAGTGGATGAATCCGTAAATCCGGCTAAATTTTCTTGCCAGAAACTTATTTTGGGATGCTGAATGTCATCAAAATTTGCAAGCAATTGTGATTTTATAAAATCTGCCAGTGCGGGAGAATTTATATTGTCATTCACATTCTTGTATGATGGTATGAAAACATTTTTTGATGGAAAATTATCTGTTTGGATTTTCATGCTTGCAGTCAAAGAATCCACAAACTTACTTCTGGTGTAATTTGGCAATGTAGTGTGCAGACTTGCATTTAAACCATTCACATTTCTGATTGCACCCAACCCTGGAATGTTTGTTGCAATATTTGCTAAAACAGGATGATTCTTTAATGCAACCATCGTTCCTGCCGAAAGGCTGTATATTTGATGATTGGCCAGGGATGATAAGAACAACCGGAACCGCTGCAGTAAATATGCATCGTATGGAACAGCCCTGGTTGTTGTTACGCCACTCAGCGGGTCAGTAAACTGATAAGTCGTAACTCCGGGTTGAGAAGCAATATAAGATGGCTCAACAGCATATGCCCCGAATAGGATGGTTAATTTTTTGTTGATGCTGTCAAGCCTTTGAACGATATGGTCTATGCCGGCATAATTATAAACCCCTGGTGATATTTCAAAGTCTGACCAACCGGTTCTCCAAACAAAACCATCCACAAAGGAGTAATTCCTGATGTTGGCATCACGGAAGGTTCCCTGGTTATTATCCAAAACATAGATGCCTGTTGGTTGTGCAGGAACAGTAAGCCCAACACTAACCATCAGTAATGCTGGTATTATCCTTTTTAAATGTTTTGTCATATTCATGAGATGAGAATAACTTAGACTACCAAAACTGCATTTGGTTTAGTTATGTTAGCTAACTCTTCAAATATATTTTCGGTTCGGCAAGTCATTTAGCCTTGCAACGTTTCGCAACCTTGCGCTGTTGCCGACTTAATTGTCAAGACAAGATAATAAACATAGCGTAACGAAAGGCTCAACTTTAGTAAGTAAATAGCTATAGCACATGGCGGTCAGGCATTCCTTTTTTCTCCTCCATCATCTATTGCAGGTTCTTTTTGTCCGCCAATAACTGCGTTGTTGGCAAAATACATCTTCAGTTTCCCTTTGTTCTTCGCTTCTATCTCGCCTCTGTATTCGCAGTTAAAATTGTCTTTCACCAACTGATAAGTAATTTCCGAAATATTAATTTTCCCTGCCTCGCTACTCTGCTCCATTCTTGCAGCAGTATTTACGGTGTCACCCCATATATCGTAAGAGAATTTTTTTACCCCTACAATACCCGCCACAACACTACCCGAATGAATACCTATACGAATTTCAAAGGTATTTTCCTTTTGCTTTCTCTGCCTAATAAAGTCGCGGATTTCCAATGCCGCATTTACCGTTTTTTGAGCATGGCTTTTATCAGAATTAGGCAAGCCGCACACAGCAAAGTAGGCATCGCCTATGGTTTTTATTTTTTCAAGACCATGCTTTTCTATTATCCTGTCAAAAGCTGTAAAGCACTCGTGCAGTTCCTGCACCAACTGGGTGGGTGTAAGCTGCTCGCTTATAGTAGTAAACCCAACAAAATCGGTAAACAGTACCGTTACGTTTTCGTGGCTTTTGGCTTTTGCACTACCCGTGCTTTTCAGTTCAGCAGCAGTTTCTTCAGGTAAAATATTGTGCAATAAATTATCCGATTGCATTCTTAATTCTTCCGAATTTTTTTTCTCTTTTTGTGTCCGCTTCAATCCTATAAAAATTGATGAAGCAAGCAAAAGCAATAAAATACTACCTGCAATAAAACCGTTGCGCTGCAGCCTCTGCTTTTGGATTTCTGCGTGAGTGATGACTTCCTTTTTGTCAAATTCAAACTGCATTTCCTTTCGAATGATTTGATTTTTTACCTTTTCGCCCTGTACGCTGTCCCTGAAAACGATATAATTTTTGTAAGCCTCATAAGCCTTGTCATATCTTTTCTCTTTTTCATAAATGCGGCTCAGGAGTTCGCTATTTTCTTTCAGCCCGCCAACTCTGCCAATCTCTTTGTTTAAGGTTAATGCGCTATCAACATATTGCAGCGCTATGGTATAACGATTAGCGGGATTCACTTTCTTGTACCGCAACAGACTTTCGGGAACTTCAAGAAACCACTCCCCGATACTGCCGAGATTGGAAGCCATACCTCTTTTTTCGCCAACCTGTTTAAAGAGGTTTAATGCTCTCTGATAACTTTCAAAGGCTTTGGGGTAATCGGATAAATTTCTATACACAAGCCCTAAATTGCCATAATTGATAGCCATGTCACGTTTATCTCCTAATTGCTCAGAGAGGATTAATGCTCTTCGAGAGTATTCAAATGCCTTGGAGTAATCAGATAACTGGACATACACAATACCGATATTACCAAAGTTGATAGTCATACCGTTTTTATTGTCCATCTGTTGATTGATTCTTAATGCTTCCTGATGGTGTTCCAATGCTTTGGGATAGTCGGATAAATTAGCATAGGCAAGTCCCATATTGTTATGGATAGAAGCTATGCCGTTATTATTTCCTGTTTGCTCATGTATGCTTAACGCCTGTTGATAATATTCCAATGCTTTAGAGTAATCGGATAAGTTGGCATACGCGACACCAATACCATTGCAGGCATTGGCTGTTCCCTGTTTAAAATTCAGATTTTCCGCCAGCCGTTTTGCAGTAAGTGCATACATTAGGGAGGTGTCGTATTTGCTAATCAACATATTTTGCCTACTCAAGCTAATCAGAATATTTACCTTGTTGGTATCTGCTTTTTGCTTGGGAAGTTCCGCAAGGAGGCTGTCTATGACGGCTTGTCCGGCTTTTTGGGCGTAAGTCTCATAGCCTCTCCAAAAGAGAGCGGAGACAAGCAGTATGATTGTTAATGCTTTTTTCATGTTATGACTGTCAATATGCTATTGACTCTATCAAGTCGTTGCAGCCGTATTTTATGCTTTCCGCCAACGTTTCTGGTATTGGCGAAGGCAGGGCAATAGATGTACTACCGTTCAGCTAATGTACAAAATTAATAGAAACACAAAAGCTGAAGTTTGCACTTCAGCCCTTCTTTTGCCAATACCTTGTTGGGCGTAGTGTTTTATTGTGTTGCTTCGTCCACTGTTCTGCTGTCCACAAATTGCTCAAAGCTGATAATTCTTCCGTCTTTCAGTTTCCAAACGTGGGCAACTCTTGCCGTAAATGCTTTGCCTGTCAGCTTGTATGCACCTGAATATGTGCCATAGGCAACCACTTTGTCGTCACTTGCAACATAGTCTTCGGGTGTAAATTTATAGTCAATCCATTCGCTTCCCAATCGGTTGAAAACATTTTTGGTTACGTTTTCTAACCCAATATATGTCCCTGCATATGGGAAACCTTTAGCTTCTGTCCAATGTATGTCATTAGCTACATATTTAGCTAAGTTTCTGCCGTTCTCTTCCGAAGTTTTGCCCCCGTAAGTGCTTTTTATTATTTCAAGATTTGTCATTTTCTGATTGTTTAAAGCACAACTTGACAACACTAAAAGTATTGTCAAGTTGAAGATAATTTGTTTTACCATTTCATTTCTCCCGAATTCACTTTTGCTCCAATTTGTAAAGCAATGTCAAAAGTTAAGGTTGGGTATTTTGTTTTTAAAGCAGATATTAGTGTTTCCGAAGTTTTGTTAGTTTTTAAGGCTTCTTCGTAAAATTGGATATAGTTTTTGGTATGTTTTACTGTTGAAATATCAAAGGTTGTTTCCGATTTAGCGTGAGCCGGAATTACGATTGTCGGATGTAAACTTTCTATTTTATCCAATACTGAAATCCAATTTTTACGTGCGTCTGTGTTTTGTGCATCTGCCATCCATAAGTGAAAACTTGTACCAAAAACATTGATACCACCAACTACTGCTTTTATAGATGGTATCCAAACAAAAGTTTTAGTTGGGAATTCTTCCAAACCAATAATTTCTAATTTTTGACCCTCTAAATCTATGCTATTGCCTTTAAAAATTTGCGGTAAAACAACATTCGATGTGATGTTTTTACCCAACCTTTCACCCCAAACTTCCAACTTTTTTTGTGCGGTTGCTTTTATATGTTCAACTGTTGCGGGCGAAGCATAAATAGTAACTTCCGGAAAATATTTTTTAAATACTTCTAACCCAAAATAAAAATCTGGGTCACCATGAGAAACATAAATAGTGGTTAGTTTTTTGCCACTTGCTTTAATTTCCTGTGCCACTTTTTCGGCATCTGCCAAAGTAAATTGGGCATCAATTAATACCGCATCTGTTTTGCCTGAAACAATAATTGATGCCACACCAAAACTATTTTCTGATGCGTTGTAAACTTGAAGTTTTAAATTGTTTGCTTCAATGGTTTTGAAACTTTGTGCTTGTACTTCCATTTTAAATAAAATTAAAATTGTTAATAATGCTGTTAAAATAATTGATTTCATTTTTGTCTTGTTTTAAATTGATGATGCAAAGATGCTATCATCCAATGCCTAAAAACATTGAACAAGTTCAATAAGTGAAATCTGACTTATTTTTTGTTGGCAATTTTCTTTCTTATTTTACTCAAAAACTCGTGGCTGATGCCTAAATAAGCTGCTATTTGTAAGTTGGTTAGCCGTTGAAAGAGCTGCGGATATTTTTCGATAAAGTCAATATAACGTTGGTCGGCTGTTTTGCTCAAATTGTCTATCATTCTGCGTTGTAGGGCAACGTGTGTTTTTTGGGTCATCACACGAAACAACTTCTCCACTTTTGGCAAATTTTCGTAGGCAAATTCTTTGTCCTTCTTGTTGATTAAAAGTACTTCGCTGTCTTCTAATGCCTCAATAAAAAGTTGCGATGGTTTTTCGTTGGTAAAGCTGTCAATGTCAGTAATCCACCAATTTTCTATTGCAAAATAGAGGATTTGTTCAAAACCATTCGTGTCAATATGATACACCCGAAAAAGCCCTTTGGTAACAAAGCCCTCAAACTTGCACACTTCATGTTCACTAAGTAAAAAATGTTTTTTCTGGATGGTTTTTGGTTGAAATAAATTGCAAAAATCCTCCATCTCTTTGCTTGAAAGAGTGATGTGTTTGCTTATGTTATTCTTTAAAAGTTCGGTCATTACTGGGTGGTTTAACACTACGCCCAACGGTTTCAGGCTTTGTGTTGTTGGGCTTTTGAAACCGCAAACTATCTGCCAGCATCAAAGCTTATTAATTGCTCAAATGTTTCTATTCGCACCGTCCACGCAAAACCCGTGTTAGTGGTTGATGGGTACGTAGCTTTGTCAGTTTAGATCTAACGTGTACAACCAATATTTTTTGCCGTACAAAAGAGGAATTTCTTCAAGAACTGTAAAGCCTATGTTTTCATAAATATGTCTTGCAGCGTCCATGAATTCTGAAGTGTGAAGCGCAATAGTCTTTTCGTTGCTTTGTTTGGCGAAGTCAATACACATTTCTGTAAGTGTTTTTGCGATGCCTTGTCCTCTATGTTTTGGATTAACACCAACCATCCTAATGTAAGACCATTCAGACTTGAAAATATTTGTAGGGTTACCGCCTGGGACAATATAAGCAACGCCAACTATTTTGTCATGGTCGAGACAAACAAAGCATTTGGCAATTTTAAGTATGTCAATAAACCTTTGTCTGTCCTGCAAATTGCCATTGAATATTTCCCAATTGTCTGGCGTGAAAACACTTTGAAATTGTCCGTTTGCAATTATGGCAAGCTCTTGTAACTGGTCAATGTCGTT
>JAZKEQ010000068.1:0-34841 GCA_040386935.1 Bacteroidota bacterium | reverse complement strand
CCAGGAGTCGAACCTGAATCAAATGTTTAGGAAACATCTATTCTATCCATTGAACTACAAGACCATTACATCTATCCTATCCATTGAATGCTGACGCTTCGGTCAGCACCCAGACAAGCTGCGCTTCGTCTGTGGCTACAAGACCATTACATCTATCCTATCCATTGAATGCTGACGCTTCGGTCAGTACCAGACAAGCTTCACTTCGTCTGTGGCTACAAGACCATTACATCTATCCTATCCATTGAATGCTGACACTCCGGTCAGCAGCTAAAGGATTCATAAGCGATTTCAAAATTACGTTTTTTAGTAGAGCGATACAAGATTGGTTGTATTAAAATACCGCCCAAGAATATTGACAAGTAGATGAACTCAGATTGAATTCTAGTTTAATTTCCTATTAAGGATAACATCCGTTTAAAGGTTTTAATAATAAATAGATAGTTTACAAGGTATGCTATAGTAAGGTGTAAATACTCTTTTTGTAGAAAATAAAAATCGTATGACATACTTAAATTTACTTAAGCAAGTTTTGTTAGTTTGTTTGCTGATAATGAGTAAAGGACTCTTTTCGCAAAAAACTCTCAGTGTCCGAATTTCATCTACGGATGGTGATTTGGAAGAATGGTTGCCCGCACGTTCGGGACAAACTCAATCTAAAACTGTAGGAGCACTGGATAACGGTAGCTCTGATCTTGAATTTGGAACCGAGGCATCAGGTAATGATCCTCAACTGGTGGGATTAAGATTTACAAATATCAATATTCCAAAAGGCGCTATTATTTTAAGTGCTTATATCCAGTTTACTGTTGATGCAACAAACAAAAACAGTGATCCATGTAAAATTTACATCAAGGGAGAAGCCAGTGACAGTGCACTAATTTTTGACCCCAATAGTGCCTATAATCTGTCTTTAAGAAACAGAACTACACATTCTATTATTTGGGATGTTACTGGTAACTCATGGTCGACCACAGGTTCAGCTACAAGTGACCAAAGAACACCAAATCTTAAAAAACTGATTGAAAGTATAATTGGCAGAAATGGCTGGAAAAATGGCAATCCTATTGCGTTATTCATGTATGGAAACGGTACACGCGAAGTTGAATCATATGATGGTGATGCACCAAAAGCACCATTGCTTGTTATTAATTATATAGAACCTCAAATGTTAAGTGTAAGAGTTAATGGTGTTGACGATGATATCGAAGAATGGACACCGGCCAAGTCAGGACAAACCCAATCGAAAACTGTAGGGTCGCTAGACAATGGCAGCTCGGATCTGGAATTAGGGACGGAAGCTTCAGGCAATGATCCTCAAATGTCTGGCATCAGATTTAACAATATCAATATTCCAAAAGGTTCAATCATAACAAAAGCATATATTCAATTTACTGTGGATGCAACGAATAAGAACAGTGACCCATGCAATATTATTATTAAAGGTGAGGTAAGCGATAGCGCAAAAGCATATAATGTGAATGCTGCTTACGATTTAACTTCAAGAACCAGAACATCTGATTCTATCACCTGGAATGTAACAGGAACTTCGTGGGGTACTGTTGGAGCTGCAACGGCTGAACAGCAAACACCTGATTTAAAAGTATTGGTTGAATCTATCATCAATAGAAATGGTTGGAAAAAGGGAAACCCTATTGCATTTAATTTATATGGTACAGGAACACGTGAGGTTGAGTCGTATGATGGTGATGCACCGAAAGCACCTCTTCTTGTGATCGAATATATTCCGGTAAAAAGTATGGCTATTAGAATCAGTTCAGCTGATGATGATCAAGAAGAATGGTTGCCGGCTAAATCAGGTCAGACCCAATCAAAAACAATTGGTGCGCTCGACAACGGTAGTTCAGATTTAGAATTTGGTACCGAGGCTTCAGGTAATGATCCACAATTACTAGGGTTAAGATTTAATAATATCAGCCTGCCACAAGGTGCTATTATTAAGAGTGCCTATATCCAGTTTACTGTTGATGCTACTAACAAAAACAGCGACCCCTGTCAGGTAATTATTAAAGCAGAAAATAGCGATACCCCTTCTGTATTTAATACAGCTATTCCCTATAATATTTCAAATAGACAAAAATCTTCAGATTCTGTAGTATGGAATGTGAGTGGCGGTACATGGGCAACAATAGGCGCAGCGACAGCTGATCAAAGGACATCAGATTTAAAGCCTTTGATTGATGGTATTGTTAATCGCAAAGGCTGGAACAGCGGGCAACCCATTGCATTTTTTATGCATGGCAGCGGAACTCGTGAAGTTGAATCATATGATGGAGATGCTGCTAAGGCACCATTATTGGTCATCGAATATCTAGGAGGTGAAAGCGGGCCGGTTGTAAAACCAAGAATTCCAATGACGACTTATCCCATTGTAAAAAAATCTAACTGGTTATATCTCGATAGCGGAAAAGTTGGCAATGGTAATTGGACAGCACGCAATTACAATCCTGATACTCTTTGGAGCTTTGGTAAAGGTCCCTTAGGTTTTGGGGAGTTAGGATTTACAGGAACAGAAATAAATGGCGGTCCTTCAACCAATCGCTATACAACAGCTTATTTCAGAAAACCATTTCTGATACCGAATCTTTCAGCATTAACCGATACACTTGAACTTCAAGTAATGGTAGACGATGGTGCAGTGATATACGTTAACGGAACAGAAGTTGTTCGCAAAAATATGGCTTCAGGAACTGTTGGATATAAAACAAAAGCGAATAAAAGAGCCGAGCAACCATTTGAAAGGGTTTACTGGCTTTACTATGTGCCAAAAACATTATTAAGAGCTGATACAAATGTTATTGCAGCTGAAGTTCATCAATATGATTCTTTAAGCTCAGATGTATTATTTGATCTGGCATTGAATAACAGAAAATATAAGGCGAATCCTATTGCATCAGGTTGTATCAATAGCAGTGGTCATATTTCATGCTTTACATCTGTAGTTCCTACTGAACAAGTTGATACACTCTCAATACCGACAACACACCGTTTTCAGTCGATATTACAAACAGGCAATGCCTATTCTACCAGCGGTACTGTGCCAAGTAACTTTGATTTTACCGGGTATGTGGCGAATGCAAGCAGCAGCAGAAAAGGTTGGGTAGCTTTGAATCACGAAAAAAGCGTAGGTGGTGTATCAATCCTTAATGTACAGTATAACTGTAATACAGGAAATTGGGATGTTGATTCTATTCACCCTGTTGATTTTTCGGGTGATTTAGTAAAAACTGCTAGCAACTGTTCAGGCGGTGTAACACCATGGGGAACTACAGTAACATGTGAAGAAGATGCGCCTCAAGGTGACGTTAATAACGATGGCTATGAAGATATTGGATGGAATGTAGAGATAGATCCGGTAACACATAAAGTAAAAGAATACGGTAATGGAAAGCCTGAAAAACTATGGGCAATGGGAAGAATGAGTCATGAGAACATTGTGTTTGCACAAGATAGCATTACATCCTACTATGGTGAGGATGAACCCGATGGCAATGTATTCAAATTTGTAGCTGCAAAAAAGACTGACTTATCATCAGGTACTTTGTATGCATTGAAACTTAATAATGTATTGAATAGCAGTGGCGACCCTACCGGTACCACAGGTAGTTGGGTAGTTGTACCTAACACAAGTAAGAGCGATAGAAATTATGCCAAGATGATGGCTAAAATAGCAGGCGCAACAGCATTTAATGGTGTTGAAGATGTTGAAATTAGTCCATTGAATAACGATGTATTCTTTACTGCAAAAGGTGTTGGTCGCACGTACAGATTTACTGATAACGGAACAACTGTTTCTAATTTTGCAACATTTGTTGGCGGTGAAACGTATCCGATAAACTATGGCGATGGCATTATTGCTGAAGAGTGGGCAGGTGGTAATGACAATCTAACCTTTGATGATAAAGGTAATTTATGGGTATTACAAGATGGTGGCAGAAACCACGTTTGGATGGTGAGACCAGATCATACACAGGCACAACCTAAGATTGAATTATTCATGGTAACGCCTACAGGTTCTGAACCTACAGGCATGACCTTTACACCGGATTATCAGTATATGTTTATTTCTATACAGGAGCCTAGTGGACGCATTGCACAAAAGGATGTAAAAGGTACTGCAGTAACATTTGATAAAAGCACAACACTGGTTGTTGCCCGCAAAGAAAAATTCATTCCTGCTAATCCTGCATCACCTGTTATTACAGGACCTGCTTCTGCAATAAAGGGATCTACACAGAATTACAGTGTTGTAAAAAATAGCGGCAGCATTTATAATTGGACCATCAGTAACGGCACTCAAATTTCAGGTGGTACTACCAATGCGATTGCTGTTACATGGAATAATTCAACTACAGGTGAAGTAAATGTAACTGAAGCAGTCAATAACAGATGTAATAGCAATTCAAAACTGACTGTTATCTTACAAACATCAGATATTGCCACAGTACAGGTAATACCGGGTTTGAGTTTATATCCAAATCCAGCAGAAAATGCCATATTCCTTAAATCGGATGTAGCAGTTAAATATGAAGTTTGGTCGGTTCAGGGTCAACAGGTATTAAGTGGTGACCATTCCGGGACTGATAATACAGAAATTAATGTTGAGTCGCTTCCTTCAGGTGTTTATACAGTTAAAGTATATTTTGGCCATCAAACACAGATTATTCAATTTGTAAAATACTAAAACTAGGATCATCCATTTTATTCAAAAGTCCTGCCTTAGGCAGGACTTTTGTTGTTATAAAGCAAAATGGAAATAACGGAAGGGCAATCAAAAAAATACTCATCCACAATAAAAAGCTCTATTTTGCATTAATAGTAACATGGGTATAAAACGCACCTTATTTATTGTGCTGATAATTGCTGGGATGCTCCTGTTATTGTTGCAGTTTTCATATAAAAGGATTGGTCAACAGAGACTAACAAGAATGTCTGCTATTGGCCCAAAAACCACACCAACCAATGCTATTAATTATGATTCAGCAAAGGCTGTTATAAAACAACAGCGAATAAAATTGAAAGCAGGGCTCGATAAAAAAACAATAAGATATGACAGTGTCGGTCGCGCATTTACTGATTATCTGGTGAACGATATTTTTCCTTATTGGTATGGCACCACCTGGGATTTTAACGGCTATACAGCTATACCACAGCAGGGTGCTATCGCCTGCGGATATTTTGTATCAACAACACTGTTGCATAATGGAGTAAAATTAAACCGCTATAAAATGGCCCAAAAATCATCAATGGATGGTGCCCTGATGCTGGAACCAAAAGACTCCTTGTATATCAAGCGAAGCAGCAGGGATATTTTTCTTTCTGAGTTTAAGAAAACACATAAAAACGGGTTGTATATGGTAGGCCTTTCGAATCATGTGGGGTATCTATATAAACAGGATAATGCGGTCTATTTTATTCATTCCAGTTATGTTACGCCTGTAGCTGTTGTTATCGAGGATGCAGCGACATCTGTGGCACTTGGTTATTCTACAATATTTGTCGTGGCTGATATTACTTACAACGAAGAGTTGATGCAGAAATGGCTTAACGGAACTACTGTTCCTCATTGAGCGGAATATTGTTGTTAATTTACTTCCCGTCTCATTTAGAGCGATTTAATCTTTACAATTTATTTTTTCATCAAGTTCGTATTAAAATCATGTTACGCAATGCCTGTACAGTACACAAAATTTTAAACTAATCATAAAGCCGCATTAATCTCTACTTGTTGCATTCAGTTGACTTTTGTTATCTCAAAATACAAGTCAAAAATGAATATCAAGGTTACACTCAAAATCACATTATTGTTGTTGCTGACAACAATAGCGAGCAAGAGTATGAATGCGCAGGTCACAGTGCTGCAGGATTATCTCAATTACTACTCAGCGAACATCGGTACTTTTCAAGGTATCAAGTTCAGGGAAAGTGGTTTCTCAGGCATTTACATGGTTCCAAATTCAAATGGCAAAGAATATTGGATCGTATCTGACAGAGGCGTGAATGTAGATGCAGCAAATGCCAATTCATCCACTTGCCGACCTACTTATGACAAAATTTATGGATTTGCGAATTATGCACCAAAGATTCATCGCGTAAGATTGAATGGTGACTCTGTTCAGATTCTGCAAACCATTACAATTAAAAGACCTAATGGAACAACAGCTACGGGCTTATTAAATCCAACAGGTTATGGCAGTACTGCAGCTGAAGTTCCTTCAACAGATACTGTTCTAAATTGCGCGAATTTTAATGCTAAAACAGTGTCTAAAGATGTTTGGGGCATTGATGCAGAAGGTATCGTTGTAGACAAAGACGGTAATTTTTGGTTGTGCGAAGAAGGCGGTCCTACTATTTGGAAATTAAATGCCAATGGTGTTGTTACAAAACGTTTCACACCTTATGCATTAACCCAACCTGAAGATGTAAAAATCGATTCAGTTTTTAAATACAGAAAAAACAACAGAGGATTTGAAGGCATTACAATTACCCCTAACGGTAAAATTTACGCCATTATTCAAAGCCCTATTTTATATCCTAATAAAACTATTGGCGAAGGCACACGTGTTCACCGTATTCTTGAAATTGACCCAACAACAAATGCTACCCGTATGTTGGTGTATTTGAATGATGGTATCATAGGTGCCAGCGGTTCTAATCAAATCAGATTAAGAGATTGGAAAATAGGTGATATGGCTGCTATTAACGACAGCACATTTTTAGTGATTGAAGCGGCATTAAGAGGTACTACTGATGTTAAAAAAGTATATACCATTAATATCAATAAAGCAACTGCTGTAAACTCAGGTTTATACAGTGGTGTTACATTAGAAGCCTTAGTAGATTCAGCAGGTTTAGCTGCTAATAACATTGTTCCTGTTAAGAAAACATTGTATATGGATTTATTCGCTAAAGGTTGGAATCCTGCCTTGGATAAAGCAGAAGGTATTGCTATTGTTAACGATAGTACCATCGTTATATGCAACGATAACGATTACGGACAAACTTGTCCATTAGAAGATGGTATTGCACTTACTACAACTAATGTTGGTCATATCGTTATGTACAGTCTGAAAGGCAGTAGCAAACTCAATTATAAAGCGATTAAAAATACTTTAATGACCGGTAAAACCGGACCAAGCACCATACAATCACCATACTTATTACCATCAGTACCTGGTGCATCATTAACATCAATACTAACAGCAGGTGATGTTGTGAATGGTTATAAAATGTGCGGTTTAGCAGATGGAACAGGTGCATATGACAATGGCAACGGAACATTTACATATTTAGTGGCTCATGAAATGGGCAGCACTTCAGGTGTTACCAGAGCACATGGATCAACAGGTGCATTTGTATCAAAATGGATCATCAATAAAAATGATTTATCAGTAGTAAGTGGAAGTGATTTAATCAGAAATGTAAATATATGGAACGGTACAAGTTATACTACTTATAACTCTACGAATCCATCAAGTTTAGCAGCATTCGGTCGTTTTTGTTCAGCAGATTTGCCACCGGTATCAGCATTTTACAATGCCACTACAGGTTTAGGTACAAAAGAAAGAATCTTTATGAATGGTGAAGAAAGCGGATCAGAAGGCAGAGCTTTCGCACACATAGCAACAGGTACCAATGCAGGTACATCATATGAGTTGCCATATTTGGGTAAATTCTCATGGGAGAATTCAATGGCCAGTCCATATGTAAGTAATAAAACAATAGTAGTAGGAACAGATGATGCTACACCGGGTCAAGTATATTTCTACATTGGCACAAAAACTAATACCGGTTCAGAGATAAACAGAGCAGGTTTAGTAGGTGGTAAATTATTTGGTGTAGCAGTATCAGGATTACTGACAGAAACATCAACAGTGCCTACAGCAGGTACAGCATTTAGCTTAGTTGATTTAGGAACAGTACAAAATATGACAGGTGCAGCATTGAACACTGCAAGTAACAATGCAGGTGTCACTACTTTCTTAAGACCTGAAGATGGAGCATGGGATCCAAGCAGTCCAAATGATTTTTACTTTGTAACCACGAATGCATTCACCAGCCCAAGCAGATTATGGAAATTGCATTTCACAGATATTGCAAACCCTGAATTGGGTGGAACAATCACAGCAGTATTGGATGGTACCGAAGGTCCTAAGATGATGGACAATATCGGATTTGACAACTATGGTCATATTTTGATACAGGAAGATCCGGGCAATCAAAGTTATATAGCGAAAGTATGGCAGTATACTATTGCAACAGATGTTGTACAAATAGTAAGCGAGCATGATCAAACAAGATTCTTAACAGGTGGTGCTAATTTCCTGACACAAGACGAAGAAGCATCAGGCATCATAGATGCGCAGGAGATATTGGGACCGGGTATGTTCTTAATGGCAGACCAAGCACACTATGGCATCAGTGGTGAAGTAGTAGAAGGTGGTCAATTATTGGCATTCTACAACCCTGATACTTATAAATCAAATCCAGAGATTAATTTAACAGGTAACGGCATAAGTATTCCTGATGGTGATTTAACCCCAAATACTGCCGATAATTCAGACTTTGGTAAAATAGCAGGATTGCAAACCAAAACGTTTGTAATTCAGAATTCAGGTCCGGGTATATTAACCTTAAGCGGAGTTAACTTTACAGGAACACATGCAAGTGATTTCAGTTTAGTAAGTCCTACTACATTCCCTGTATCAATTTCTGCAGGCAATACACAAACTATCACTGTGAAATTTATACCGGCTATACTTGGTGTAAGAAATGCTACAATGAATATTGTAAGCAATGACTTTGATGAAAGTACATATAATATCAGTCTTCAAGGTATTAGCATAGCAGCAGGTCAAACAGGTGCCAGCAGCTCACAATCACCATACTTATTACCATCAGTACCTGGTGCATCATTAACATCAATACTAACAGCAGGTGATGTTGTGAATGGTTATAAAATGTGCGGTTTAGCAGATGGAACAGGTGCATATGACAATGGCAACGGAACATTTACATATTTAGTGGCTCATGAAATGGGCAGCACTTCAGGTGTTACCAGAGCACATGGATCAACAGGTGCATTTGTATCAAAATGGATCATCAATAAAAATGATTTATCAGTAGTAAGTGGAAGTGATTTAATCAGAAATGTAAATATATGGAACGGTACAAGTTATACTACTTATAACTCTACGAATCCATCAAGTTTAGCAGCATTCGGTCGTTTTTGTTCAGCAGATTTGCCACCGGTATCAGCATTTTACAATGCCACTACAGGTTTAGGTACAAAAGAAAGAATCTTTATGAATGGTGAAGAAAGCGGATCAGAAGGCAGAGCTTTCGCACACATAGCAACAGGTACCAATGCAGGTACATCATATGAGTTGCCATATTTGGGTAAATTCTCATGGGAGAATTCAATGGCCAGTCCATATGTAAGTAATAAAACAATAGTAGTAGGAACAGATGATGCTACACCGGGTCAAGTATATTTCTACATTGGCACAAAAACTAATACCGGTTCAGAGATAAACAGAGCAGGTTTAGTAGGTGGTAAATTATTTGGTGTAGCAGTATCAGGATTACTGACAGAAACATCAACAGTGCCTACAGCAGGTACAGCATTTAGCTTAGTTGATTTAGGAACAGTACAAAATATGACAGGTGCAGCATTGAACACTGCAAGTAACAATGCAGGTGTCACTACTTTCTTAAGACCTGAAGATGGAGCATGGGATCCAAGCAGTCCAAATGATTTTTACTTTGTAACCACGAATGCATTCACCAGCCCAAGCAGATTATGGAAATTGCATTTCACAGATATTGCAAACCCTGAATTGGGTGGAACAATCACAGCAGTATTGGATGGTACCGAAGGTCCTAAGATGATGGACAATATCGGATTTGACAACTATGGTCATATTTTGATACAGGAAGATCCGGGCAATCAAAGTTATATAGCGAAAGTATGGCAGTATACTATTGCAACAGATGTTGTACAAATAGTAAGCGAGCATGATCAAACAAGATTCTTAACAGGTGGTGCTAATTTCCTGACACAAGACGAAGAAGCATCAGGCATCATAGATGCGCAGGAGATATTGGGACCGGGTATGTTCTTAATGGCAGACCAAGCACACTATGGCATCAGTGGTGAAGTAGTAGAAGGTGGTCAATTACTGGCATTCTACAATCCTGATACTTATAAGTCTAACCCTGAAATTAATGTAGCAGGTAATAATAATACTGTTGTAAACGGAGATAATTCACCGATTACATTTGACAATACTGATTTTGGTTCAGCAGAAGTAGCAACATCAGTAACCAAAACATTTACCATTCAGAACAATGGTGTAGGTAAATTAAATGTATCGGCTATCAGCTTGTCAGGTGTTAATGCAGCAGAGTTTACTTTGGTATCAGCACCTACTTTCCCATTAACAATTAATGGCAGCGAAACATTGGATATCACTGTTAAATTTACACCAACAGCTACAGGCGTAAGAACAGCTGATGTAAAAATTATGAGCAACGATTTTGATGAAGCCCTTTATACTTTCGCATTACAAGGTTTAAGCATTGCATCTGAAATCAATGTGCAGGGTAATGGTTTAAATATTGCCAATGGCGATGTAGTACCAAGCCTTATCGACAATACAGATTTTGGCAGTGTAAAAGTGAGTGCTACAACATTCAAAACATTCACCATTCAAAATACAGGTACTGCCGCATTAAACCTATCAGCGTTGACCATATCAGGTGCCAATGCATCAGAATTTACACTGTTAAATGCACCTGCTTTACCATTAACATTAGCAGCAGGTAACAGCCAAACAATCGTGGTACAATTTGCACCACTTTCAATTGGAGCACGCACTGCCACACTTACCATCGGCAATACCGATGCAGATGAAAGCAGCTATGTATTCAACCTACAAGGAACAGCAAGTTCAGCTACAAAAATTAATGCAACCCTTGCATTAAACGAAACAGTGAAATTGTATCCAAATCCTGTAGATGATAAAGCCACATTGTTGTTCAACTTCGAAAGCAATCAGACTGTTCGCATCAGCATCTACGACCTGCAAGGCAAGGAAGTGGTAAGCGAAAGTACTCAACAATTGGAAAAAGGTGAGCAAACAATGGAACTAAATACATCAATGCTTGGAAATGGGATTTATTTTGTGCAAATTGCATCAGGTAATCAAGTTTCAAGAATAAAGATTGTCATCATTCATTAATAATTAACAAGACATAAGACTTATCGAACGGGGTGGGCTTCACAGCTTACCCCGTTAGGTATTTATAGCGGATTGATATGGGATTGAAAATTAAATGTGCAGGAATCGTATTGTTAATAGCATTAGCTGTTGTCACCATCTCATTTAAGCAGAGCGGCAAAGACACTTATGGCAAACATTATTTGGCCGAACTCGATGAATTAAGTGTTTCGCAATCGGCATTGTTAGAGTCTGTGCGCAACAGCCCAATGCAGTCGGCTTCAGACATTGTAAAAATAAAAAACGAAATTCTGAATGTGCGACAACACCTTAAAGGCATGGACTTTTGGTTGCGCTATCTCGAACCTACTGTTTACAAAAAAATGAACGGACCCTTGCCGGTAGAATGGGAAACAGAAGTATTTGAAAAATTCGAGAAACCCTATAAGCGCGAAGGAGCAGGATTAACCCTGGCCTTGCAGGCGTTAGATGAGCCGCAACCCAATAAGGCGGCCCTCATCAGTTTAATTCAGCAATCCATCACTGCTGAGCAAACGTATAAAAATGATTCAATCACCAAACACCTTACCACCTTCCATCATTTCTATTTGTGCAACAGATTGTACTTGTTAAATCTGGCTGCCATTTACACCACAGGATTTGAGTGTCCTGATACCGCTGCTATTGTTCACGAACTGCGAAGAATGACAAAAGATGTTAAGGAAATTTACCTGTCGTATAATGAGAGTTTTCCAACCACGGCACTCAGCACTGAGTACTTAAAACAGTATGATGAAATGATAGATTTCATTGATGCCCAAAGCAGCGATTTCAGTTCCTTTGATCATTTTACATTTATCCGCAACTATGTTAATCCACTCTTCATCAAGAATCAAAAAATGGTGAAAGAATTTGGTGCAGTGAGTAAAAATATGTTGGACTATTCACTCAACAAAGAAGCCACATCCATCTTTAAAAAAGATTTGTATTTCGGGCAAAATCCCAAAGGCATTTTTCTTAGGGTTGATGATGCAGAAGCACTTTCAGAAATTGAAGAATTGGGCCGCTTGTTGTTTTACGATCCCATCTTATCGGGTAATAATCAAAGAAGCTGTGCATCGTGCCATAAGCCCGGGCAATACTTTGCCGATACCACCCTTACCACAGCATTTCAGTTCAATGGCAAGGATAATTTAACGCGCAACACACCATCGCTGGTTAATGCAGAGTTCAACCATCTCATTATGTTAGATGGCCTGCATTTTACCTTGCAACATCAAATCAAAGCAGTAGTAGCCAATCCCATAGAAATGGGCACAAGTGAAAAAGATGCATTGATTAAAATACTGAGTTGCAAAGACTATGAAAAAGGATTTAAAAAACTATTGAAATACACCCCACAGGAGCAAACCATCACCTTCGATCATATAGCCTCAGCCATTTCCTTTTATTACAGTCGATTCAGCAACACTTATGCACCATTCGATAATGCCATGAACGACACACTGAAACTTGATCCTGCAGTTATCAAAGGCTTTAATATTTTTATGAGTAAGGCCCAGTGTGCCACTTGTCATTTTGTGCCGCAATTCAATGGCGTAAAACCACCGTATATCGGTTCCGAGTTCGAGGTGCTGGGTGTACCTGCCGATACCGGTTTCCGTGCATTGAGTAAAGACAAAGGCCGTTATGAAGTAAACCCTGCTGTTGAAACCATGAGCGCTTTCAGAACAGGGTCCATACGCAATGCACAGTACACCAAACCCTATATGCACAATGGCGTATTCAGCAGCTTAATGGAAGTTATTAATTTTTATAACAATGGGGGAGGTGCAGGCCGTTCACTCGCAGTGCCTAATCAAACCCTTTCAGCCGACAAGCTCGGACTAAGCGAAACAGAAAAACAACAACTCATCTTATTTATTTTTAACCTTACAGAACCCATCCCCAAAAGTAATCCGCCCGCCCGGTTGCCGGTGTCGCGAAACAAGGCATTGAACACACGCATAGTGGGGGGTATTTATTGATATGAAAAACACTTACAGTCTCATCGTAATTATAGGTGCAGTTTTACTCATACAGTGTAAAGCCAAGCAAGCCATTACTTACGAATTTCCACCCGCCATGTCGCCTGCCGTGCAAGAGGAGTATAAAAAAATATGCGATAAGGGCAAGGCACTTTACGACATCAATTGTGCCAAATGCCATACCACTTATGTTAAGGGCAAGGAAGTAATACCCGATTTCAATGCCGCACAAATAGAGGCTTATCAAATACGTGTATTGAACGAAACCCACGAAAAAAATCTAACCGAAACCAAATTAACAGCCGAAGAGTTGGGCCTCATTCTCACTTTTTTGAGTTATAAAAAGAAGAATCCTACGCCAAAGCCTTAATTTAATTGGTGATACTCAAAGAAGCATTCTTTTATAAAACATAGCAGATTATGTACGTAATAATACAATCTAATATTTATTCAAATTCTGATTATGAAAGGATTTTTCCAATTTTGGATGAATTGAAAATTCCATTTGAAAAAATAGATTTAAATTCTTCAATTGAGAAACTAGAAATTTCACAAGATAGAAGTGATGTATTTGTTTACGGATCTGTAAAGATGGCAATGTTAGGCAAAAAAAATTCAACTTGGAATCCCGGGTCCTTTTATGGGGGCAATCATTTGTTTGAAATTAACTCAAAATTCTACAAAGAAAATTTATTGAATTTCGATACTGAAGTTAAGACACTTTCGGAGAAATTGGATTGGAATGAGCAGGAAGAAAAATTTATTAAGCCATACAAATTTGCGAAACTTTTCACTGGTAATACATTTACAAAAAACAAGTGGGAAAACTTTGTAGAAGAGGCATTGCGCAATCCAAACACACCATTATTAAATTCAGAATCTCTTATTCAAATTTCGAAACCAAGAGAAATCATTAAAGAAGCTCGATTATGGATAGTTGGAGGGAAGGTAATTGAAGCAATTTATTACAAAATTTTAAAAGACATTCCATTTGAGGAAAATGTTGAAAAAGCAGGAATTGATTTTGCAGAACAAATGATTTCAATTTTCAATGTGGCTGAAGCATTTGTTATGGATATTTGTTTAACAGATATTGGATGGAAAATTGTAGAAATTAATTGTATAAACAGTGCCGGATTTTTTCCAAATACTGACATTAAAAAAGTTTTCAGTGCACTGAATAATTATTTTACAGAATAATTCACTACCGTTGTTGGTATTTTTTGCTACACAACAAAAAAGTTCTCCAACAACAAACAATGACACAAATTAAATCATGAATTCGCAAAGTAAAATATTATCAAGTCCTTTGAATCAGGAGGTGTTGAAATATATGAAAATAAAGCCTGATGCAACCATTTCTCCATATTCGGAAGACGTAAAAACCTTTGAAGAGGGACATGAGTATTTTTTTGGATTTAATATCCCCAATAATTCTAAATTCTTTCTTGATGGTTATGGAATAATTACAGCACCGGATTCATATGAAATCATTGCATTTCAGTTTGAAAGATTTGATTTTGCGTTTAAAATTTTATATCCCTGGAAATACCGTAATAATTATACTCATATTAAACAAGGGTTATTAAGTAACTTAAAATTAATGAGAGCTTGTAGAGTTTCTCTGAGGTATTTTTCAAATATTTATGGTGACGATGATACTGTGATTGATATTAGAAGCCTTGGACAGCCATGGGTTTTATCTATTTATTTTGTTGGAGATATTGAGCAACATATAATTGAGTATTATAATTATAGAAAACAATACCAAGACAAAGAGTTTATTTAAAATATTCACTACCATTGTTGGCATTTTTTTGCAACGCAACAAAAAAGTTCACAACAACAAACAACAACAAAACAATGGAAAACATCCTATTTGACTTTATATCAAAATACGTTACACTTACAGAAGAAGAAAAGAACGCAATCGTTTCTCTCGACATATTTCACTCTGTTAAAAAAGGGACGACTTTACTTAAAGAAGGACAAAAATCGAAAGAAAGCTACTTTGTTCTAAAAGGCTGTATACGCACCTATTATATTTTAGATAGTGAAGAAAAAACGACAGCGTTCTATACAGAAATGGAAGCACTAACACCCCCTTGTGTAGTTAACAAAACACCGTCCGAATATTATGTAAGTTGTTTAGAAGACAGTATACTTTTAATTTCAAATTCTGATATGGAAGTAGAAATAAACGGTAAATTTCCAAAGTTTGAAATAATGTGCAGAATGTTATCTGAAGAACTTTTAGCTAAAGAGCGAATAGACTTTGACGAGTTTAAAACCTCTTCACCCGAACAACGCTATTTGAATTTAGTGCAATCGCGGCCAGACCTTATCCAACGTGTACCACAGCATCAATTAGCGAGCTATTTAGGCATGAAACCCCAATCATTAAGCAGGTTAAGAGCCCGAATTATAGATAAAAATAAAAGTTAATGTTCATTTAACTCAGCTCAGCTGCGTTTCTTAACTTAAGTGAACGTATTTAAGCCCCCTGCCAATCTAATTTTGCCGTATCATTTAACGTCAATTAAAAAAAGATATGCAAAAGAAAATTTTATGGGTTGGGCTTGTTTTATTTTTAACAAGCAGTTTACAGGCTAATGCGCAAAAAGACAGTACTTACAAAAGGTGGTATATTGGAAGTTCACTCTTAATGTTAGGAAATTTAATTCCTGATGACCCCAATCCACCCGAGTATGTACAATTAAATGTTGGTTATAGAATAACGCCTAAAGATGTTGTTTCCTTCGAATTTAAAAGATCCATTTATTCCTGGCCATTAGGCATCCCTTTTGGGCCATCATTTGATGCACCCGGGCTAAACTACCCCGGCCATGCACGCATACTTGCACCCACATTAGGATACCAGCGCTTTTGGTGGAAAGGAGCCTACACATCCCTTCGCGCATTGAATGCATTTGAAAAATATATGGATGCGAATAAGAAAAAGATTGGAAATGGATACACGTTGTATTTAAACTTTCATGTCGGTTATCAGTTTAAGTTTTTTAAAAACCGTTTCTTTTTTGAACCGGCTATTGGTTGTAGTTATTGGCCGGTAAGAACTAACGTTCCCGAATCTTTTAAAACAGTAGAAAAAAAATGGCCTAACTACTTTATTGAACCGGGCCTTCATTTTGGGTTTAACTTTTAGTTAATAGTTTATGAATACACAACGAACATCACAAAATGCACTGGAAGATATTAAAGTCAATTTAAAACTAAAGCTTGCTACCCTGTGGGCGAGTTTTATGTTCCTTTATATCTATGTTGATTATTTCCACTTATACATGCCGGGTAAGCTAGCAGATATTCTGAATGGTAGAGTGTTCGAATTTGATATTACACCAGTATTTCTTTTGGCAGTACTTGCCTCAGTATCAATTCCGGCACTCATGATTTTCCTTTCTGTTGCCCTGCCGGCTAGCGTTAATCGCAGGGTAAATATCATCGTAGCCATGGTCTATATTCCCTTTTCATTGTTCAATTTGGCAGGCGAGGCCTGGTTACACATGGTATTTGGCGCTGTTGTAGAAGTTGTACTTCTTTGTCTAATTATCGGCTATGCGTGTAAATGGCCTCGTATTGAAACATGATATAATACCCATTTTTGAAAGGTCTTTACACTACTGTTGTCGGTGTTTTTTATTACGAAAAAAACGTTCACCAACAACAAACACTACACAAGATTTTTAAATTATTGGGGTCAGCAACAGGCTTAAAAATTGGATTCCCAATTTAGGGAACTGCTTTCTCAATTTAGGATAACGTTTTCACTTTTTAGGGAACCGCTTTCTCAATATAGGGTAACCCATTCTCAATTTAGGGTAATGTTTTCACAACTTAGGGTACTACATTCTCAATATAGGGTAACGCTTTCTCACCTTAGGGTACTACTTTCTCAGTTTGGGGTACTGCGTTCTCACTTTAGGGTAACGCTTTCTCAGTTTAGGGAACTGGAGTACCCCAAAGTGAGAAAAAATGACAGCTCGTAGTAGTAAAATTATGGTGCAGGATTGTAAGATGGCTGCTAGGGGTAATAAAATAGATGTTTGGTGCCTATAAAGTTTTTGTAGAATAATTGGTGTAATTGGGAATTTGGGTATATTGCAGGTGTGAAATAAATGAGTAAGACAAATTTAAAAAACAGAAAATGAAAAAATTATTCTTAATGACCGTTATTTTGACAATTTCATTATTAGCGAATGCTCAGTCGCAATCGCCCAACTTTGGAACTTGTTTTAGTAAATCAAACAAAAAATCCATTAGTATTAAAATGGATAATTTTTTGACTCGTGTAAGTGAGGAAACTGGTTGCCCTAAAGACAAACTTACCTACACAATTGATGAGTATTACACCGTATTTTACTCTAAGCAATGCAGACACTTACCTAAACGCATCACATTTGACGCTTGTGGTGAGAAAAGGACTTATAAGCATAATGGACTTAGTGGTGCTATTCTTTATTGGCTTTTAGGTAGTTGGACTTTAGATAAAAAATAAGGTGAAGGGCACAATGGAAATTGAGGCCCAAACCGCTAACAGTACATTTGCAATAGGCGGGGTTTAGCTTTGCTGATTTTCAATTCGTACTCCGCAGACATTGCGGTATAAGCCTAATTCTTAACCTCCCCTTCATCTCCTCTTAATATCCACCCTATAACTTTGTACTGATGAAATTTTTATTAGATAGCCTAATGCAATTTTGCATGTTTTTATTCTTCAAATCCATCAGCCATTGTTTGAAGCGTTAAATACACTGATTGCATAGCGAACAACATACTTTGAAAGTCACCGACTTTGGTGATAATTTTATCTGGGGTGCTTCTATATCTGCCGCTCAGACAGAATCTGCTATTTTATTAGATGGCAAGGCCGCCTCTATTTGGGATGAGTTCTGCAACAACAGAGGCCGCCTGTTTAACCGAAAAAATCAGATAAAAAACAATCACCACATCGATCAGTCGGCCGATTTTTATTTTCACTACCAACAGGATATTGATTTGCTGAAATCCATGGGGTTTAAGCATTTCAGATTCAGCATATCGTGGAGCCGGGTATTGCCCGATGGTGAAACGGTGAATGAAGCAGGCATCGATTTTTACCAAAGGGTAATCGCCTATTGCCATGCCTCTGGTATTGAGCCTTGGGTAACCCTGTATCACTGGGACCTGCCTGCAGCACTGGAGAAAAAAGGAGGGTGGACCAACAGGCAAATACTGGATTGGTTTGAGCTGTATGCCAGGCTTTGTGTGCAGTCATTCCCCACTGTGCAGTATTGGATGGTGCTGAATGAGCCTTCGGTATTTGTAGGGGCCGGCTATTTCTTTGGCATACATGCACCGGGTAAAAAAGGGTTTACCAATTTCTTTAAAGCCATGCACCATGCCACGCTTAGCATTGGCCATATTTATCGCATTATCAAAGCCCTGAATCCGACTGCGAAAGTGGGGTCTACATTTTCATTTACCCAAATAGAAAGTGTGGATGATTCACCAAAAAATGTGAAGGCCGCTTATCTGGCAGATTTGCTCATCAATCGCATGTTTTTTGAACCCCTTATCGGCTTGGGCTATCCCATAGCTGAATTTAAAAAACTAAAGCGCATAAGGGATTTTTTTAAGGAGGGCGATGAGGCATTACTGGCTGTGCCCCTCGACTTTATCGGCATACAAAATTATACCCGTGAAGTGTTTAGGCACAATCCCTTTAATCCGTTTCTAAAAATAAAACAAATACCACCCGAAGGCAGAACCAAGGATTTAACAGCCATGAAATGGGAAATACACCCACCCGGTATTTACAATATTCTGCATAAAATAAACGCCTATAACACCGGCATTCCACTCATTATTACTGAAAACGGTATTGCCCTTGATGATCAAATGAAAGATGGTAAAGTGCAAGATGAAAAACGGGTGCAATTTTTTACCGCCTATCTGGAGCAGGTGGCCAAGGCAAAAAATGAAGGGGTAGATATTCAGGGCTATTTTGCATGGTCGCTGATGGATAATTTTGAATGGGCCGAAGGGTACCATCCGCGGTTTGGTTTGGTGTATATCGACTTTGAAAGTAAGAGGCGGGTGCTGAAAGACAGCGCTTTGTGGTTCAGAAATTTTCTGGGACAATAAAATCACTATTTATACAGCCTGTCAACGACTTATCAGGCAATTGCGGCTTTTATGAAAAGCTGGTAAAATCCTTAAAATTTTGTTACCTTTGCACCACATTTTTTTAACATCCAATTAATGAAACTTCACACCGGTCAAACTGACCATTTCGTAAACCGCCACAATGGTGCTGTAGCACATGAAGATATCGATGCAATGCTGAAAGTAATCGGTACTAAATCTGTTGATGAATTGATTGATAATACGGTGCCTCAGGCTATTCGTATGAAAGGCGACATGGCCATTAAGCCGGCTGTGAGCGAGCAACAGTTATTAAAAAATCTGAAAATAACAGCAGCAAAAAATAAAATATTCCGTTCGCAAATAGGTACGGGTTATTACAACTGCTACACTCCGGGTGTAATACTGAGAAACATAATGGAAAATCCGGGATGGTATACGCAATACACGCCATACCAGGCGGAGATAGCACAAGGTCGTTTAGAGGCTTTGTTGAATTTCCAGACCATGATCATAGATTTGACAGGGTTGCCAATTGCAAACGCCAGTTTATTGGATGAAGGTACTGCCGCAGCAGAGGCCATGACCATGTTCAGAACAGTGCACAAGCACGACCATGCCACCAAATTTTTTGTAGACAACAGCAGTTACCCACAAACAGTAGATATTCTTAAAACCAGAGCAACACCTATCGGTATTGAGTTGGTATTTGGCGATTATAAAACAGTAGAACTTACTGCAGATTACTTCGGTGCATTTGTTCAATATCCAAACAACGAAGGCAGTGTTGAAGATTACAAATCATTTACCGAAAAGGCCCATGCAGTGGGTGCTTTAGTATGTGCAGCAGCCGATTTATTATCACTCACCATGTTAACCCCTCCGGGTGAATGGGGTGCTGATTGCGTAATAGGTAACTCACAGCGTTTTGGTGTGCCACTGGGTTACGGTGGTCCTCATGCCGGTTTCTTTGCTACTAAAGATGAATACAAACGTCAGATTCCCGGTCGTATCATCGGTGTAAGTATCGACAGACATGGCAACAAAGCGTTGAGAATGGCGTTGCAAACCAGAGAACAACACATTCGCAGACAGAATGCTACCAGCAATATTTGTACTGCTCAGGTATTGTTATCTATCATGGCCGGTATGTTCGGTGTGTACCACGGTCCGCAAGGTGTTAAAAAGATAGCAGCAAAAGTTCACGGCTTAACAAAAGCTTTGGAAGCAGCCCTGCAATCATTGGGTTACACTCAAAACAATAAAAATTATTTCGATACCTTATCTGTAGATGCAAAAGGATTAAGCAATGCAATAAAAGCTGAGGCTGAGAAACAACAAATCAATTTCAGATATTTTGACAATGGTTCTATCGGTATTGCCATTGATGAAACAAATGAAGTTGGCGATATTCACGCAATTGCCCATTGCTTTGCAGTAGCAGCAGGAAAATCAATTGATTTATCAGCTGTTGAAGCATTGGCTGGCAGTCAGGAATTAACCTGGCCGGCAGAATTTGTACGTGTAAGCAATTACATGACTCACCCTGTGTTTAACAACTACCACAGCGAGCATGAGATGTTGCGTTACATCAAACAATTGGAAAACAAAGACCTTTCATTGTGCCACAGCATGATTTCTTTAGGTAGCTGTACTATGAAACTGAATGCTACTACCGAAATGATTCCGGTAACATGGCCTGAGTTCAATCAGATACATCCGTTTGCCCCACAAGATCAGGCAGAAGGTTACATGGAAATGATCAATGAATTGAGCGAAGACCTGAAAGTAATTACAGGTTTTGCAGGGATGAGTTTGCAGCCAAATTCTGGTGCTCAGGGTGAGTATGCAGGATTAATGGTTATAAGAGCTTACCTGAATGATATTGGACAAGGTCACCGCAATGTTGCCCTTATTCCTGAATCGGCACACGGTACTAATCCTGCCAGTGCTGCTATGGCGGGTTTCAAAATTGTGATTGTAAAAAATTTACAAAACGGCAATATTGATATTGAAGATTTAAAAATAAAAGCTGAAGAGCATAAAGATGATTTAGCGGTATTCATGGTAACCTACCCATCTACCTATGGTGTGTATGAAGCAGGCATCAAAGAAATTACCGACATCATTCACAGCCATGGCGGACAAGTGTACATGGATGGTGCTAATATGAATGCACAGGTTGGATTAACCAGTCCTGGTCTTATCGGTGCTGACGTTTGTCACCTGAATCTTCATAAAACATTCTGTATTCCACACGGTGGTGGTGGTCCCGGCATGGGCCCTATCGGTGTAGCAGCGCATTTGGTTCCTTACCTTCCGGGTCATGCGATTATTAAAACAGGTGGCAGCAAAGCCATCAGCGCAGTATCTGCAGCACCTTACGGAAGCGCCAGCATATTATTGATCTCATACATCTACATCAAATTGATGGGCGCTAAAGGATTGAAACGCGCTACAGAAATTGCCATATTGAATGCTAATTACATGAAGGCACGTCTTGAAAAAGATTTCCCGATTTTATATAAAGGTGAAAATGGCAATTGTGCACATGAAATGATATTGGATACACGCTCATTGAAACAGAGTGCCGGTATTGAAGCAGAAGATTTAGCAAAACGCTTGATGGACTACGGTTATCACGCACCAACATTGTCGTTCCCTGTTGCAGGTACTTTGATGATAGAGCCAACAGAAAGCGAGAGCAAAATAGAACTCGACCGTTTCTGCGATACTTTATTGGCCATCAGAAAAGAAGTTGCTGAAATTGAAAACGGCACTGCTGATAAAGAAGACAACGTATTGAAGAATGCACCACATACTGCAATGGAAATTAGCAGCGACAATTGGAACCACAAATACAGCAGAGAAAAAGCTGCTTATCCTTTGCCGTTTGTAGCCGCTAAAAAATTCTGGCCAAGTGTTGCAAGGGTTAACAATACGCATGGCGACCGCAACTTGATTTGTGCTTGTTTGCCAATTGAAGCTTACATGCAAAACGAACCTGCTGCCATCAACTAAGCAGTTATTAATATTTAAAAAAGCCACGGTATAATTACTGTGGCTTTTTTTATGAGCATGTAATTGCTAAAAGCGGGATGTTTATATTTGCAGCATGTATTTATATGTCAAAGCACTTCACATCATTTTTATTGTGACCTGGTTCAGCGGATTGTTCTACATCGTTCGTTTATTCATATACAATGCTGAGGCTGCGCTTAAACCCGAGCCTGAAAAAACAATTTTGAATAACCAGTTTAATATCATGATCAAAAGATTGTGGTATGGCATTACCTGGCCTTCCGCTATACTCACTTTAATTTTTGGTTCATGGATGTGGTACCTTTATGGATTTACCCCACAATGGCTGATGATAAAACTGGGCTTTGTAATAGGCTTGTATTTTTATCACTTTACGCTGCATATACTTTACAAACAACAATTGAGAGGGGAGTTTTTGTATTCATCACAGCAATTGAGGGTATGGAATGAAGTAGCCACCATATTCCTGTTGTGCATAGTAATGCTGGTAGTTGTAAAACAAGCCATGAGTTTGGGTTGGGCCCTGCTTGGCTTAGCTATATTTATAGTAGTGCTGATGAGTGCAATTCGCATTTACAAATTGCTGAGAGCTAAGAAATAATTATTGCCAGATATCTTTGTATTCTGTTTCTGACTCGCGACAGTAAGCAACAAAAGTATTTTGCCATTCTTCGGAAGTATTAAGGCAGGGCACTCTTACAAATAATTCGCCACCGCTGCTCATAAAACTTTCTCTGCCCCTGTCATCCATTTCCTCCAGTGTCTCAAGGCAATCGGCAACAAAAGCAGGACAAAGCACCATCAGTTTTTTGATGCCTTTTTTAGGTAATTCTTCGAGCACCACATCGGTAAAAGGCTGTATCCATTTATCAGAACCAAGACGCGATTGAAACGTGATAAAGACTTTTTCAGCAGGTAAATTTAATTTAGCGGCTACCAATTTGGTGGTTGTTTTCACCTGATGTTTGTAGCAGGTGTTCCATGCCGGTGATTCAATTTCGCAGCATTTATCACTGCTGTAGCAATGCGATTTGGTGGTATCAGATTTCTTTAAATGTCGGATAGGTAAACCGTGATAGCTGAAAAGGAAACCGTCAAATTCATTTTCTGCCAGATATGGTTGTATGCTATTGGCAAGCGAGGCAATGTAACGCTGCTCTTTATAGAATGGTTTCAGTATTTTAAAACTGACATCAGGGCGTATGGCTTTAATGGAAGTTGTAAGATATTCAACAGCTGTTTCGTATGAACTCATGGCGTAGTGCGGGTACATAGGTGCAACCAGTATTTCATCCAATTGCTGTCCGGCTTGTTTCTCTATATCAGCCAATGCCGCGGCCGGTGTTGGATTGCCGTAGCGCATAGAAATGGTAACAGGCATGGGCAATGCTTTCTGAACATTTGCTGCAAATTCTTCTGTTATTAATTTTAATGGCGAGCCTTTTTCGGTCCAGATGGTTTCATAGGCTTTGGCCGATTTTGGTGCACGTGCAGGAACAATAATGCCTTTCACCAAAATAGTGCGCAACAAAGATGGTATGTCGATGACTCTTTCATCCATCAAAAATTCATTCAGGTATTTTCTCACATCCTTTACCTGAAAACTGTCGGGTGATCCCAAATTAAGAACGATCAACCCTTTTCTCTTCTCATTCATTGGTGCAAAACTCATGTTTTATTTATAAAAGAAAAAACAGGGCCGAATAGAATTGTCATAATTTTGTCATATTTTGAAATTACTGCTCTTTAAAGGCCTTTATTGGCGCGCTGTTGGGATACCTTTGCACCACCTAAAAATAACACTGGCAGAGGAGATGAAAGAAAGCGGTAAGCAATTGATAGTCACGGGAGTAAATTTCAGAAATACGACATTAGAAATTCGCAATAAATTTGCGCTTACAACGGAAAATATCCGGAATATTTATGAAGACAATGATAGAAAGAAACCTGAAGATTTTTTTATTCTTTCTACCTGCAACAGAACCGAGATATACAGTATTACTGAAAACCCTGATGAATTAAAGGGCTTATTAACCGGCACAAGTCATATGGAATCAGCTGAAGTATCTGAACATTGTTTCAATAAATCAGGTGACGAAGCAGTCAAACATTTATTCAATGTGGCATCCGGTTTAGAATCACAAATTTTAGGCGACAGAGAAATCATCGGTCAATTAAAAAATGCATTTGTAATGGCCAAATCCAATAACTGCGTAAGCGGGTTAATGGAAAAATACGTGAATACTTCACTGCAGGCTTCGCGTCAGGTGAGAAAAGCCACTACGATTTCAGATGGCACCACTTCAATATCGTATGCGGTTATTCAATACCTGAAAAAGACTATTGGCTATAAGGATCAAATGAATATCTGCCTGATGGGACTTGGTAAAATCGGCTTACTGACCCTTAAAAATTTAAAAGATTATTTGCCTCAGCACAACATTACCCTGATTAACAGGAATGAGTTAAAGGCCAAATCAGCTGCAGAAGTTTTCGGAGTTAATTTTGTGAATGAAGGAGAGCAGGAAGAAGTATTGAAAACTGAGGATGTATTGATTGTGGCTACTGGAGCCGACCATCCCATTATTTCAAAACAACAAATTGAAAATTCAGGGATACGCCTGTTGTTTGATTTATCCGTGCCTTCGAATGTTGCTGAAGATGTAAAAACAATACCCGGATTACAAATTTACAACATCAATGATTTGTCATTGATAGTGAATGAAACAATCTCTAACCGAAGCAATCAGATACCGGTGGCTGAGAAGATAGTGGATGAACACATCACCGAATTAAATGAATGGATAGCGCGCAGAGCACTGTACCTTTCAAAAGAAAATATCAATTCATGACCCTTACCCGTACAATTCGGATTGCTACACGCAGCAGCCCATTGGCAGTATGGCAAGCCGAAACCGTTAAGCAAAGGCTTGAACATGCAGGGCATCACTGTGAGTTAGTTTTAATAGAAAGCTCAGGTGATATTGAATTAACCCAACCACTTTACGCCATGGGAATTTCGGGTGTTTTTACCAAGCAACTCGACATTGCCCTATTAAACAATCAAGCAGATATAGCGGTGCATTCATTGAAAGATGTACCCACTGTAATGGCAGATGGTTTGTGTATAGCAGCTGTTATAGAAAGAGGTGCACATGAAGATGTCGTCATCGTAAAAAATAAAGCGTTGCTTGATGATGTCAATGCAACTGCAACCATTGCCACCAGTAGTCTTAGACGCAGGGCACAATGGTTGGCAAAATACCCGAATCACACAGTAGTACCCATTCGGGGCAATGTGCAAACACGACTTAGAAAATTTGCCGAAGATGAAAATATGGCAGCTGTGATATTTGCAAAAGCCGGCCTCGAACGTTTGAATTTACTTACTGATAATACTGTGACACTTGACTGGATGTTGCCTGCTCCTTCGCAAGGCATAGTAGGCATTGCCTGTCTTGAAAACAATTTAGAAATAAAAAATATTCTGTCGCAAATAAATAATGAAACCGCCTACAAAGCCGGGTTTATTGAAAGACAGTTTTTGAATACTTTAATGGGAGGATGCTCTGTTCCGGTGAGTGCATTGGCAATAATTGAAGAAAATGAAAAATTCAGATTCAGAGGCGCCATTCATGGGTTTGACGGAAAAAATAAATTCGAAGTAGATGAGCTGATACCTTTAGATGCATGGGAAACTGCAGGAAAGGAACAGGCTAATAAATTGCTGGCACAACAAGGCGCAACAGTATTGATGGATACCATCAGAAACACAAAGTGGAACAATGAAGGTACTGTCAACTAAACAACTTGAAACTAATGCTATTGCAAGTGCCCATGACTTGCAACTAGATTTAACCTGTTTAAATTTTATTGAGATCAAGGGTGTAGATTATCACAATGAAGCACTGAATTTTAATGATTACGATACGGTTGTTTTTACAAGTTCAAATGCAGTTGATTTTTTCATCGTATCACAGATTCAGATTGATATTTTAAAAACAAAAAAAATTGCCTCTTTAGAAGGAAGCAGTAAAGCAACACTCGCTAAGTATGGCTTGGCACCAATTGCAACTGCTGCTGATAGCAAACAATTGGCCGATATTTTACAACATTCATCAGATGTCAAATCAGTGTTGCATCCCTGTGGTAGTTTGGCTTTGGATACTTTACAACATACACTTGAAACAGCTGATATCCAATACAAAGGGTTAGTAGTTTACGAAACAATTTTGCAGCCACAGCAGCTTACCGAAACGTATGATTTTATATTATTTTACAGTCCCAGCGGTGTAAATAGTTTTTTTTCTCAAAACAAGCTGAGCCCTTCAACGGTTTGTTGTTGTATAGGTACGACAACTGCAGCTGCTTTAAAAGAAAAGGAACCACAAGCCATGATACTGATACCCGAAAAACCCAATCCGGTGGCGATGTTAGAAATCGTTCACCATTATATATTCAACAACAAAGAGCAATGAAAAGAGAATTCAAAAATGATTTATTATTAAGAGCATTAAGAGGTGAAGAGTTGTCGCGTCCACCCGTTTGGATGATGCGTCAGGCAGGACGTTACCTCCCGCAATACATGGAAATTAAAGCGAAGTATGATTTCTTTACAAGGGTTCAGACACCTGAGCTGGCTTGTGAAATTACCATACAGCCAATTGATATTGTAGGCACCGATGCTGCGATTATATTTTCAGATATACTGGTTATCCCACAAGCATTAGGTGTTGAAGTATTGATGGAAGAAGGAAGAGGTCCTTTATTGCCTCATACAATTGCTACACAAAAAGACATTGATGCACTAGTAACAGAAGGCGCTGCAGAGCGTTTAGATTATGTATCCAAAGCCATTTCGATGACCGCTTCTGCATTGAATGGTCGTGTGCCATTGATTGGTTTTGCAGGCGCACCCTTTACCATACTTTGTTACATGGTTGAAGGTAAGGGCAGTAAAACATTTGATAAAGCAAAACAATTTTGTTTCACTCAACCGGAATTGGCGCATCAGTTATTGCAAAAAATCACAGATGTTACCATACAATATTTAAAAGCACAGGTGAAAGCAGGTGCAGATTGTGTACAGGTATTTGATAGCTGGAGTGGTATGTTATCACCGTCTGATTTTTCAACATTTGCATTGCCCTATATGGCGCAAATCAGCGATGCTTTAAGTCCTGAATGTCCGGTTATATTATTCCCTAAAGGCAGTTGGTATGCCATGTCGCAACTGGCAAAAACAAGTGCTTCTGCAATCGGCATCGACTGGTCGGTAACACCTGAATTCGCCCGCCAACAAACAGGTGGCAATATCACCTTACAAGGTAATTTTGATCCTGTTAAATTATTACTTTCTCCTAATGAAATAAAAAAGGAAGTGAAGAAAATGATTGATGGTTTTGGAACAAAAAATTACATCGCCAATTTAGGTCATGGCATATTACCACATATTCCGGTAGATCATGCCAAAGTCTTTGTTGATGCTGTTAAAGAATACGAGAAATAAAAATAATGAAGGCGGAATTTTCAGAATGGATCAAGGTTATTCAAGATAAAATTTGTCTTGAAGTTGAAGCCATCGATGGTCAATCAAAATTTTTTGAAGACCGCTGGTCCCGTCCTGAAGGTGGTGGCGGTATTACAAGAGTGATACAGAACGGTGCTGTTTTTGAAAAAGGTGGTGTCAATACTTCTGAAGTACATGGAAAAATAACACCACTCATTCGCGAACAATTAAAAGTAACAGGCGATTCATTTTTTGCTTGTGGTATTTCATTGGTGTTGCATCCATTTAGTCCCATGGTACCAACTGTTCACGCCAACTTCAGATATTTTGAAGTAATGGATGAAACAGGCCAAACAATTGATTGTTGGTTTGGCGGTGGCGCTGATCTAACCCCTTATTATTTGTTTGATGAAGATGCTATACATTTTCATCAAATGTTTAAGAATAGTTGTGATCAATTTGGCGCTGATTTATTTCAGAAATACAAACAACACTGTGATGATTATTTTGTGAACCATCACCGCAATGGTGAACGCAGAGGAGTAGGCGGTATATTTTACGATTACCTGCGACCGAATGAACAGATGACTGAACAGCAATTGTTTGAATTTGCGAAAAGCAATGGCAACGCATTTATTGAAGCGTATTTTCCTATCGTTGAGAAAAGAAAAAAACTGACATTTGACGAGGCTCAAAAAAACTGGCAATTAATTCGCAGAGGGCGTTATGTTGAATTTAATCTGATACACGACAGAGGCACGATTTTTGGTTTAAAGAGCAACGGAAGAACAGAAAGCATACTGATGAGTTTGCCCATGAATGTTAGGTTTGAATACAACTATCAACCAATACCCGGAAGCGAAGAAGACAGACTGCAACAAATACTGCTACACCCTAAAAATTGGGTATAAAACGATATTTAAAAAATGGAAAGAAGAAACAGAACCCTCAGACAAACACCGGCCATACGCGAAATGGTGGCTGAAACTAAAGTCACTGTCAATGATTTTGCAGTACCATTATTCATAACAGAAGGCAATGGTGTGAAAGAAGAGATCAGCTCTATGCCTGATTATTACCGCATGAGTCTTGATTTGCTTGAAGCGGAAATTAAAGAGCTTTGGCAATTGGGTTTGAAAAGCGTTTTGTTATTCGTTAAAGTTCCTGATAATTTAAAAGATGATCAGTGCTCAGAAGCATTGAATCCGGAGGGATTGATGATAAGAGCGATTAAAAAAATTAAAGCGGTACAACCTGAAATGTGTGTGATGACTGATGTGGCATTGGATCCCTTTTCACCGCAGGGACATGATGGCTTGGTAAAAGGATTTGAAATCATCAATGATGAAACCGTGGAAGTGCTGGCAAAAATGAGTGTATTACACGCAAGTGCCGGTGCTGATTTTGTTGCACCTTCAGATATGATGGATGGCAGAATAGGCGCTATACGCGAAGCATTGGAAGAAGCAGGATATACCAAAACAGGCATACTGGCTTACAGTGCTAAATACGCTTCATGTTTTTACGGTCCATTTAGAGATGCATTAGACAGTGCTCCCGGCTTTGGCGACAAGAAGACCTATCAGATGGACTTCCGCAATCGCAGAGAGGCCTTAAAAGAAGTAATAGATGATATTAATGAAGGCGCAGATATCGTTATGGTAAAACCAGCATTGGCTTACCTCGATATCATTCGCGAAGTAAAAAATATGGTTGATGTGCCGGTGGCGGCTTATCAGGTAAGTGGCGAATACGCCATGATAAAAGCAGCAGCAAAAAACGGATGGGTGAATGAAAAAGCCGCTGTGAATGAATCACTGCATGCCATAAAGCGTGCGGGTGCAGATATTATTTTCTCTTATTTTGCAAAAGATTACGCCAAAGAATTAAAACAGAATTAATGAATACCGATAAAAGTCAATTGTTATTTAGCGAAGCACAGCAACATATTCCCGGAGGTGTCAATTCACCTGTGCGTGCATTCAAACAAGTGGGTGGTACCCCTTTGTTTATGAAGCGTGCCAATGGCGCTTATATATATGATGAGGATGGCAATCAGTACATCGATTACATCAACAGTTGGGGCCCCATGATATTGGGTCATCAACATCCTAATGTTATTGAAGCAGTTCAGCAGCAAGTGAATACTGCGTTTTCTTTTGGTACACCTACTTCACTAGAGGTAGAAATAGTGAAACAAATTAAAACCATGGTGCCCAATATAGAAATGGTGCGTATGGTGAACAGCGGTACAGAAGCCTGTATGAGTGCAGTGCGATTAGCGCGTGGATTCACAGGAAAATCAAAGATTATTAAATTCGAAGGACATTATCACGGTCATGCCGATATGTTCTTAAAAAAAGCAGGTAGTGGTGTTGCCACACTTGAAATAAAGCAGGAAGGGGGTATTCCAATTTCAGTAACAGATGATACAGTTGTATTGGCATACAATGATTCAGCATCACTTGAAGCAACTGTAATTCAATTAAAACACGAATTAGCCGCTATCATTGTTGAACCCGTAGCAGGTAATATGGGTTGTGTGCCACCTGCTGCTGGCTATCTGGAGTTAATGCGCAAGTTGTGTACTGATCACAACATTGTATTGATATTTGATGAAGTAATGACAGGATTCAGATTAGCAAAAGGCGGAGCGCAGGAGCGATTAAATATTTGGGCCGATTTGGTAACATTCGGTAAAGTGATTGGTGGTGGTTTACCAGTAGGTGCTTTTGGCGGAAGAAAAGATATCATGAGTTGTGTAGCACCACTTGGTAATGTTTATCAGGCGGGCACTTTGAGCGGCAATCCTTTAGCCATGACAGCCGGTTTAGCAACATTGAGAGAACTGAACAATCACCCTGAAATATTTACTGAACTGGAAAGAAAGGGGCAGTATTTAAGAGCACAAATGCATACCATTTTTACTGCAAAGGGAATTGCTCATACCATCAATCAAATGGGTTCTATGATCAGCATTCATTTTTGCGAAAATGCCGTTGTAGATTTTACTACAGCAACAGCAGGAAATAATGAGACATTTAAAAAGTTCTTTCATCATTGTTTGGACAATGGCATTTATTTACCACCATCAGCATTTGAAACGTGGTTTCTCAGCACAGCACTCAGCGAAGCAGATTTGCAGCACACACTGAAGGTTTGTGAGCGTTTTGGAGAGGTTGTAAAAGCATAAATTTTAAAAAATATTCATTTGATTTTGACTATAAATAATTTGTATACAAAAAAAGTATAAATATATTTATATGGTAAATAAATATACAAAATTTGTATATTTGTGGAATGAAAGATTTTAAAATTCTTTTAAAAGATGCACGATTAAAGAAGAAGTTCACTCAACAGATGCTGTCGGAAACTACAGGCATTGCTGTATCTGTCTTAAGTAAGTTTGAACTTGGGCAAAGAGTTCCCAATAAATTGCAATTAAAATCAATAGAAAAGGCACTTAAAATAAAGGGCGAGCAATTGCGCACACACTGGTTAGCAGAAAAAATCATTAAAGATATCTATGGCGAGCCGGAGGCCATGCAGGCTTTGCAATTGGCTGAGAGTATGTTCACCTATGGAAAGGCTCCTGATAATCCTTTGGATGATTTATTGAAGGAAGTAGATACCTTAAAAGCACAACTAGACAAATTGCGCCCAATTCCAAAAGCACAATTAAAAAATCTGATGGAGGCTTTCAGAATTGAGTATACTTATGATAGCAATAGAATTGAAGGCAATACACTTACTCTTCAGGAAACTGCATTGGTTGTAGATAAAGGATTGACCATTGGCGGTAAAAGCATGAGCGAGCATCTTGAAGCCATGAATCATGCTGAAGCATTTGATTTTATTCTTTCACTTGCTCAAACTAAAACACCCGTGAATGAGTATAATTTATTGCAAATACACAGTATTGTTTTAAAAAGTATCGATAAAGAAAATGCAGGCAAGTATCGTGGGGTTCAGGTGCGTATCAGTGGGAGCAGTCATACACCACCAGCTCCCTTTTTAGTACGCCCGCAAATGGAAGATTACTTCAGATATTATGAGCACATGGCAGATAAGCTACACCCTGTATTGATGGCAGCAGATATGCACGAAAAATTGGTGACCATCCATCCTTTCATCGATGGCAATGGTCGCACCTCCCGTTTGATTATGAATCTTTTGATTTACCGCTCAGGTTACCCGATGATTAATATCTCTGGAGATCAAAAAAGCCGGATGGCGTATTATAAATCATTGGAAGATGTACAGGCAAAAGGGCATAGCAATGCTTTTCGCATATTCCTTGCAAAAGAGGCCATAAGAAGCTTGAAACAATGGCTCTCCTGGGTGGGCTGATTTATCAATTAAAAACAGAGTATATTTGTAACTTGCTGTTATGAAGTATTGTTGTCTTGTTTTAATTCTAGTTGCTAATGTTTTTGGAGGATATGCTCAAAACGAGGCGGATACTTCTGTTTCAAAAGATTGCGACAGCTTAAAAAGCATCAACTGGTTGGCGGATTCAGCTTACAGATCATTCAGAACAGAGCGGTTTTCTAGTTTGAGAACCTTTTACCATTCATATCAAACTTATAAATTATTAATCGATACTTCTATTGCAGGCGGTCAGACTGAGTATACCAAATTTTTGATGTACCAAACACGCTGGAATTACTTGCGAATTCAGTATACCAAGATGATTAAGAAAATTCATAACGCGGGTATTAAATGGGAAAAAACCGTGTTGGATTCAGTGTATTTTGAACGCGGTGTTGACCATGGATTGAGGTTTGCGTATGTCTATTGGGTGATTAAATACAATGGGAAACGAAAGCACATATTATCAGCAGTTACTGTTGAAATAAACGACAAATGGTACATTATGGATGAGTTAAAATATGTCGGAATTGTGCCTGAAGTGAAGAAAAAGAAGAAGAAAAAATAAATTTCTGCTTTTATTTTTCACATTACACTTAACTCAAAATTAAACAGGTTCTTATTTTAATAAAAATTTGTGCATATTCGCAGAATGAGTGAAAGCAATGATATTCCTTTAATAAATGTCAAGCAGGTGTTTTATGATAAGAATCCAAAATTAGCCAAATGGATACCGGGCTTCTTTTATAAATTCTTTGAGCGGTTGATCCATCAGGATGACATGAACAGGGTATTGTTAAAAGCCAGAGGTTTAGATGGGGTGCCATTTGCACAGGCATGTTTTGATGAGATAGGTGTTAAAATTACATCTAAGAACAACCATTATTTACCGGCTACAGGTCATGTGATCCTAGCTTCTAATCACCCTTTAGGCGGATTGGATGGCATGGGATATATTATAGAAGCTCATAAAGTAAGACCGGATGTAAAATTTTTAGTGAATGATATATTGATGAATGTAAAGCCACTGCAAAGTGTTTTTATGGGAGTCAATAAACACGGGGCAAATGCTAAAAAATCACTGATACAAGTGGAGCGTTTATTTGCATCAGATCAAGCGGTTTTAATATTCCCTGCCGGTATGGTGTCTCGCAAACAAAACGGTCGCATTTTTGATTTAGATTGGCACAAGAGTTTTATTACCAAATCGGTGAAGTATCAGACAGATATTGTACCGACCTTCATAGAAGGCCAGAACAGCAAATTGTTTTACAATATTTCCCTTTGGCGCAAGCGTCTGGGCATTAAATTGAACATCGAAATGTTATTATTACCTGCTGAAATGTTCAAACAAAAAGGCAAAACGATTACGGTGCATTTTGGCAGACCTATTCCTGCCTACTTGATAAAAAATATTGGAGAACATCATAGAATAGCAAATGCTATGCGACATTTCGTGTATACATTGAAAGATAATCCAGATGGAGATTTTGAAACGTTTTACCATCAATTTAAACAAAAATAATTTTTTCATTAATTTAGCACCTCAAAAAGACCATACAAATGCAGGAAATAATTGCCCCCATAGATAGAGAATTGCTGGCAAGCGAATTGAATGAGAGCGTATTTGTAAGACCTACCAATAACGGTAATAATGAATTATATATCGTCAATTGCCATAATGCCCCCAATGTTTTAAAAGAAATAGGACGTTTAAGAGAATTATCCTTTCGTACAGCAGGAGGCGGCACAGGCAAAGATTGTGATTTGGACGAATACGACTATGGTGACAGCGCCTACCAACAGTTGATTGTCTGGGAGCCGATAGATAAGGAAATTATAGGCGGCTACCGCTATATTCATACTATTAATGCCAGAGATACCAATGGTGATTACCATTTAGCTACTTCAGAGATATACAGTTTCAGTGAAAGGATGAAGAACCATTACTTTTTGAAAACTATTGAATTGGGACGTTCTTTTGTTCAGCCAAAGTATCAGCCGAGCAGCGAAAATAGAAAAGGCTTGTTCAGTTTAGATAACCTTTGGGATGGTTTGGGAGCGTTAATCATCAATCATCCTGATAACGACTATTTTTATGGGAAGGTGACTATGTACAGGCATTTTCAGAGGGAAGCACGGGATTTAATCATTGCTTTCATGCACCATTATTTTCCTGACAATGAGAATTTGATTATTGTAGAAAATCAGGTGTTTCCAAGTTCTGATACAACTGAATTTATTGATTCTTTGAAGGGTCTTGATTACAAGCAAGGCCATCATGTATTGAATGCCAGAGTAAGGGAGCTGGGTGAAAATATCCCGCCATTATTCAATGCTTATATGAATACGAGCCCTACGATGAAAACATTCCCGACATGTATTAATCCTCATTTTGGTGATGTAGAGGAAACAGGTATTTTAGTAACCATTAAGGATATTTATGAAACCAAGAAGGATAGGCATGTAAGTTCTTATCTCCGTTATCTGGATACTAAGAAGTCT
>JAZKEQ010000067.1:0-10106 GCA_040386935.1 Bacteroidota bacterium | reverse complement strand
CGCAAGTCTGCACGACCAGCTCCCTGTGAACTCCCCCAGGGTGGGAACGCAGCAAGGGCAGCAGGTTGTAGCGGTGCGATGTGGGCTTGCATTTTTTCTTATTCAAACCCCCGGTTTATTCTAATCAGGGAATATAATTAGTCTTAATAGAGTGCAGGAAGTGTTTGAGGACGGTATTCTTTACCTGTCTCAGGCTTTCAGTTTTAGCCTTATCCTGTTCAATGTTGTTCAATAAAATTGAACTCATGGTAATAGCAGATTGGGTTTCAATAATCAGATTCAATATTTTTCTGATTTCGGGATCCTTGTAATTGAAATTTTCAGCTTTTACAATTTTAATCAAAAAATCAATTTCTTTCTCTTTGAAAGGAATGTAAAGCACCGTTAAAGATTCATTCAGATTGATGATATTATCCTTAGATAAACCATTCAACTTAAATAAACCCAAATACACATCGGTACGCACTTCAAAATACTTGATCATTTTGTTGTCAAAGCCCGATACTGCTTCAGTTTCAGATTTAAGAATATCAAAAAGACGCTCCAACTCATGACTCATTACATGGCTGAATAATTCTTCTTTATTCTTGAAATAGTAATACAGAGCAGCTTTGTTAAAGCCAAGTGCATCGCCAATGTCATCAAGCGTTGTTTTATTGTAGCCATAGAGGGTAAAACAGCTGGCGGCTTTGTCTAAAATTTCGACTCTCCTGGAGTCATTTTTAGAGGGTCTTCCCGGTTTTCTTTTTTCCATGATTTTTAACTTTTTGGGTCAAACTTTAGAACAAAGGACCTCTTATTTCTTTTAACTTGCAAATCTTTTTTAAAAAAACATTAAAATTTTTTTTTCACAATGGTAAATTATCCTATATAATATTGTTATTTTGCGATGGTTAACACACAATTTAAAATATAGCACCACAACATGGGATGGTTTAATTTTTTTACACAAGAACTGGCAATAGATTTAGGAACAGCCAACACACTGATTATTCATAAAGATCAGGTAGTTGTCGATGAGCCTTCAATCATTGCTATGGAAAGAAGCACAGGAAAAGTCATTGCAATTGGTCATGAGGCCATGCAGATGTTCGGAAAAGAAAACGATAATATTAAAACCATTCGCCCGCTTAAAGACGGTGTTATTGCAGATTTTCATGCAGCAGAACACATGATTCGCGGTATGATTAAAAAAATCAATAAATCAGGCAAATCTTTTTCCCCTCAGCTCAAAATGGTGATTTGTATTCCATCGGGCATTACCGAGGTTGAAAAAAGAGCGGTAAAAGATAGTGCCGACAGAGCAGGTGGTAAAGAAGTTTACATGATACACGAACCAATGGCTGCGGCTGTGGGTATCGGTATTGATGTTACTGCCCCAATGGGTAATATGGTCATCGATATCGGGGGTGGTACCAGCGAAATTGCAGTTATTGCATTAGGCGGTATTGTTTGCGACCAGTCTATCCGTGTAGCGGGTGACGAATTCAATATGGACATCAGCGAATACATGAAACGCCAGCACAATCTGTTGTGCGGTGAAAGAACAGCTGAAAAAATTAAAATCAATGTCGGCTCAGCCCTTACTGAATTGGATAACCCACCTGAGGATTACGCAGTATATGGCCGCGACTTAATGACCGGTATACCAAAACAAGTATTTGTATCTTATTCTGAAATAGCTTTAGCACTCGATAAATCAATCGTTAAACTGGAAGAAGCAGTATTAAAGGCATTGGAAAATACGCCACCTGAACTGGCGGCAGATATTTACCAAACCGGTATACACCTGACAGGTGGTGGAGCTTTGTTGCGTGGCCTCGACAAACGTTTGTCGGCTAAAACAAAACTGCCCGTTCACGTTGCTGAAGATCCCCTGAGAGCAGTTGTAAGAGGTACAGGTATTGCATTGAAAAATATCGGTAAATTCAAATTCTTGATGACTTCATAAGCGATAATATTTCTCAATGAACGCGATATTCAGGTATTTAAAAAGCAAACTTCATGTGTTGTTATTTATACTCCTTGAGATATTTTGCATCATTATTATTGTAAGAAATAATGTCTATCAGTCGGCTTACTATTTTAGTAATACACGACAGATAGCCGGTAAAGTGCAGGAGGTTAACCATTCTATTTTTGATTATTTCAATCTGTATCATAAAAATCAAGCCCTTTCAAACGAAAACCTAAGGCTTAGAAAGCAATTGAAAGATAATTACATCATTGAGTCGCGTAAAGTATTTGTTGTTAATGATACCGTTTACAAGCAGCGCTACGAATACATTCCTGCCGAGGTAATCACTAATACCATCAATCTACAGAATAATTACATCACCATCAACAGAGGCACGACCTCTGGCATTGAAAAAGGGCTTTGGATTTTTTGCCCCGAAGGAGTTGTAGGAAGAATAGTTGAAGTGTCAGAAAATTACAGTGTAGCACAATCATTGCTCAACAGCAACATGATGATAGCACCCAAAATAGAAGAGATGAATCTTTCAAGAGGAACACTTCAGTGGGCAGGCAAAGATCCTAACTTTATAGAATTACAGCGTATCAATAAATATGAACAGATAAAAGTAGGGTACCATATCGTTACGAGTCCGTATCTGCGCAATTTACCTGAAAATATTCCCATTGGTACGGTGCAAAAAATTGAAACAAAACCTTCTGAAAGTTTCTATTACATAAAAGTAAAATTGGCTGTTGACTTTGGAAAAATAAGTACAGTATATGTGGTGAAGGATTTGTTTAAAAAAGAACTGGAAGAACTAGAAAATAAACTGAACAATAAATAAAACATGTTTCTTGATATTGTCAAATACCTCGGTTTATATGCATTGTTGCTGACGCTGCAATTGCTGGTCATTAATAATGTCAATGTCAATCATTCAATAGGGTTATATCTTCAACCACAATTAATGGTAATGTTCTTATTGTTATTGCCACCAAAAATGTCACATGTATGGATGATACTCGTATCGTTCAGTGCAGGTTTAATAATGGATGTATTCTTTAATACAATGGGTGTTAATGCATCGGTATGCACACTTGTTGGTTTTGTGAGGTACTACGCCACACGCGATATCGAAAATGAAATTTCGGGTCGTGAAGAAGATAATAAAATATGGACATCAAAGAAAGGCCGACCATGGAAATGGACCTATTTCCTTTCGTTTATTGCCATCTATCATTTGGCATTTTGTTTGGTTGAATCAATGGGACAGAATTTGTTTTTAGTGGGATTACCTTCTGTTATTCTCAGCAGTTTAATCACCTTTTTGTTTACCATTACCCTCGAAGATTTAATCTATAAACCATCTAAGGCTTAATCATTCAGATTTATGGAAAAAAGCAGCCGCTTGATTGTGTTTTTTATCGTTCTGGTATTTATCGGGATTGTATTTATTACACGTTTGTTTTTTCTTCAGATAGTTGATACCTCAAATTATTACAAAGCACTGTCATACGGGTCGAATGAAATTACCATATACCCGGCTCGTGGAACCATTGTTGACCGGAATGGCAAGTTGCTGGTATACAACGATGCTGTGTATGACCTGATGGCTGTGCCTCAGAAAATTAAAAATATAGACAAGGTGAAATTGTGCAGTGTGTTGCAAATTGACACCTTCGATTTGAATAGTCGTATCAAAAAAGCCAGCCGTTACAATCCCAGAGAAGCATCTGTTATTTATAAAAGTTTGCCTTACGAAATCTATTCTCAGTTGCTTGAAATTATTTACGAATACCCTTCCTTTTTTATAGAAACAAAAATTGACAGGCGTTACAATATCAATGGCGCTGCTCACTTATTGGGGTATATCAGTGAGGTAACAGAAAAACAACTGCAGGCCGATAAGTATTATAAACCCGGAGACAGCAAAGGTACTTCAGGTATGGAGAAAAGTTATGAAACTTATTTGCGAGGAAAGAAAGGTAAGAAGATTGTTCTCGTAGATAAATTCAGTAAACAACAAGGGAGCTTTGCAGGCGGCAAATTTGATAGTTTGCCCTGGGCAGGCGATAATCTAATAGCTGCCATTGATTTAGATTTGCAGCAGTATGGCGAGTTGCTGATGAAAAATAAAATTGGATCCATTGTGGCAATAGAACCTCAAACAGGCGAGGTGTTGAGTATCATAAACAGTCCCAATTATGATCCCAATGTATTGGTTGGTCAACAGCGGAATAAAAATTTCAGTATGTTGTTGCTCGATCCTCGTAAACCATTATTCAATCGCGCATTAAAAGCACCTTACCCTCCCGGGTCAACATTTAAAACATTACAGGCATTGATTGGTATGCAGGAAGGTGTCTTGTTCCCTGATACAAAATACCCTTGTCATGGGGGTTATCATATGGGTTCATTAACTGTTGGTTGTCACCCGCACGGTTCACCGCTCGACCTTGAGCACAGTATCGGTATCAGTTGCAATGCCTATTACTGTTATGTGTACCGAAGTATACTTGATAATCCAAGATATGCCAGCGTACAAGATGCTTATGTTCAGTGGGCCAAATACCTGAATAGTTTCAGTATAGGCGTGAAAACAGATATCGACTTACCGGAAGAGTCATCGGGGATATTAAAAAAGACCCAGTATTTCGAACGCGTATTTGGTAAAAACTGGCGTTCGAGCAATGTGATATCATTGTCTATCGGTCAGGGTGAAATAGGATTAACACCATTGCAAATGGCGAATCAGGTGGCTATAATTGCTAACCGCGGTTATTATTACACACCACATGTTGTAAAGGCAATTGGTGACAATAAAATCTTACCTGAAAAATATAAAATCAAGCATCAAACATTGATTAATCCTTCTTTCTTTGATACGGTCATTGCAGGTATGGCCCGTGTATGTGTTCCGGGTGGTACAGCAGGACGAACAGGAATAGAAGGCATTATGATTTGCGGTAAAACAGGAACTGCTCAAAATCCGCACGGTGAAGACCATTCTATATTTATTGCATTTGCTCCAAGAGACAATCCGAAAATTGCCATTGCCGTAGTAGTAGAAAATGGAGGTTTTGGAAATGCTTATGCAGCACCTATTGCTAATTTGATGATAGAACGTTATCTGGCTACCGATAAAACTGTTACTAAGCGCAAGGATATGCTCGATCGCATGTTGAATGCTAATTTGGTAGGTGCTGATATTTACAATACACCAAAACCGGATTCAACAATTGTTAAACCATTATTACCGCTTCAATTGCCTAAACCAAAGCCATGAACAATTACAGAAGAAGCGAAGAAAATATAAGAATCGACTGGTTGACAGTGGTGTTGTATATTCTTATTGTGGCATTTGGAGCCATCAATATTTATTCGGCCAACAGTACCCTAGACAATAATTTCATTTTCGATTTAAAAATGGAATACGGCAAACAGTTTTTGTGGATAGGGATTACTGCTGTTATTGTATTTCTGATTCTGTTACTCGACCCCGATTTTTTCAACTTCTCAGGTTATGGTATTTATGTCATTATCATCGCCATGTTGCTCATATTGTTGGCCACAGGCTCCTTTAATAAAGGGGCACAGGCATGGTTTAAAATTGGTTCGTTTAAGTTGCAACCCAGTGAGTTTGCAAAGTACGCAACTGCCCTAGCTTTGGCCAAATTTTTGGGGACATTCGATATAAAATTCGAAGGTAAGCGCAATATATTGATATGCTTCGGTATCATCTTATTGCCAATGGCATTGACCCTGGCTCAAAACGATACAGGATCGGCTTTGGTGTTTGTCAGTTTTGTATTGGTATTGTACCGCGAAGGATTGTCAGGTTGGTGGTTAGTAATAGGGATATACATGGCTGTGTTGTTTGTTTTTACCATTTTGTTTCCTTCCATTTATCTCATCGCTACTATTCTTGTTCTATGCGGAGCTGTGGCCTATTTTTTCAAAAAAATGCGGCAGATGTTGATACTTCTGATATTGGTATTTGCCACCTCATCTGTTTTCATTCTCAGTGTCGATTTTATATTTGCCAAAGTACTGCAGCCGCATCAGCAGCAGCGTATATTGGTAACGCTCAATCAAGACGTTGCTGAGTATTATCCACGCAAGGCTAAAGAGTTCAGTTTGTTTAAAATTGATCCCAATAAAAAAGATGCGAAGGCTTCAAAGCGCGACTACAGTTATAATGTGCGTCAGTCTAAAATTAGTATTGGTGCCGGTCGTTGGTTAGGCAACGGATTTAATAACGGCACACAAACAAAAGCGAAACTAGTACCTGAACAACATACCGATTTTATTTTTTGTACTGTAGGCGAGGAGTATGGTTTTGTAGGCTCAAGTTTGTTTGTGATGGTGTACTTGCTCTTTATAGGGCGTTTGTATTATATGGCTGAGCGACAAAAAAATGTATTCAGCAGAGTGTATGGCTATTGCACTGCATCGGTATTATTCTTTCACTTTTTCATCAATGTAGGCATGGCCTTAGGGGTATTGCCCGTTATTGGTATTCCTCTGCCATTTATGAGTTATGGGGGATCATCGCTCTTTAGTTTCAGTATGATGTTGTTTACATTTCTGAAACTGGATGCCAATAGAGTGAATGAAATTTCAAGGATGCGATAGTTTTTCATTGTAATATATATTCAAAGTGAGATTGTCTTGAAAAAACAAAGGGCAATTCATGTTGATTATGTTGCCGAAAATTTGATTATCATTGTGAAAGCAGAAGGATGTTTTTAATCCATTTTGTAGCTTAAAATAAATAATGGAGTCCAGCGACCATTTAAAAAAACGGGGCAAAACCGAAAAGCCATAAGAGTAGGAAACAAACAACAATGAAGAAAAATTTTGCGGAATTCATCGGAACATTTTGGTTGGTATTTGGCGGATGTGGAAGTGCTGTATTAGCAGCTGGTTTCCCTGATGTGGGTATCGGTTTGGTGGGCGTTTCTCTGGCTTTTGGTTTAACGGTATTAACCATTGCCTATTCATTTGGTCATATTTCAGGTGCTCATTTAAATCCTGCTGTTACCATTGGATTATGGGCCTGTGGACGAATGGTGACAAAGGATGTAGCGGGTTATATTGTTTCTCAAATTTTAGGTGGTATTGCAGCCGCAGCTGTATTGTATATCATTGTAACAGGTAATGGAAGTGATATAGGTGATTTTGCAGCCAATGGTTACGGTGAGCATTCTCCGGGTAAATACAGTATGCTGGCAGCTGTTGTAACAGAGTTTGTATTGACGTTTATGTTTCTCATGATTATTTTGGGTGCTACTGACGATAAGGCACCAAAGGGTTTTGCAGGTATTGCCATAGGTTTAACACTTACGTTAATTCACTTGATCAGTATACCGGTAACCAATACCTCTGTTAATCCTGCCAGGAGTATCAGTCAGGCTTTGTTTGTAGGCGACTGGGCATTGGCACAACTGTGGTTGTTTGTTTTGATACCGGTAGCAGCTGCAGCATTAGCAGGGATGTTTTATAAGGTATTTATAACCGGAAAGTAAAATTATTTATTGATCAATTGCTTACAGGGAGATTCATATTTGATATGAACTCGAATCTCCCTTTAAGTGTAATTTTACTTTGAGTCTTATGCGGCTTAAAGTTATTTTACTAATAATCTTGTTGTTAGGTAGATATTTGTCAATCGGCAATAAATCAACTAACTTGCACGCTGTTATTTTTTGAAACATATAATATGAAAAACATTTTCCCTTTTGCAATTCTTGCACTTTTTTTAACACTTTCTAAAAATATTTCTGCTCAGGATGTATGGCTGCAAAATCACTTTTCTCCAAGTGGTGGTTGCCAACTGAGTAATGCAGAAACAGTCAATGTTTTAGTGAATAATAATTCCGGTGTGGTGATGCCTTCTAATACTATCACAGTGAGCTATACAGTAAATGGTGGTAGTGTTGTCAGTCAGTTTCTCAGCTCTAATTTATTCCCTGGCGCTTCATGGAGTTTTTCTTTCTCTGTCAAAGCAGATTTATCAGCTTGTGGTGCACATACTTTAAAAGTATGGGTAACACGTCCGGGCGATGTCAATCAATTAAACGATACGCTTAAATGGATAGTTAATAATGATTGTGTTATTGTGCCCGGTAAAATCAGTGGCGATACAAATGTATGTGAGGGGAAAAATAATGGCGTGTTGTCATTAAAAGGAAATAAAAATGGAACTATCAGTGGTTGGCAATCATCAGTTGACAGTGGTAAAACATGGACAGCAATAAATAACACGACCAATGCTTTGAGTTATTCAGATATAAAAACCCATATAAAATACCGCGTATTGATTGATGGTGGATTTTGTCCTGATGATATTCCTGATTCTGCTGATTTAATTGTTGTACAATGGAGAAGAGGCAGCTTGTTTAAAAGTGATAGTCTTTATGCGCCTGCATCAGGCAGTATTTATTTAAAAGGCGCTACACATCCTGTAGTACTTTGGGAATCATTGGATACAATAACAAATGTTTGGGATACCATTCAACAAACAGATACAGTTTTATCTTTCAGTAATCTAAATGCAACTACAAAGTATAGAGCAACTACAGGAGGCGGTGTTTGTCCAGAAACTTTGACGGATACAGCAACCGTTACAATATTGTACCACAATGTGGGAGTTAAAGGTCTTAAAGTAGCCAACAGTATGCTTTACCCTAATCCTGTCAATAATGTTTTAACTGTTCGATTGAATGGTGGTATTAAAGCTCAAGTATCTATATTGAATAGCCTTGGTCAAATTGTACTTGAAACAAGTGTCAATGAACATCACTCGGATATTGATGTTTCTAAGCTTCCGCAGGGTGTTTATGTGTTTCAAGTTTTTATAAACGGAACACAAGCTGAAACTTTACAATTTATAAAGCTGTAGTTTTATCTAAATGAGCAATTATTTTAGATTGTTAGGTCAATTGTTTTTTCGATTGATATAAGTTGCTTCTGCAGCCCTTTCTAATTTAAAAGCTCGATTATATTCCCATAAATTTTAAAATAAATTTGCGTAGTTAAATAGCTACACATACATTTGTAGTCAAATAGCTACATATTGTAGCGTTTGAATATTATGAATTTAAGAAGAGATGTTTTTCAAGCCATAGCCGATCCCTCACGTAGGGCCATATTGTTGTTGGTGGCTTCGCAAGCAATGACTGCAGGAGCCATAGCTTCAAACTTTGATACCGCCCGCCCTACAATATCAAAACATCTTCAAATACTGACCGAATGTGAATTGCTCAAACAAAAGCAAACCGGCAGAGAGATTTATTACCATATTAATGCAAAAGGCATGAAAGACGTTGCAGATTTTATTGAGGCATTCCGCAAAATGTGGGATGACAGGTTTAATACATTGGAAGCTGTTATGAAAAAACAACAATTAAAAAAATAAACTACATGGAACTTAAAACAAAAATTGCTGCCGAAGCCGGCAAACAGGAATTAGTGATTACAAGGGAATTTGATTTGCCTTTAGAATTGCTGTTTAAAGCCTATATAGAACCTGAAATAGTGGAACAATGGATGGGGACAAAAGTGATGAAGCTTGAATGTAAAAATCATGGGAGTTATCAGTTTGTAACAACAGATCCAAGGGGTAATAAACATGGATTCAATGGTGTAATACATGAGTTTATACCCAACCAAAAAATTACCAGAACATTTGAAATGGAGAATACACCATTTGCTGTTCAATTGGAGTTTTTGGATTTCGAAAAGTTAACAGATAATACAAGCAAACTGACCATGCATATTGTATACAAATCAACAGAACTAAGGGATCAAATGTTGCAGATGCCGTTTGCCCAAGGTATTAATATGGCGCATAACAGATTGCAGGAAATTATAAGTAAACTTAAATAAAAAATAATATGGAAAAAAGAAACAAAATTATCTATTGGATCGCCACAGTTTGGCTGTCGTTAGGAATGGTGTCAAGTGGTATTGTGCAATTTATTAAGATGCAAGAGGAAGTTGACCTGTTCAATGATTTGGGTTATCCTTTATACTTTCTATCAATATTGGCCGTTTGGAAATTTTTAGGAGTCATTACAGTACTGATGCCAAAATTCCCTTTGTTGAAGGAATGGGCCTATGCAGGATTTTTCTTTGCCATGTCAGG
>JAZKEQ010000066.1:0-14179 GCA_040386935.1 Bacteroidota bacterium | reverse complement strand
TATAGAATAAAAGCCACTAAAATCGGTAGCGATACAGCTACCTGGAGCAATGAAATTTGCTTTGACTTTGAACCGGTACTTTACCTGCCAAATGCCTTCTCTCCAAATGATGACGACAACAACAATACCTATATCATGAAAGGCGGGGCTTTAAAAACTGTTGAAATCAGTATTTTCAATCGCTGGGGTGAAAAATTATTTGTTGGCAATTCATTAGATGCCCGCTGGGATGGCACATACAAAGGAAGAGATCAACCTCAGGATGTTTACATTTATTACTGCACCTATTCGGGTTTTGATGGCCGCAAATACTCCACCAAGGGGACCATTACTTTATTGCGATAAGCTTTATTTTATTTGACTATTTTTGTTTCGAATATGCAGGATTCATTGCAGGTATTGAAACAATTAATTGATGCTGTACAGCCTTTGCCTCAGAGCGACTGGGAGGCCTTTTCAGCAATATGGCAACCGTTAAGTGCAGGCCGCAAAGAAACACTTACTACTCAGGGTGAGAAAGAAAAATATCTTTATGTAGTACTCTCAGGTGTTCAACGTGTTTTCTATTTCGATGACCAGGGTCGGGAAGCAACATTGGTATTTACATATTCTCCATCATTTGGAGGTGTACTGGATGCAATGCTTTTGCAACAACCCTCCCGCTATTTTTATGAAACATTAACACCTTCCACTTTTTTAAGAACCGGATTTGAAGAATTAAATCACCTCATTAATTCAAGACCCGCTATTGCCTTGCTTATCAATAAAGGTCTTACTCATACCCTTTCGGGTGTCTTGGAACGACTGGTAGAATTGCAGTGCTACACTTCTGAAGACAAGTTCAAACAGCTATTAAAACGCAGTCCACATATTTTACAACTGGTACCTCATAAATATCTGGCCAACTATCTTGGAATAGATGCCACCAATTTTAGCAAGTTGATCAACCGAATAAAAATTTAATCCATTTTTTGGTAGTCATTTGGGGGGTAGGGCTTCATAAAGTGTTATATAGATTATGCGGCTCCAATTAAATCTCCTGTTTATTGTCATATTCTTTTTTCTTCAAAGCAGTTGCCGCGACAAAAACTGTAATGAAACAGGAGAATGCCCTCCGGCTACTTTCCGCATGACACTTGAAGGTTCTAAAAATTACTTGTATGCAGATACAGGAAGTTGGTGGATTTACAAGAATAATAAAACCGGTGAGTTAGATACTCAAACTGTTCGCAAATTCAAATTTGATTCAATTGTTAATCAGTGTCATGAATATGATCATGGCTACTCTACTGTGGTATATGATTATCTTTCCAGAACTATTTACAGTTCATTTAATAAATGGTTGATTACAGATGTCACATCAAGTTACCATGCCTGCAGTTACAGTTTTGATGTACCACCTACTCATACCGTTCATTTAACACGAACAACTTCAGAAGGTGGCAAGCGATATGCCTTTACTGACCCATTCTCATCGGAAACAACGCTCAATGACTACTATAGCAAAACAACCTATATAGGAATTGATAACACCATTACTTTAAGGGGCAAAACATATTCAAATGTTTTAAGATTTCAGGTAGAACACGATAACACATGGTTTGGAAAAGATGTTATGACCAATAACATGACAGAACCAACAGTGGTTTATTACTGGGCTAAAGATGTCGGCATCATTAGTCGCTATAATGTATCAGATAATTATTCATGGGAATTAATCGATTATAAAATTAACAGATAAATTAAAATCTTGGTATTTACCAATTCCTGTTAATTGCATCAGCCACATCTTTGCATTGTTAAAAACAAGCATTATCCATGAAAAGCGTATCTCAACAAAGTCTTATCAACCAACTGACCGAAAAGGTTGAACAACATATGGCATTGGTGTCAAAGGTGTATCAGAACCTCGACAGTCAAACACTCTCTACGCCTTCTAATACAGGTGGATGGAGCATAGCACAATGCTTTGCTCACCTGAATTCATATGGCGATTATTATCTGCCACAAATTCAAAAACACCTTATCAAAAATCAAGCACAAGCCACTGATCATCTATTTAAAAGCACGTGGTTGGGCAATTACTTTACTCAACTTATGCTGCCGGGAGAAAAGATGAAGAAGATGAAAACTTTCAAAGCACATGTCCCAATTGCTCAACCCGATGGACATGCGGCAGTAGCAGAATTTTTACACCAACAGGAAACCCTGCTGCAATTACTTAAACAATCGAAAGAAAAGAATCTGAATGCCATCAGAATTCCCATTTCTATTTCTACTATTATCAGATTAAAACTGGGTGATGTATTTGGATTTATTATTGCTCACAACGAAAGGCATTTGGCTCAGGCTGAAAGAAATCTTGCAACAACCGCTACTTAAGATTCGTGTAGAGCACCTATTTTTGCAACATGGATCTTAAAAATAAATATGCTGTTGTAACAGGTGTGAGCAAGGGTATTGGTGAAGCCATGGTGAAAGGTTTACTGGCCGAAGGGGTCATCGTTTTTGGACTTGGTCGCAATCCTTGGCCACATCAACATACCAACTTTACATTTATTCAGTGCGATGTACAACAATATCCCGAAGTTGAAAAAGCATTTACACAAATACTACAAGCCACCAACCAGCAATTACATATCCTTTTAAACAATGCCGGATTGGGATACTTTGGCAATGTTGAGGACCTACCACTTTCAGAATGGCATGAAATGACCCGCACCAATGTAGATGCCATGTTTTATTGCACCAGGTTGGCTGTACCTGTAATGAAAGCAGGCGGTTCGGGACATATTCTCAATATTGCGAGTACTGCAGGATTAGAAGGCATGCCCATGGTGAGTGGTTATTGTGCGACTAAATGGGCCGTGAAAGGATTCAGCGAAAGTTTATGGCGCGAATTGCGTGACTTTAAAATTAAAGTTACCTGCGTGTATCCGGGCTCAGTAAAAACTGATTTTTTCAGAAACAGCCCGAACATACAGCCGCATGATTATATGCTGATGCCGGATGATATTGCTGGCATGATGCTGTATGCATTGAAAACACCCGATAATTTTCACCAGGTAAATTTAGAAGTAAGACCCTTGCAGCCCAAGGGTCCAAGGATTTGATAAATAAGATCTTACAAGGGCATAGGTTTTCAAAATCAGATAAGTGTTTTTTTTTATGCTAAAACCGTAATTATTAGTTACCTTTGCGTCCTAAAATCAAGCAAAATGACAACAATTCTTTTCTTAGGAAATTTAGGTGCAACTGAAATCATTCTGATCATTGTTGCAATCCTTATTTTGTTCGGAGGTAAAAAAATTCCTGAATTAATGCGTGGTGTTGGTCAGGGTATGCGCGAGTTTCAAAACGCTAAGAACAATGTGAAGAGCGAAATTGAAAAAGGCATGCAAGATAAGCCTACTGACGAAAAATAATTCTATACACCGGATTCATGAAGAAGCGTTTCTCCTCATTGGCTGAAATTCAAAAGGAAATTTTAGCCGGCACTATTTCTTTGCCAACCCTCGTTGATTATTATTTACAACAAATTCATTCTCAAAAGCAACTCAATGCTTTCTTAGAAGTATTTGAAGAGGAAGCGCGCAATAATGCCACAACCATTCAGGAGAAAATGCAAACGGGCAAAGCCGGCAAATTGGCCGGAATGGTGATTGCTATTAAAGACAATATTGTTTATAAAGGTCACCGCTCTTCAGCCTCTTCCAAAATACTCGAAGGTTTCGAATCACTTTACTCGGCAACAGTCGTTGAAAGATTACTGGCAGAAGATGCCATCATTATCGGCAGAACTAATTGTGATGAATTTGCAATGGGCGCCAGCAATGAGAATTCAGCTTACGGCCCTGTTTTAAACGCAAGCGACAATACAAGAGTAACGGGTGGCAGCAGTGGCGGAAGCGCTGTAGCTGTTCAAGCCGACATGTGTTTAGCTGCTTTAGGTAGTGATACCGGTGGTTCTATCAGACAACCTGCAGCTTTTACCGGTTCTTATGGCCTCTACCCTACTTATGGCTGTATCAGCCGTTGGGGTTTGATTGCTTTTGCAAGTAGTTTCGATCAGATTGGTCCATTTACCAGCAGCGTTGAAGACATGGCATTGTTAATGAGTGTAATGTCGGGTGACGATGAAAACGATGCAACAATGGCGGTGGGCAATTCAATTGATGCCAATGTGAAGACTGTTAAAGGCCCTTTAAAAATTGCTTATATCAATGAGTGTCTGAATAATGATGGATTGGATGCAGCCATCAAAGACAATACATTAGCTTTTATTGAAGATTTAAAAGCCAAAGGCCATTCTGTTGAAGGCATCAGCTTTCCTTATCTCGATGCGATGGTTCCCTGCTATCAGGTACTCACTACTGCAGAAGCCAGTAGCAATTTGAGTCGCTTTTCAGGATTGATGTACGGCTACCGCAGCCCCAATGCAACTGATCTTGAAAGTACATTCAAGAAAAGCAGAACAGAAGGATTTGGTAAAGAAGTAAAACGCAGAATTATGCTTGGAACATTTGTGTTGAGCAGCGATTACTACGATGCGTATTATACCAAAGCTCAAAAAGTAAGACAACTCATCAGACAAAAAACGCTTGAGATATTTGACAAATACGATTTGATTTTAACACCAACTACGAGTACTCCTGCTTTTAAAATTGGCGAAAAATCAAGCGACCCTGTCACCATGTATCTGGCCGACATATTCACTGTTCAAGCGAATCTTGCAGGTATCCCTGCCCTTTCTATTCCCAATGGTGAAACATCAGACACCTCTCTGTCAATTGGTGTGCAACTGATGGCACCTCCTTTTAAAGAGGATTTGCTTTTTGCCGTAGCAAAAGACATGAAGGGTTAAAAAATAAATTTCTTTTCTTCATTTAATTTTAGTTTTCTTTGCAGCGAAGTTTTGGGGTGCTGAAAATATTTAGCTGAGATTAAACCCATAATACCTGGATAAGTGTAATTTACTGCGACAGGAAAAACTTGAAGGAATAAGGCCGTATTCTTAGGCTTATATATTTCAACTACCGAAACTTTATTTATTATTTAAAAAAATGAAGTTAAAGTTATTCCTCACTTGCCTTATTCTGTCAGTTTCAGGATTGAAGGCTCAAAATTACCTATTACAATTTAAATGCAGCGATGACGATAGCACTGCTATTGATGATGTTGCTTCTAAAATCATTGGCAAAGATTCAACAGATTTTGTATTGAATAAATACAGCTACTCACTCAAACCCGGCATTTACACCCTTGTACTCTACAAATTCGGTTATCACGAAAAAAGAGAAGTGCTGGTCATCAACAACAATATTGCTCCAACCATTGTTCTACAAGCCAAGCCAATAGAACAAAGTAATTTTATAGTGAAGGCCACCAGGGTACAGCAAAACAACGCCTTTGCTTACACAAATGTTAGCGCACGGGAATTAAGTTTACAAAATCTTGGTCAGGATTTCACTTATCTCATCGGCAATACAGCATCTGCTGTTACAACAAGCGATGCAGGAACAGGTATCGGTTACACAGGTATTCGCATAAGAGGCAGTGATGCAACGCGTATCAATGTCACCATTAATGGCATTCCTATTAATGATGCGGAGAGCCATGGTGTATATTGGGTGAACATGCCCGATTTGGCCAGCTCTACCAATAATGTACAAATTCAACGTGGTGTTGGTACCAGCACCAATGGCAATGGATCTTTTGGAGCCAATATCAGTATTGACAATATTGAAAACAGTTCAGTACCGGGATTGCAACTACAACAATCCTATGGTTCATTTAACACATTCAAAAGCAATTTGAAATTCAGCACGGGTCGTTTAGGCAATTTCAGCTTCAGCGGCCGCTTGTCTAAAATTACCAGCGATGGTTATATCGACAGGGCCAGCAGTAATTTATCGGCCTTTCAGTTCAATCTGAACTATTATTACAAGAGATGGGCTGTAAATGCTGTAAGCTTTGGCGGAAAAGAAAAAACCTATCAGTCGTGGTATGGCACACCTCAAAGCAGATTTGAGAACGACAATGAAGGCATGATGGCGTATAGTGGCAGAAACTATTTATCGGCTCAGCAACAAGATAATTTACTTAACAGCGGCAGAACATACAACTACTATACTTATAAGAATCAAACGGATAATTACTGGCAGAACCACTACCAATTACACATCGGCAGAGAACTTGGAAAAAACTGGGCTGTTAAATCTTCATTCTTCACAACAACCGGTAAAGGGTATTACGAAGAATATAAAACAGATGCTTCCTTTTCTAATTATGGAGTAAGTGATTATATCTCTCCAAAAGGTGATACCATATCAACTACTGATCTGGTGAGACAAAAATGGCTGGACAATATTTACTATGGCAATTTTACTACCCTTGATTACGAAAAGAATAATCTCAAAATTAATTCAGGTATTGGCATTACCCGTTACGAAGGGAAACATTTCGGGAAAGTAATATGGGCCAATACTGCTGCACCATTTGGCGGCAATACAGAATATGAATACTACAGCGCCACAAGTATTAAACAAGAAGTGAATGCTTTTTCAAAAGTGGATTACAAACCGATGGACAAGCTGAATGTAATGGCTGAGATACAAGTAAGACAAATTAACTATTCAAGTAAAGGCATTAATTCTGATGTGTTGCCTTACAACTATGATCAGGATTACACCTTCATCAATCCTAAAGCTGGTGTTAATTACATCTTTAATAGACATCATCAGGCCTATGCCAGTTATAGCATCGGCAATCGCGAACCGGTAAGAGGCGATTTTATTGACAACAACCCTACTGACCTACCTCAACCTGAAAACATGCAGGATATTGAATTGGGATGGATCAAGAAACATCGCTATCACTTTATTCAGGTGAATGGCTATTATATGATATACAAAAATCAATTGGTGTTAACCGGTGCTCTAAATGATGTTGGTAGTCCTTTGCGAACCAATGTTGCCGAATCTTACAGAATGGGTATCGAATTAATTGGAATGAAATCCTTCTTTAATGGTAAAACTGTTTTTGATGGCAATTTAACTTTGAGTAACAATAGGATAGAATCATTCACAGATGTATATCTGGATTATGACAACAATGTGGAGATAAGAGAGATTCATGAAAATACCAATATTTCATTTTCACCAAGTGTAATAGGTTATATCGGTGTAACGGATAAGCACATTAAAAATCTGCAATTGGGATTGAATCTGAAATATGTCGGAAAACAGTATTTGGATAACACCCAAAATAGCCTTTCAAGCATCAAAGGATATACAACTTTAAACTTCAATTTTCAGAAGGAATTCAAAATAAAAAACATGAAGACCTTTGTAATTAAAGGGGCTGTGAACAACCTAGGTAGTATTAATTACACAAATAATGGGTATACTTACAAATATGTGTATGGCAACCAACTCACCACCGAAAATTTTTATTACCCTCAAAGTTTGAGAAATTTTTTACTGGGTATTGACGTCAAATTTTAGTTTCGTTTAATTTTTTAAATTTATTTTTAAACAAAAAGGGGGATTTTCCCCCTTTTTTTTGTGTCAAATCGAAATTAATGCATCTATAAATCAGTCTATTAAATGAAAAAATAAAAAAATAAAATCAAGTTTCAAAATTGATTGCGCGATTAAATTCTAGAAGCTAATTTGAACATATTATCAACATTTTGATATGAAAAATCTAGTTTTAAAAAGTTTAGTTTTATTTGGTTTTATTTTGTTGGGTAAAAATACTCACGCTTGTAATATAGCGCCAGTATTCACTTACAACACATCTCACACGTGCGGGATACCGACCATTGTGAAGGTGAAAAACACTTCAACAGGCACTTACAGTAAAAAGGCTACCTACTGGTGGAAAGTGAATAACTTTACCATCGACTCTACTAAAGGTCTGGACTCAACCGTCCTGTACCTTAAAAACGTAGGCAGCAACAGCATTAAGTTGTTTGTAAAGGATTCAACCGGCTGTATCGACTCATCGTCTGCAGCAACGGTTACAGTAACAACCAATGCTAAGCAGATTGTCGACCAAATCGGCAACCCTTCTTACAATCCTTATTGGATACACTGTATACAATACATTACAGACCCTGATACCTTCTCTATCAGATTTACTTCAAATGATACTTTGAAGCAACTGAAAATATTTTGGGGTGATGGTAATTCAGACCTTACCGGTGCTGATGTTGCGCCAAATACTGTTAAAAGTCATTTATACAGCAGCCTTGGTGTGTATACTGTCAAAATAGTAACGGTTAACGGATCATGCGTTGATACAGTATACGGAACTGTCTACAATCAAAGACAGCCTACTGCAGGTATTATTGGACCACCATCAGGTTCTAATAGAGGTTGTGTTCCTTTTGTATTGAGAATCGTTAATAATTCGTACAATATTTCAGACAACACCACTTTCTCTATTGATTGGGGAAATGGCGACAAAGATAATTTTGCTGCAGGTGCTTATGCCGATACTATCTACCACAGATACACAAAAGGTGTTTGCGGTGCTATTATAGAATTAAAAGCACAAAATGCCTGTGGTTCATCTATTACCTCATGGAATCCTGTAGATGTAAGCGATAAAGACAAAGCGAAATGGGACGTGAGTGGAAGTTGCGATCCAACAAAAGATTGGGTATTTCAAAACTTGTCTTCTGATAGATACTGCTTATTGCCTGACCCTAAAGAATATTTCTGGGATTTTGGTGATGGCACTACCGTTGGTTGGATCACAAGCAAAGCTGACCAAAGACATAAATACGCAGTTGAAGGTGATTACATCATTACACTGATTGCAAAAAATGGTTGTGGTAAAGATACTTACCAATCGAAAATTAGAGTGTACCACACACCTAAAGCAGGCTTTGTTTACAATTTGAACAGAGGTTGCAAGCCTTTGGTATTAAATGTAACTGATACTTCTAAAGGTCGTGGTTATACGAGAACATGGACTGTAACAGATAAAAACGGTTCACAAACATTTACTGATTCTATTCTATCTTATACTTTCTACAACTCAGGTGTATACTCTATCAAATTGAGCATCACCAACCCATGTGGCACATCTTCAACAACTCAAACAATTTATGTGAACGATAAGCCAACTGCAAAATTTGCAACTATCAACGGAAGTTGTGTTCCACTAAATGTAGCCTATACCAATACTTCTACCTCTTTCTTTACAAACCCTTCTTATAGCTGGGATTTTGGTGATGGCACTACAAGTACTTTAAAAAGCCCTGCTTCAAAAATCTATACAACAGCCGGCAACTATACAGTAACCTTAGTTGTAAAAGATTCATGTGGAACAGATACATTCAAACAAACTTTTACTGCATACGGTTTACCAAAATCAATTATCAGTGGTGATACAGTTGGTTGTACTTTTGATTCACTTAAATTCATCAATAACTCTACGAACGCTAATCAGTTCGATTGGACCTATGGTGATTATACTTCAGGAACAACTTCTGCAACAGGTTTACACAAACACATGTATTCTTTGGCAGGAAGTTTCCAGGTGAGACTAATAGCCGGTACAGGTTCAGGTTGTAAAGACACTAGCTTCCACAACGTAAGAATTAAACCGGGAGCAAAAGCATTATTCAGTATTAACCAACCTTATGCCTGCGCACCTGCAACTTTCAAAGTTGTCAATAACTCTATCTATGGTAAAGACTTCAGATGGTATGCCAATGGCAAATTGATTTCTACCAATTTGAATCCTGCTGATTCAATTTTGAATACTGATTCTACTATTGTTCGTTTAAAATTAATTGCCACCAGTGCTTCATCATGTCAAGGTGATTCAATTGAAAAAATATATTTCACCCCTAAAAATCCTAAAGCCATTATCGGCAATAAAGATTCAGGTTGTGGTTTATTAAAAGTTGTATTTAATAACGCATCTACCAATGCTTATACCAACAACTGGACTTTGGGCAATGGTCAAACATCTACCACAACTAACCCCACTGCATATTATGCTTCAGCTAAAAAACGCGACAGTATTTACAATGTAAAATTGAATGTGGCTAACTGGTTGGGTTGTAAAGATTCTACCACTGCTATTGTAAAAGTATTCCCCGGCCCTACTGCTGATTATATTTCAAATGTTACTGCCGGTTGTGGCCCTTTGGCTGTATCCTTTACAAGCAAATCAACCACTAACAATACCAATAACTTTAGCACACTTCAACACCGCTGGACATTTAACAACGGTTCAACTGCTACTACCGCTAATGCCGCTTCATCATTCTCTGCAAGTAAAACAAAAGATACTTTTTATCAGGTAGTATTGAAAGTAACGACCATCAATGGTTGCAATGATTCAATTGTTAAAAAAATACAGGTATACCCTAATCCATTGGCTAAATTCAAAGCTGATAAAGTTGAAGGTTGCCAGTTATTGAAAGTTAATTTCACCAATCAATCATTGCCAAACGACACCGGAAAAATTGCCATCATGTCTTTCAAATGGAACAGTGGTAATGGTGTAAATGGAATTGCTCAGAATTTTAATGCCAACTACAAAGCATCTGCTTACAGAGATACTGTTTATAAAGTAAAATTAGTAGCCTACAGCGAACACGTTTGCGCTGACAGTACCACATTGGATATTACAGTACACCCGGATCCTAAAGCGCAGTTTAATCTGAACCGCTTAAACGGTTGTACCCCACTTGTTATCAGCACTGATAATCTATCGCGTTCATTTGATGGTGGCTCATTGAATCACCAGTGGAAGTTTGGTAACGGTGTGACTGCCTTTACAAAAAACGACACATTAACTTATTACAATTACAGCAACAAAGACTCAGCGTTCAAAATTGTATATGAAGTAACCAGCATCCATGGTTGTAAAGACACTGCTATGCAAACAGTAACAGTAAGACCAAAACCGGTTGCCAACTTTACAACTTCTACTAAAAAAGGTTGTGCCCCATTAATGGTTGACTTGAAAGATGCATCAGTAAATCCTTACACTCACTTTTGGGGTGTAGGTACACAAATGGGACAAGCCGGTGCTAACAAAAGCATCGTATTGCCGGGATTAAAATTATTTGACACATTGTACATGATCAGCCACGCTGTAACTTCAGTTCATGGTTGCTTAAGCGACACAGTGTATCAACAGATATTGGTATTGGGTCGTCCTGAAGCAGATTTCAATTTGATGAAAGATTCAATGTGTGCGAAAGAAAATGTAAACTTTGCCAACAACAGCTTAGGTGGATACAAATACAACTGGAAATTTGGTGACAACACCACTTCTACCATGATTAATCCTCGTCACAAATATTACATCAGTCCATCTAACTACAGAGATACCATTTACAAAGTATCATTAGAAGTTATTTCATCAACCGGTTGCAAAGACACTGCTTACCAAAATGTATTCCTGGTAAACAAACCTAAAGAGCCTTTAAAAATAAATACCACTTTCGGTTGTACTGATTTAGTTGTAAAAGTGAGCAATGGTTCAAAAACCTACGCCACTAACTTCTGGGATTTCGGTGACAATACTGCCCGTATGTCTGAAGATACCGTATCACATATTTACATCAATGAAAGCAACATGACTTTCAATCCTAAAATCACTTTACGCAGACAGCGTTATAATTGCTACGACACTGCATATGCTTCAGTTTTGGTATACCCTAAACCAACTGCAGAATTAAAAGCAACCCGTAATGACCCTTGTGATAAAGGTGTGTATCAATTTATCAATAAAACAAAAAGCTATTCTCAAAACGAATGGAACTTTAATGACGGTACAACCTATATGTCTTCAAGCTTTTCAAAAGTATTGCCTTCATCACTTGAGAAAGACACTTTCTATTCAGTTCAGTTAATTGTTTCTAATGTTTACAATTGCAAAGACACTATAGAACAGGTATTAAAAGTAAAACCAAAACTGAATATTAAATTCAGCAAAACACCATTAGAGTCATGCGAAAAAGGTGTTGTAACATTCAAAAATGAATCAGCCAATGCATTGAGATTCTTCTGGAAATTTGGTGATGGTGGTTTATCAAATGAAATCAACCCTTCGTATGTATACAACAAACATGGCTTATACAAAATCATCCTTTATGGTTATGACAAAGACGGTTGTGTTGACAGTACTGATGGCAGCGATGTATTCAAAGTAATTGAAAGACCTGTAGCGGATTTTGATTTCTTGACTAAAAAACCAAAATTACCAAATGCAACAGTAAGTTTTGTAGGTAAGCCAACCATCATTAGTAACAACGTAAGCAACCTGCGTTACGAATGGGATTTTGGTGACGGCACTGCAAAGTCAGCCATCAATTTCACAAAAGATCCTCAGCACACCTATACTGCTGCAGGCAATGTAGAAGTTCGTTTCACAGTTTACAATCAACAGTGTTCTGATTATATCGTTAAACCATTGTTTATTGAATATCCAAAACCTGAAGTTCAGTTTGCTATTGATAAAGTAGAAGGTTGTGCACCATTGACCGTTAAATTTACCAATAATACCATACATGCTAGCAGCTACAGATGGATATTTGGTGATGGATCACCTGATGCATTTGAAAAAAACCCTACACACGTTTTCGAATTTGAAGGCAAATGGGATGTAACACTAATTGCTACCGGCAATGGTGGTACTACTACAGTTACAATGTATGAATACATTACAGTGAATCCACGCCCACATGCTGATTTCAATACGAATGTAAGATTCATGAATTTACCTAAAGCGAATTTCTCAATGACCAATCTGACCAATAATGCAATTATTCACAGATGGTTTGTAAGCGATAGCTTAGGTGATATCATTGCAACATCTAATCAGAGAAATCCAAACTTTACACTGGTAACAAGCGGCAGATTTGGTGTTAAACTTATTGAAACAAATGAATTCGGTTGTTCAGATACTTTATTCAAACCTAATTACCTAGGCACTTACCTTCCCGGTTACTGCTATGTGCCAAATGCATTTACACCAAACAATAACGGCAGAAATGATGGCTTTAAACCTTCATTGCAAAATGTAAAACCAACCAATTTTACATTCGCGATCTACAACCGTTGGGGTGAAGTTGTTTACCAAACAACAGATATCAATGGCGAGTGGGATGGTACTTTCAACGGCCAGATTTGTGAACAGGAAAACTATATCTGGAAAATTACGGGTGAATATGAAAACAATGATGAATTTGCTTTCAGAGGTACAGTAACGCTGTTGCGTTAATAAAATTTAATTTGAGGCCCGCAAAGCCGGGATTTATTTAATATAAGTTGTTTGATTGAAAATCGGGGTTGAAAAACCCCTTTTTTTATTTAGACGGTTTAGTCTTTTTGGCGCTTGTAATAACGCTCCCACAAATCCTGAATAATCCCGTCTTTCAATCCGTGGTAAGGTGTCATGATTTCTGTGATATTGGTGCGTTTAAAAATATCGAGATAGATACGACCGGCAATATCAATTACCTCTGCCCTGTCGGGATTCAGTTTCAAATGATAAATTCTTTCGTGCTGATCTAATTTCTCAATATCTTCGGTTAACTCTTCCAATTTTTTTAATTTCAAAAAACCACCTGTAGGCACATTCGCCAATTCGCCAATTTTATGAATATTGCCACCTGTTCCAACGCCTCTTAATTTCGGCACCCAACTGGCATTCTCTTTCACCCAGGCATGCATCTTTTCGGTTTCTTCAACTTTGATTTTATTTTCACGCGCTCTAACAGTACCGATGTTAAAACTTTTTGCAACAAGGGGTTTGTTATCCTGTATCAGGGTTAACTCCGTACTACCACCACCAACATCAATATGTAGAAAAGTATCATTCTTAGGCAATAAATGTAAGAAGGCATTCATGATGAGTTTACTTTCAACATTGCCTGTAATCACATCGATGGTAATACCGGTTTCTTTTTTTATCAGCTTGATGATTTTATCGGCATTCTTTGCATCGCGCATAGCACTTGTTGCACATGCTCTCACAAAATCAACATTGTAAATATCCAGCAACAGACTAAATGCTTTTACTGCTTTGGCTAATAAATCTGTTTTCTTTTTGCTGATTTCTTTTGTACTGAAAACATCATCTCCCAAACGAATCGGCAAACGTGTAAACTCTACTTTTTTCCACTCTGGTTTTATTGTATCCA
>JAZKEQ010000065.1:0-25508 GCA_040386935.1 Bacteroidota bacterium | reverse complement strand
CGATATATTTGCCAAACATAATTATAAGATATTATATGAAAAAATTAATTTATTCTACATTAGGGGTTATTTTGACGGCCTCAGTTTTATTCACCAGTTGTGGTGATGGTGGTGGTGGTACTACTCCTCCAACTCCAACTCCAACTGTTACATTTAAAAATACAACAGGTTATACCTCACAAAGCGGTAAACTTTTGCAAGGTACAGAAATGAAATTTGGTATGGTAATCTCTAGCGAGATAGAGTTAAAATCATTAACAGTTACAAGAAACTACAACGGTGCAGGAGAAGTGATTATTAAAACAATGGTGATACCATCTAACCTTAAAACATATACAATTGATATCATAGATACTTTACCACCTGCATTAAAAGGTAGTTTTGTATACAAATTTAAAGCAACAGATAAAGATGCTACCACAGGTGAAAGCTCATTGACTATCACTGCTACAGGTCCATTGTTAGAAATCTCTTCACAACGTGTATTTAACAATAAAGGTGCCGGTTTTGGTGCATATGATTTGTTGAATAGTGATAATATTTCTACTGCAGATGCTGCTAATGCTGCTTTCCGCGATATCGTTGATCAATCTTCAACTTCAGTTATTTCAGCTTCATGGAAATCCGGTAACTCTACCCGATTTATTAAAGGTGGTTTCACTTCTCAGTGGTCACAAATTGATACTGAAGATAAATTGAAATCAATGTGGGATAGCAATATTGGTACTGGTAGCGCAAACGTAAAAGATAACGTAGCCGGTATTACTGATGGTTTGTTGATTTTGGCTAAAGTTGACAGAGGTACAGCCCCTGTTTATATACTAATAAGAGTTGTTTCAGTAGTTGACGCTGCAGGAGCAGATAACGACTATATAGAATTCGACTACAAATACTAAAAATTAAAAAATATTTTTAAAAAGCCGGCTGAATAGTCGGCTTTTTTTATGCAAATTTGCGTACTATGAAACGAATTGGAGTTTTTACTTCAGGAGGCGATGCACCGGGTATGAATGCTTGTATCAGAGCAGTGGTTAGAACAGCAGCCTATAACGGAGTTGATGTAGTTGGGATAAAGCGCGGTTTTCAAGGAATGATAGACAATGAATTCGTTGAATTAAAAAAAAGTGATGTCGCCAATATCATTCAATTGGGTGGTACTATTCTAAAGACAGCCCGCAGTAGCGAATTCATGACTTCGAAAGGAAGGGAACAAGCCTATAACAATATTAAAAATGCAGGAATAGAAGGACTGGTATGCATAGGTGGCAATGGTACCTATACAGGTTCAGGTATTTTCTTTGATGAATTTGGTATCCCTGCCATCGGAGCACCCGGAACTATTGATAATGATTTATACGGTACCGATTATACCATAGGTTTTGATACCGCTGTGAATACTGCCCTTGATGCGATTGATAGAATTCGCGATACAGCAGATGCTCACAATAGGGTGTTTTTTGTTGAAGTAATGGGCCGAGACAGTGGTTTTATTGCTTTAAATGCAGGTATTTCCGGTGGAGCTGAAGGCATCATGTTGCCTGAAGTGATGAATGATTATGAATCGTTAAAGGACCATTTCTCCAGTAAAAACAGAAGAGTCAAAGAGTTTAGCATCATCATTGTTGCTGAAGGCGAAACAGAAGGAAAGACCTATCGTTTGGCGGAAAATTTTAAAAAGGAATTTGATGATTGCGATGTAAGGGTGTCTATTTTGGGTCATATACAAAGGGGGGGACGACCTACAGCGAACGACCGCATATTGGCAGGATTTCTTGGCAATGCAGCAGTTGAAGCACTTCTGGCAGGCAAATCGAATCTATGTGCTGGTATGGTGAATCACCAATTAGCACTTGTGCCATTTAAAGAAGCCATCGCCAAACGCAAAAGCATTGATCCAGCCTTATGGCATTTATCTAAAGTATTGAGTTATTAATGTTACTAAAACTATCTATATCAAATTTTGCAATCATACGCGAGTTGGTTTTTGAACCATCTGCAAAACTGAATATTATAACAGGTGAAACAGGTGCAGGAAAGTCTATCATTTTAGATGCACTCGGTTTGATTTTAGGAAGCAGGGCAGATATCAGTACCAAAAGCGACTGGGGTAAAAAATGTGTAGTCGAAGGTGTATTTGCATTGGATGAAAAACTATTTTTACCACTGTTTAATTCACTTGGTCTCGACTATGAAAAGGAAACTATCATCCGAAGAGAAATAACAGATGCCGGAAAAAGCAGAAGCTTTATTAATGATACGCCTGTTAATCTTTCTCAGATTAAAGCAATCACAGAATCATTGGTCAATGTGCATTCGCAAAATGATAATACATTATTGGTTGAAAGGGAATTTCAATTTGGTGTGCTCGATGGATTCAGCGGTTTACACAATGCATTAGAGACCTACCGCAAGCATTTAAAAGAATATCGCAATCAATGTAAGCTACTCAGTGAACTGGAGATAAAACAACAGGCACTATTGAAAGAGAAAGATTATTTGCAATACTTGGTAACCGAATTTGAAACAGCAGCACTGGTAACAGGTGAGGAGCAAACATTGGAATCAGAATTAAATCTATTGAATAATGCAGAACAGATAGGAGCAGTTGCAGATTTAACCCAATTGTCATTAATCGATAATGAACAATCAATCGTTGATACATTAAATGTTTTAAAACAGCAAATGAAATCAGTCAGTCAGGCCAGTCCTTTGGCTGCCGAACTGTTAAAGCGCATAGAATCTGTTGTTATTGAATTGAAAGACATTGCCCGCGAAGCGGTTGAATTAAAAGATGCCGCACAACCTGATGGTCAGCGACTGGAGGAAGTAAATGAACGCCTCGCTTTGATTCAAAACATGAAACGCAAACACGGAGTGAATGATATTGATGAGTTGTTGAATGAGTTTCAATCTGTATCAGATAAATTATTGACGATAGACAATATAGATCATACCATACAAGCATTGCAAACTGAAATTGCGCAATCAGAAAAACGCTTGGGGCTGTTGGCCGGTGACCTTCACAAAAAAAGACAAGCATCAACTAAAGCCATTGAAACAGAAGTAAAAAATTTGTTAAAGCAATTGGAAATGCCCAAAGCAGATATCAAATTTGATCTTAATGAAAAACAAAACTTTGATGACTTCGGTACATCAGAGTTGAATATACTGTTTACCGCCAATGTGGGGATGCCATTGCAAAGTATGTCGAAAGTGGCTTCGGGTGGTGAGTTAAGCAGATTGGCCCTTTGTTTCAGAAGCCTCGAAGCTGAGCAATCAGAAATCGGCACTTTGGTGTTCGATGAAATAGATACAGGTGTTTCAGGGAAAGTGGCTGATACGATAGGTGCGATGTATGAGCAATTGGCTCAACGCCACCAGGTAATCGCGATTACACATTTGCCACAAGTAGCAGGCTATGGCAGCACACATTTTATGATAGGCAAGCGAGAAGAGGATAATAAAACTGTTTCCTATCTACAGTTATTAAGTGCTTCAGACAGGGTCAATGAATTGGCGAAAATGCTGAGTGGTAATGAAGCGACAGAAGTGGCAAAACAGAATGCCATGGAATTACTTAAAAATTAATCTAAATTATTTCAATTGGTTCATATTTATGCCGAAATTTTAGGGCATAAAAAAAAGGGCAGTTTAACCGCCCTTTTTAAATTATGAAATATTTGAAAAAATTATTCTTTTACAATTTTGATTTTTGAAACACCACTGTCTTGTTTTACTTCTACGAAGTAGATACCTGATTCAAGTGTTGAAATATCAAAAGAGAATGTACTGTTGGTGATGTTATCAGCTGAATAAACAACTTGACCTTGCATGTTCATCAATACTACTGTAGCGTTCACTTCAGTTTCAGTTGAATTCAAGTTAAGAGTTACAAAATCTTTAGTAGGGTTAGGGTATACAGATACTTTCACAGAGTTAAAGTCAGTGTTAACGATTTTGATTGAAGAATATACAGATGAACCATCAAAGTTTGTTTGTTTCAATCTGTAGAAAATTTTGTTTGCATTGATTGAGTAGTCACTAGCAGAGTAGTTGTTTAACTCTTGAGAAGTACCTTTACCTTTTACTACTTTCAAAGTAGTCCAATCGATACCGTTGATTGATTTTTCAACTGTGAAGAAATCGTTGTTTTCTTCAGAAGCTGTAGACCATGTGATATTGATTGAAGTATTGTTTGCTTTAGCATCAAAGTTAATCAATGATACCGGCAGTGGGTTTAAACCTAAGTTAGAACCTAAAGTGAAAGGACTGAATGAAGTAACAGCTGATGAAGTGATAACAGAACCGGAAGTTGTTGTACCGGTAGTACCACCGTTACCATGGCTCACCCATTGGCTACCGTTAAATCTAGAAACTCTTAAATCAGAAAGATCATTAACTTCACCACTTCTTGTAGCTGAGTTGAAAGATAATTTCACATTTACATTTGAAGTTCCGTTTGTTCTGTTCAATATCCAATGTTCCATGATGCTTACATTGTTTAAACCTGAAGCTATAGAAGTTGTGTTAGAATAAGCACTCTTAAAATATTGAGCAGTAAAGTGGTCGGTAGTTGAACTTGGTGCTGAAATCCAAATTGGAGCATATAAACCATTGTCACCTGTAGGGAAAGAAAAAGTATCGTTACCAATTTTTCTGATTGGACCATCAACAAAACTGTTTGCATTTGCACCTGATACAATTACGTTATCGTTAATCACCAGTAAATTTGATGAAGTTGAATAAACAATACCATTGATAAATGTCAATGAAGATGAAATATTCAAATTTGCACCTAATGTCATTGAGCCTGAAGAGTAGTTGATTGTTAAGTCATCAATTGTGCCATTTGAGATGGTACCGCCTGAAATTACAGATGAACCTGTTACAGTTAAAGTGTAACTGTTTAGGTTTATATTACCACCTGTAATGGTTAAGGTTTTAATACTAACATTACCAGATAACACAGGTTCGTTAGTTGAACCGGCATTAACGATTACATCATCGTTTAAGCCGGGTCTGTTTCCGCCAGCCCAGTTGGCATTTGCATTCCAGTCCGCGCTGTTAGAGCCTTTCCAGGTTACAATACTTGCAAATAAGTCAGTTGAGGTTGAAGAAAGAATTGCGATAAGCAATAAGCTTTTGAAAATAGTTTTCATAATTTAGTTTAGTTTAGTTACTTCTTCTGAGTGTTTTTACATTTAAGTATAAATACTCATAAAAGTGTGGCAAAGATATAGGCGGTTTTGAAAATAGCAATTAAAGGCTTTATAAATTTTTGTAAATCTGTTATAATGTATTGATTTATAATATAATAAAATTTAATTGCTAAGTGTCTATTTTGCTGGAAAACATAAAACAAAGTAATAAAAACCAAAAAATTGTACCAATAAAAAGCCTGTGTATTTTAACCTAAATTAGGTTAAAAATGATGCTTTTTGGATCCTTTTTCTGTGTATTTATACATAAAAAAAACCGACCCTTTCGGATCGGTTTTATTAAAACACACTGTTATATTGCTAAATATTATAAGCTGATTGATCCCAGATTGACAGGGCGTCCTTTGGATACAATAACACCTGTAATGGTAACCGGTAAATACGGTGCAGCAGGAGTGATGGTAACATCATAAGTACCGGCAGGTACACCTTTTAAAGTAAACTGTCCTTTTGCATTAACAGCAGTTGAATAACTATTGCTTCCGGCAGTTGCTGTTACAGTAGCTAAAACACCTTTTGGAGTAATAGCGCCTTTAATAGCACCTGTTGAAGTAGAATCAACTACTCTAATAACCGGTTTAAGTTTGTATGTACCATTTCCCTGTTGAATAATTGATTGGTTGGCGTCAAAATCAAGTAAAGTACTCACATTTGTACCTGCAGCCAATTTCTGATGAATTTGAATCTTTAATCCTGATTGTTGTGCACTAGGTGTACTTAAAGGGTAAGAAACACTATCAATTACAACTGTATTGTTTGGTCCTAATATTAAGCGAATCTGTGTAATTGTGCATGTATCAAAAATACTTTTTGCGATAACAGTATCTAATCCATTAGCAAAATCTAATAGGTTATAAATACCGGCATTTACACTCATCATCGTATCTGTTCCATCTTCACACAATACCCTTACACCTATTAAGTCGATGTTAACTTCACTGTAAGGACCGGGAGCATCTGTCATTCTAATGCTGTAGGTTGCCGTTTGTGAATTGCTACCACCCGTAGATTGGGTTTTGTTAGATTTTGAATTTGTGAACTCTTCTATCTTTTTGCAAGAGGTCAGCATGACGCCCAATACTAGGGCTGACATGAGGATGTAATTGAATTTTTTCATTTTTTTAATTGGGTGTTTTTTTGTTATTAACTGAATAGTTTTAAAAATTTTGTGAGTCGTTGGTATAGGCTTTTCAATTAATTTGCCAAAAATAGTTGTATCAGATTTTCAATCAATTAGAGTAGAACGGAATTGAAAATTCTCTCATTTTGAGAAAGTATTTATCAATCAGAATATTATACATTATAAAGTCTATTACACAAATGGAAAGGGCGCTTAAATGCTTGTTTTTATTGGCTTTTCACAATTTAAATCTCTTATAGAAATAAAATTAAGTCATTTATAATCAGTATTTTAAATCGATAATTGATTTTTAATCTCTATTATTATTGTTACTGTTGAAACTGTTGCATAAGTTTGATTGTAAGTGCTTGATTTTTATAAGATTATATACCTAATAGGGAATAATACTCAATACAATTAAGCAACTTCCATTAAAAAAGACACACCTATTAACCTCATAAATTATCATGGAAAACAAAAAATTTCAGTACAAAGTAACCAAGTTGGTTACCAAGACAATTAAGAAAACTTCCGGGATTAAACGTAACTGGGCTTCTTTACAATCATTTCATCTTATTGCCCAGGCATAAGCTTCATTAATCCACCGGCCTTTAAAAGGCATTCATTGTATTCTGCTTCAGCATCCGAGTCGTAGGTGATAGCACCGCCTACGCTAAGGGATGTTTCATGTCCTGCAATATCTTCAACGATGGTGCGGATTACTACATTGAAGTCGAAATCGCCATTTGGCATGATATAGCCAATGCAACCGCTGTACAAACCCCTGGCTGTGTTTTCGTATGCAGCTATATTTGTAATCACTTCTTGTTTAGGTGCACCGGTCATGCTGCCCATTGGAAACAGTGCTTTAAAAATGTCGGCAAAGCCCATCACTTTATTAAGTTCACCCTTAATACTCGATATCATCTGATTGACGTGAGTAAATGGGTAAATGCCAAATAACTCCTCCACTTGTATACTGCCTGTTTTGCACACTTTGGCCAAATCATTCCTCACCAAATCCACTATCATTACATTTTCTGCCTTTTCTTTTTCGCTGTTGCGCAAGGCCAGAATCTGCATTTTATTTGTCTCTCCCGGTAGCCTTTTATTGGTGCCTTTGATGGGCTGTGATATTAAACAGTCTCCTGATTTATATAAAAACCTTTCAGGACTGGTGCAAATAATGTGATAATTGGGGGTTTTAAAAAATGATGCAAATGGAGCAGGAGATTGTGTATTAATGGTATTAAATAAACTGACAGCATTTGTTAAATGCCCTTGCCATATAAATTTCTGACAATAATTCATCTCATAAAAATCGCCTTCTATGATTTGTTCTTTAATTGAATTGACATTTTTAATATAAGCCCCTTTTTCGACACAAGGATTGAATTGAGGATACTGTCCGGTGTATGGTTCCACTGCTGTTCCTGCCGTTTGAAATAAATCAGCCAGTAACTGAAACCTTTGTTCGTCAATACCGTTGTTAATCAATTGCAATGTATGATCATTATGAGGCAATGCTATTACTATTTCAGGGGCATAAAACATGGCATCTTCAGCGTTGAGTGACTCTAATGAATTGAACTTTGTATGGGTTTCATAGGCCATGTAGAGCATTATCCATTGATGGCTTGTGTCTATTGCATGTGAAATGTCATTGAAATTACCGTTGAATTGTCGGGCACAACCAAATCCACCCAGTATTTCATACCGTCCATAATTCAATGCCGACTTTAATTCGTTGGAATCATAGATACTGACACAATCAAAATGTGCGGCAAAATTGAGTATCTGCTGTTTTACAATATGTAAATTATCAAATGGAAAAAATTTACTGTTGTCCATTGTCACTGTAATATTGTTGAATGGCCTTAGCTGTTTTTTCATTCACTACGGTCATTAGCTCTTCTAATGTTGCTGTTTGTACCTTCTTCACCGATTTAAAATGTTGAAGTATGAGCTGAGCGGTTTTAGAACCAATGCCTTCAATCTCCTCTAAAGAGGTAATGGCAAAGTTCTTACTTCTCCTGTTGCGGTGATGGGTAATACCGAACCGGTGGGCTTCATCTCGCATTTGTTGAATAACCCTGAGGGTTTCTGATTTTTTGTCGAGGTACAAGGGCAGGGGGTCATCCGGATAATACAATTCCTCAAGTCGCTTGGCGATACCTATTATTGGCACCTTGCCATATATGTTCAATCCTTTAAGTGCTTCTACAGCTGCGCTCAATTGCCCTTTACCACCATCCACTACAATCAAATCGGGGAGTGGTTGATTTTCATTCAACATTCTGCTGTATCTGCGGGTCAGTATTTCGCGCATGGTCGCAAAATCATCTGGACCTACAACTGTTTTAACATTAAAATGTCTGTAATCATTTTTGCTAGGCTTGGCATCTTTGAACACTACACAGGCTGATACCGGATGGGTACCCTGAATATTAGAATTATCAAAACATTCAATGTGCTTTGGCAATGTAGTCAGTCGTAAGTCATTCATCATGGTGGAGAGAATGCGCTCTGTTTTCAATCCCGGATCAAGTTTGTCGGCTGCCAATTGTTTTTCATGTTTTAGAAACATGGCATTCTTCATACTGAGTTCCAACAGTTTTTTCTTGTCACCGCTTATAGGAATGGTGAAATTAATATTCGCATCTATTTCAATTGGAATAGGCACAATCAATTCTTCACTTTCTGTTTGATGGGTATTTCTTATTTCAGCAATAGCAGCCAGCAATAACTCTTCATCCGGCTCATCAATTTTTTTCTTGTATTCAAAATTCTGTGTTTGAATAATCATTCCATTGGCAACTCTCAGGTAATTGATATAGGCAGCCTGTGCCGTAGATACAATGCCAAACACATCCACATTGTTTATTTTGTTATTGACGATGGTAGATTTAGCCTGATACTTATCGACCCAGTCTAATTTTTCTTTGTATTGATGGGCTTCTTCATAAGCCAGTTTATCTACAGCATCAGCAATTTTTTGCTTCAAATGTTTTTTTACTTCATTTAAATTGCCTCTGAGTATATGTTTAATCTGAGCGATGTTTTGATTGTATTCCTCCAGTGATTGCAGTTGCTGACAAGGGCCTTTGCAATTGCCTATTTGATATTCAAGACACAGTTTTACCTTTTTTTCGGCAACAGTTTTTTCAGATAAATCAAAATTACAACTGCGTGTCGGATACAGTTTTTTAGCAAGCTCTAATACAACATTCATCAACTTAACACTGCTGTATGGGCCAAAGTATTCGCTACCATCTTTCACCGGATTGCGCATGGCATATACTTTCGAAAATCTTTCTTTTGTTATTTTAATGAGTGGATAGGACTTGTCGTCCTTCAAATTGATGTTAAACCGGGGTTGGTATTTTTTGATGAGACTATTTTCCAGCAATAGTGCATCGTATTCCGAATCTACAACAGTATACTGAATATTGTGAATCTTAGAAACCAGTACTGCAGTCTTCCTATTATCATGTGTTTTTGAAAAATAGGAGCCTACGCGTTTCTTTAAATTCTTGGCTTTACCTACATATAAGATAAGATCTTCCGTATCGAAATACTGATAGACGCCCGGTTGCTCAGGTAAATTTGACAATATGGCCTTCAGGTGATTAAAGTCATTCATACCTTTACTAATAATAGAGGGAAGGATTATTTCATTTTTTCTATCATGTCTACAACTTCACCTTGTCGTCTCATGAAAACAGATTCGGTTTCGAGGCATGGCTTTATTGTTTCCTGAGATAATTCATACAGTTTCAGTACATCTTTCTTTTCCTGATTAAAGTATTTCTTAAAAGTCTCTTTGTTGTAATCCTTTGAGTTGGCAGACTCTTTCAGGGTTTTAACCTGTATGTGCAATTCTTCCATCTCCATGGCAATATTTTTATAGTTGGCCAAAGTTCTTTCGTATAATTTTTCTAAAGCTTTATACTCGTCTACGATTTGCATGGTTTGAGCATCAGGTATAATTTTCTTTTCAACAAATCGCTCTTCAAGCAATTCATAATTGTGTTCAATAATTTCTTTTCTTTCGCTGATGTCTTCATAGTTTACTTTAGACAGTAACTGCCTTACTACCTCCAGTCTTGCATCTAAGGTATCCAAATACTGCAATTCTGTTTGTTTTTCGAAATCACTTGAAGGGCCCGAACATTGGGTGAAAAGGGCGGTAAGAATAAATAGTTGAATTATAATTTTGAACATTAGCGCAAATTTCAGCATTTTCGTATAATTATTTATAAATAAAATTAACAGTGCTGGTTAAAGCGGATTATAAGCGGGTAAGGGACATTGTGTTTTTAAAAGATGTGTTTAGCCTGTCTGTTTCTGCTGTTGGCGGACCCGAGATGCACATTGCTTTGTTCATGAAAAAGCTGGTGCATGAGAAAAAATATATCACAGAAAGCGATTTACTTGAATTAAACAGCCTATGTCAGATATTGCCAGGACCATCGTCAACCCAAACATTGACGGCTATTGCCCATAAAATGGGAGGACCTAAACTGGCATTTATTTCACTGCTTATCTGGATAATGCCTGCCGTTATTATCATGACGTTTTTTGCCTTGTCTACTAATTTTGTGAACCCCAATTATTTCAGATACATTGGCCCTATGGCGCTTGGTTTTGTAATAATGGCATCGTTTAAAATGGTGGATGTTATGAAAAAAAATATCCTCAGTTTTTCACTGGCCATTATTTCATGCCTATTATCGGTCTTATTTCATACCCCTTTTATATTTCCCATTCTACTCATTTTTGGGGCATTTATGAATGTACAGTTTGGTGAAAAAAACTTTATTCCCAACAACAAACCCCTTATCAATATCAAATGGGCCAATTTAACCCTAATGGTACTGATACTAATCTCTGCAGCACTGATAGGAGGGTTTACAAAAAAACAATTTCCACAGCTATCTGAACCTGTGCGTTTATTTGAGAATACTTACCGTATGGGCAGTATGGTGTTTGGTGGTGGTAATGTGTTGTATTCAATGATACTGACCGAGTTTGTTGAGTTTAAACAGAAGCAATACCTTTCCATCCAAGAGTTCAATACAGGTTTAGGACTCTTGCAGGCTGTACCCGGACCAACATTTACAATCGCTACTTATGCGAATGGTATTGCCATGAAAAAAATGGGATACGATATCTGGGGGCAATTAATGGGATGTGGAATTGGTACCATCGCTATTTTCCTGCCGGGAACTCTTTTGATTTTCTTTGTGTATCCAATCTGGGATCAAATTAAAGCTTACCCGATTGTTTACCGTTCACTCGATGGTATCATTGCTTCTGCCATTGGATTTGTATGGGCAGCTGCTATATTTATGATGATGCCTTACATCAGGCAATTATTTGATACGACAGGAGTTTTCCCCATCAGTTTTGTCGAAATGTTATTGGTATTGGGCCTTACCATTGTATATTTGCATTATACAAAGTGGCCTTCTTTTATACTAGTAACTGTAACTATTTTGGCCGGAATTTTGTTATAATGTATATTTTGAAATGAAAAAATTTGTTGTTGCTTTCGTTTTCTCTCTATCCCTCTCTGTTTATTCTCAGAATAAAGGCGATACAGGATTGATACAATTCTCAGGACTCCTTTTGTCTGCTGACAGCATTGTTCCTATTCCTTTTGCCAATATATCTGTTATTCACAAACCATACGGAACTTATTCAAACCTTGATGGTTCATTTACATTTGTAGCCAGAAAGGGCGACTCCATTGCCTTTTCTCACGTTGAGTTTAAAACATCTTATTTCTATATACCCGATACACTTCAGGGTTATAAATACTCGATTGTGAAGCTGATGAATCAGGATACTTTTTATTTGCCAACTGTAATAGTATTGCCAATGCCCAATAGAACAACTTTCGATTATGTATTCACAACTAAAGAAATACCGGGAGATGATTTAGAAAGGGCCCGCAATAACCTGGCTTTAGAAGCCATGAGAGATCAGGCCGCTAAATTGGATAATGATGCCTCTGCTGCTTATCGTGCTGTTGTAAGAGACCATGTACAGCGTTCATATTATGCAGGTGGTCAGTTGCCTCCAATGAATATTTTAAACCCTTTTGCCTGGGCACAATTCTTTGATGCATGGAAAAGAGGTGATTTTAAAAAGAAAAAGAAGCGCTAATAGCTACTTTACAATTTCCAATAAATACGTTTAATTAATCCCTACTTATTATCTAAGTTAATGGGTAAAAAATAGCAGGGGCACTTCTGAAATTGAGAATTATTCAATCATTCTGAGAATGCCCCGGCTGATTATCTGTTATAGATGATCGTTTCTGATGTGATGCCTTTATTTGTTTCCAATACAAAATAATAAGTACCCTGTGACAGTCCGGCTTTAATAAAGTCGAAATAGTAAACATAAACACCTTTAGGCAGATTTTCTTTTTCAAAGAAATAAATCTGTTTGCCTGTATTGTCGTACACACTGTATTTTACAAATCCCGTATCACTCAATTCAAACTTAATCTCAGCTGTATTTGGTGTTGGGTTAGGGTATATATAGGCATTGTTGTTATTGTCTATTTTGCGCAACGCAGGACTGTTTAATTTAAAATTAACCAGACTGGTGTCTTTGCAATCGTTTGAATCTGTTACAATCAGTCGTGTGTTATACTCACCATTAATCAGGAAGAAATGCTTATAGGTTTTGCCATTGCCTTGTATGGTATTGCTGATCAACCACTCATAACTGCTGTAAAAAGGATTGACTGCTTCAAATTCTCTGGTTTCAGGGTCAATGGATTTGATATTGAACAAAGCTGTTGGCTGCGGCAATACCTGAACAGATTTAGACACTGTATCATTACAACCTGAATTACTCTTAATAATCAACTGAACAGTTAATATGCCTGATTGACTGTATTTGTGAGAAGGACTTAAATCAGTTGATGTATTGGCATCACCAAAACGCCAATCATGTGTTAATGTGCCACTATTCAAAATACTGGTGTTTGTAAAGTTGTATAAATTTGTGTTGATACACTGTTCAATTTTATCAATACCAAATTGCGCAATTGGACTTTCAAGTACTGTTACAGTTTTAGAAATAGTGTCTTTACAGTTGTCGCTATTAGTGGCAATTAATCTAACAATGAAGTTGCCTGTAGTGCTGTAATGGTGTGCATCCTGTTGATTGGCGGAACTTGAGTTGTCACCATATTGCCAATCGTAACTTAAGCCTGTAGCTGGTGTACTTTGATTGGTAAATCTGATGAGATTGTTTTTTGAACAACTGTTGTTATTGACAATCGCATAATCTGCCACAGGACTAGCGATAATTTTTACCATTTTACTTGTAGTGTCCTCACATCCCGGTTCTATTGTTACTTTCAATACCACTTTATATACGCCTGCAGAAGCGTAGTGATAATTGATGCTATTGGTTGTGTCGGTGGCCAAATTGCCAAAATCAAATACAGATTTATACGGTTTAGGAGAAGTACTGGTATTGTTAATAGTAATGGCATTGCCTTTAAAACATTGCAGCGTTGGCGACATGGTAAATGAAGCTGTCGGTTTTCCGAACACTTCCATTGTTCTATAAGCGGTATCAGCGCATGTAAAAGGCGAAATAGCAATTAATCGTGCGGTGTAGTTGCCGGTACTCGCATAAAAATGTTGTGGATTGATGAGACCTGATGTTTGACCATCCCCAAAGTTCCATTGCAGGGTCAGTAAGCCTGATCCGATGGTTGCACCGGAATTGTATTTGAAAATATTGATGGGTTGGCACTGGCTGCTGTCGTTTACTACAATGCGTGAACTTGGCATGTCGTATACAAATACTTTTTTAGTGACAGAATCCGTACAATTATTATTTGATATAGATTTTAATTTAATGCTGTAAGTATTTGGTGCCGCATATGTTTTAGTGGTATTTATACTTGTAGATGAACTGTTGTCTCCAAAACTCCATTGATAATTCATGGTACCGTTTGCTATCGATGAACCATTTGTATAAATAAATTTATTATCTCTTTGACATTGCGTACTGTCATTGATAGTAAATCCTGCAATAGGAGAGGCGAATACAATCACTTTTTTAGTCAGTGTATCTTTACAATTGAAATTAGAATTGGTCAATAGTTTAACAGAATAGCTGCCATTGGTAGCATAGGCCTGACTGCCGTTTGTTGTTGCACCGGTATTCCCATTGCCATATTGCCAGTTTGTAGTAAATGTGCCGCCAGTAACTATTGTAGATGTATTGGTGAAAGTAAAATTATTGCCATTCTTACATTGATCGGTATCGTTAATATTAAAACCTGTTTTTACCTGAGGATACACTGTAACACTACCGGCTACTGAATCAGAACAGCCAAAGTTAGACACTGTTTTTAAACGTATTGCATAAGTGCCTTCTGTTGCAAATATTTTGCTTGTATTTCTTGCTGTATCGCTGCCACCATTCGAATAGGTGTACAAGGTTGTATAAGTACCACTGCTGATTTTTGTTGTATCAGTCACAACGAATTTATTGCCTTTTAAACACTGACTGTTGTTGTTTACTTTGAAACCTGCAATTGGTTTTGGATTGATAACAATTGAAACCTGCGATGATGTGTCTTTACAAATACTGTTAGATGCAATCACTCTGTAACTACCCGAAGCCGCAATGGTGTGATTGAAAACAGATAACAGCGAATCTATTGCACTGCCAATATCTGCATTTGTTTTTTGCCATTGATACGTTTTTGAAATACCGGTTACATCACGGGCTGCTAACACAAAACTGTCCTTTTCGCACTGTATTAATTTGCCTTTCTTTACAAAGATAGTAACATCCGGTATGCGCAATACTTTTACAGCACTGTCTTTGCTTTTTGTCAATGAACCATTGATGGTTACACTTATTTTCTTATACCCCTGACTGCTGTATTTTACTTGGAAAGGTCCTTCGCCTGTACCGGTAGCAGGAGTGGCATTGCTGCCAAAATTCCATGTGTAATTATAGCCAAATCCTTTTGTAGTATTAGTGATGGTGACGAGTGAGTTAACACAAGTTGAATCACTGCTAACGGAAAACGAAGGTGAAGGTTCATCAAAGTACACACCATAGTCTTCAGATTGTCCGTAAGATAAATTGGCGCATGATCCGCCAATGCTATTGTAATCCGATACAACGCGCATGCGCAGTATTTTATTTTTTATCATGGTGTTGGGACATCTGATTGTGTCACCGTGATTGGTTTGGTTGTAAGTAGAGAAAACCTCTTCACCGGCATCTGTGAATTTGCCATTGTCGTTGAAATCCATGTATACTTTAACATATTCACTGTAGTATGGACCGGTGGTAATTTTTGTAAAATATCTGCCTGCAGGTTTAAGGAAAAATACGCGTTTGCAACTAAAATCAACATTGCTGCCTTCATCAAAAGCCCCACTCGAAGGATTGGCCAGACCATTGAGTTCAACATTGGTAATGCCTATGCCATAGTTGTCACTTAAAGTTGAGGTTGTAGTTTTACAATTAGCTGCTACGGCTATAGAATCAAATGTTACGACATAATTAATTTTAGTGAGTGTGTCGCTGCCATTGCAATTTTCAGTAGCCAATCGCACGGTGTAATAACCGGGCTTATTGAATTTCACATTCAGGAATTCACTTAAACTATCGGTGCCATTTGTATACGTGAAAGTTTTAGGTGTTATCAACCATTTAAATCTAGTAGGATTGTAACCGCATTCAGGAACGAATTTATACGTTTTGTCATTGCATACCCTTGGGAATTTTACGCTGAATTCAGTTTTAGGTTTCTTGCTGCCATCATCCCATAGCGATGTTTTCCATGTGCCTCTTGAGAAAGTTGCAGCATATAATCTGTGGTAACTTTTATGGCCCTTATCGTAGAAAATCTCCAGATCAGTGACATTGCCATTTATAGGTAAACCATTGCTGAAACTTGTAAATGTTGTCGTTGAGTCTTTGAACCAAACACCTGTGTAAGTACCCACATATATGCCCAATTTGCTGTTGGATGTGTCCAATGCAATCGAATTGACAGTATTCAACGGTAAGCCTGATGACAAATCTGTCCAGTTAATACCTCTGTTGCGTGAGCGGTATACACGGCCATTTAAACCGATGTAAACAGTATTGCTATCTGTCGGGTGACAGGCAATAGCACTGGGTGTACCGGCTGAAGGTAGGTTTCCGGTAAGGTCGACCCACGATGCTGTGCTGTTGGCTTTATAACTTCTGAAAAATTTGTTGTCGTATCTTGAATAGTAAAGAATATCTGATTTGGCAGGAGAATTTTCAACACAACGGATATTGTTACCATTGCCATTGTTACTGATATTGGTCCAGGTCATTGTAGTGCCTCTCACATTGGTATTGCGCCAAATGTTTTTGTAACCGATGAACATGGTGTTATTGTTGTCTTCTCTCAGGCAATAAGGTGTTACCCAATCACCGGTTTCGTTAATACCACCTGTGCCATTATTGGCTATAGTAATGTCGTGCGATCCTTTATAAAAACGTGTAATGTTGCCATAATATAAAGCACCATAACTGTAGTTGTCATCCTGTGCATCCCAAGCACAATCCATACCGTCACCACCTCTGATGCCACTCCATTCTGAGTTTCCAAAATAACTGGTGCCATTGTCCTGGAAACCGGCAATCATCTGATCTTTAATTAATGCACTTTTTCCTAATTTGTAAATTTGACTAACACCAATCCCATTGCTCAAGTCGCGCCACTTAACACCATTGTTGATGGAGTAATAAATCCCGCCATCATTGGCAACATATAGTCTTTTACTTACAGGACTATACTCAAGGTGATGCTGATCAGCATGTACAGATGGAATTGTACTGCTGCCAATCCAGTGCCCTGAAATGGTCCAAGTAGATGCACCATCGATGCTTTTAAAAATATTAACACCACCTGCAAAAACAATATCGCGATTGGTTGGGTCGCAAACAAAATCTAAATCATACCACGCTTGGCCGCCAGTACCGCTGCCATTGGTGCTGTAGTCCATAACATTGGGTGTAGTAGAACGGGTGCTGAAAGTTGTGCCGCCATTCACTGAACGGTAAGTGCCATAGTATTTGGTAAAGTCGCAAATGAAAAAATAGACATAAGAAGTATCAGCTGCTGTAACACCGATGGCACCTCTGTAAATACTGCTGGTAGGGAGCCCGCTGGTAATTTGTGTAAATGTTAAACCGCAATTGGTTGATCTAAAAAACAAACCATCGCGTGTAGCAAATACCGTATTGGGATTCGAAGGGTTAAATACAATGTCTTTGTAATTGCCTGATAATATTTGGGTCCAGGTGCCACCGCTATTGGTTGTTCTATAAACACCACCTGTTGTTGCTGCCAATAATATTTTTGTATTGCTCGGGTGAATTAAAAGTCTGCAAACGGTTTGATTGCCCATACCGCTGTTGCGCACAGTCCAAGTTTTACCGCCATTGGCTGTCATATATACCCCTAAGCCTGCAGCATCACCATGGTCGCGGTCACCGGTACCCAAATACATGGTATCTGTATTGCGTGGGCTTATTACCAAAGCCGAAGTGCCAAGGGTAGGAAGTGAATCTGTATTGGTCGTCCAGGTATTGCCACCATTGGTTGATTTCCATAAACCACCTGCCGGAGCACACACCCAAAGTATATTTGAATCTGTAGGGTGAAATGCAACAGCATTTAAACGACCTACACCACCGGGTTGACTGGTTCTGTTATATGGTAAAAATCCTGGGCCTAATTCTTTCCAGTCACCTTTTGTTTTGCATGGCCCTAAACCCGGACCACCAATGCCGCCTTGTTGATTTGAACCACCGGCAGAGCCACTGTTTGCAGCAGCATAATACTGATTAATCCATTGTTGCATGTCGGGGTATGAGCCATCAGGTTGAATGATTTGACGCATTTCCCATTCCCATCTTTTAAAAGGTTTCCAACCGCATCCTTTTACACTGCTGTCGCGACCTTGCCAGTATAGATTAAATGCTCTTACAGTCTGGTAAAAATTTACCTTCCTGTTTTGCATCATGTCCAGGTAATAAGGAGTGTTTGCTGTATCGTTAGAAGTTTGGGACTTGAGTCCTGACAAAAAATAAAAGAAAAGTATTAGTATTAGATATCTTTTCATTGGTATAAAATAATGGGTAAAGATAATTGAAACAGTAGAAAATTCAGGTAAAGTAGCTGTTTTGGATAATGTTGATAATTAGATTATTAGCGCCTAATTCAGCTAATCCATTGATAACCAAAATAAAAAAGAATTTTATTGTAAAAAATTAAGTGTTAATACATTGAAATTGAAAAAAATCAAACGAGTAGTTAATACTATTAAATAGAGGGAATATTTGAAGGTTTTTTAAAAGTACTTAACCGAAACTTTATTAATGTATTTAAATTGAATGAGTTGCAATTTGGATGGACCGTTAAATTGTGCAATTGCCTAGAAAAGTGGATGGTGGATAAATTCTTGTGATAAATAAAAGAATGCAATGAGCCTTGAGTATGAAATAAGGTGTGAAAGGGCAAAAAAAAACCCCTGATGTTTCAATCAGGGGGTTTTTAATAATATTAATTTTTTGATTAGTCGAAACCGATGGTTTGACCTAAGTCAATGTATTGAGCATTGATTACCGGACTAGCAAGAGTTGCATCAGATAAGAATGCTACAATTTGAAAACTCTCATTAGCATACTGACCTTTGTCAAGTGAGAAAGTAAACTCAGTTACTTTACCTGATTTCAAAGCATCACCTGTAAGCACCTGACCATCAAAATCAGTTGTCATGATATCACCAAGTACTTGTTCGTGGTTGTAATTTTTAATGAAATAAATTTTAGCACCATTACTTGCGGTTAAGTAATAATCACCTTTAGTGTAATAAGGTGAAGTTTGGAAACCATTGGCTTGGTATAAGTAGTTTGTTTGATCCCAATAAGCTGTACCCCAAGTACCCAAATCTCTGGTTACAGATTTAACTACACCATATACGTGTAATTTTGTACCTGCTTTTAAATCAGTAGGACCAACACCAATTTTTACTTTAATGCTGCCTGCATTTGAAGCGTTAATTCCTAATCCTGCACCGGCTGAAATTGAAAGTGCATTAGTTGCAGTAGCATTCCATGTAGTTCTGCTTTGAGCTTTACCTGCATTGGTTACTCTGTTTACCATACCTGTTGGGTATCCTGCATTGTATTTATCAGCTAACAATTTTGACTCAGGTGTTTGCATTGGATCGTTACCTGAATTGTGAACTACTACATAAGCAGATTTTCCTGCATTCGCATTCATCAAGTTTTTAGAATATGTAACACCGTCCGGGCACCATCCGCACCACGAGCCAGAAAAATACTCTAAAACAATTTTTTTGGTGTAAGTTGACGGAGCAACTTCTTCCTTGGCAGGTTCTTCAGTCTTCTTCTTGCACGAAGAAAAAATTAAAGCAGTCGATACAACCGCTAAAAACAAATAGTTCATCTTTTTCATTTTATACTAAATTTGGGGGCTAATGTACAATTTTTCTAGCAAAAACAAATAATTGTGTTTTTTTTATGACAATTTTTTTAGGCTCTGTTTTGTAGAATTATTTCTGCATTTTTGAATCCCTAATCATGAAAAAAAGATATATCCTGTTATTGGTTCTTATTGTCGGTGTCATTGCGTATGTCGCCTGGATAAAATATTCTCCTGATAAATTTACAGATGGGTTCTATCTGATACCCCAAAATGCGGTGATGGTCATAGAAACGGAAGACCCTGTGAACTCATGGCAAACCTTTAGTACCAGCAATATGTGGAAGGGGTTGAAAACATTTCCGGCCTTTGCTGAAATTACTAAAAATGCAGATATAATGGATGATCTGATTAACTCCAATAAACAATTGTTTTCTTTATTGGGGCAGCGACATTTATTGATCTCCATTCACATGACCAAATCACGCGATTATGATTTTGTGTACTACACCGATATGAAAGAGGCTTCGAAATCTGATGTTTTTAAAGCCGGACTCATTCCATTGATTAAACAATTTGGCTACAAGCACACCGTTAGACAATACCTGAATACCGAAATCCATGAGTTTTTTGATGCAGCAACCCGTGAAACACTTTCAATTACTTTTGTCAATAACTACCTGGTTTGTTCGTATGATAAATTGCTAATCAATACGGTAATTGAAACTTCGCAAGCACCAGATCAACAACTCGGCATCAAATCGCCTTTTATTGAAACCAACCGCTTAACCACTGCTACCGGACTGTGCAGAGTGTTGATTAATTACAATACTTTCGATGAATACCTGGGTGTGTACATGGACGATGTAAGTGGTGCTGCCGATATTTTTAGCGGACTGCATTACACCGGCCTCGACTGCTCATTGAAAGATGACATTATTTTGGCAGATGGGTATACATTGGTAAACGACAGTGTCAGCTCTTATGTACAGGCACTTTCTGTTTCAGGTAAATCAGACAACGGATCGGCAGAAATATTTTCGAATAAATCTTCATTCTACCTCAGCATGGGCTTTTCAGATTTTAATGCATTCTACAGCAACCTGAATACCATTTGGCAAAAAGATGCAACAGGCTACAAAGAACAAATGGCAGGTATGCGAAAGGTTGAAAAATTATTGAAAATTAATCTACAAAAAAATCTGTTCGACTGGATGGGCAGCGAAGTAGCCATTGCACAGTATCAAACCGATCATTTAATAGGCTATAAAGTGAGCAATATTATGGCAATAAAAGCCAATGACATCGATGCCGCCAAAACCAATCTCGATTTAATTGAAAAGCAAATAAGAAAGCGTACACCGCTTCGATTCAATACAGTTGAGTACAACGGTTACCCCATTAAATACCTTGAAATAAAAGGCCTGTTCAAATCTGTGTTGGGTAAATTATTTTCGAAATTTGATAAACCGTATTACACCATTATTGGCGATTATGTGGTAATGTGCGATGACCCAAGAACACTATTGGTAACCATAGATGATTACATCAAACAAAACACTTTGTCGAACGAAACCACCTACCGCGATTTCAGAGATAAATTTCCGGGTCAAACCAGTTTGTTTTCATACATCAGTCCCAATAGACATTTTGCAAATTTCAAAGGATTACTGAATGGTGAGAGCTGGACCTCAACTCAAAAAAATCAAACCTATGTGCGCAGTTTTAACCATGTGGGATTGAGCCTGAGTGGCGACAATGATAAAATGCGCACCGTACTGGGCAGTCAATATCTGGCTTATGTGCCGCCTGTTGAAGTTGTGGATACTGCAGCAGATAGCGAAACAGATACATTGTCTGTTATGGACCTGTTCATCATCAATCACTTTCAGGGCAATATGAATACCGTGTATTTCGATAATGGCAAAGCGCATACAGTTACAGAAATGAATGGCACCATTGCCGATGGGGTGTTTATTGAATACTATGAAAATGGCACTATTAAAATGAAAGGGCGCTATACCAAGGGTTTGAAAAACGGCACCTGGAAATATTACCAACCCGATGGCACTTTTGAACGCAAAGAAAAATACATCAATGGAGAGATGAAAAAACAAGGCCTTTTCGATCGCTTATTTGGAGGCAATGAAGGGGAGTAGAATGCGTTTGCTTTTTTGTAAATTTGCACAAAATTAAGAATAGCCTTTGATAGCCCGTAGTTCCATAGATGCCGTTATAAACGCAGCCGCCATTGACGAAGTGGTGGGCGATTACATTGCATTGAAAAAACGCGGAGCCAATTTATTGGGTCGCTGCCCCTTTCACGATGAAAAAACACCTTCGTTTACAGTATCGCCTACTAAGGGTATTTATAAATGTTTCGGTTGTGGCAAAGCGGGTAACTCTGTCAGTTTTTTAATGGAGCACGATCAGCTCTCGTTCAGCGATGCCATTCGCAGACTGGCATTGAAGTACAACATAGAACTGGAAGAGGATACCAAACAGAATACAGAAGAGTACAACGAAGCGCAAAAGAACAGAGAAAGTCTGATGGTGGCCCTTGAGTTTGCCAAAAACTATTTCAAGGAACAACTGAAAACTGAAGAGGGCAATGTAGCGGGCGAAAGCTATTTCAGAGAGCGTGGATTTACTGTGCAAACTATTGAAACATTTGAATTAGGTTACTCACCACAAGGTTGGGAAAGCCTGGTAGATGAAGCCACGCGCAATCAGTTTAACCTCGACTATTTTGTAAAAGCCGGTTTGATTAAAAAGAATGAAGACCGCAATAAATATTTCGACCTTTTCCGACAAAGGGTTATTTTTCCTATACACGATTTAACTGGTAAGGTCATAGCATTTGGTGGACGACAATTGGTGAAGGAAGAAAAATCACCTAAATATTTAAACTCACCCGAAACCGAAGTTTATCACAAGAGCAATGTGCTGTATGGCATGTTTCAATCTAAGAAAACGATAAAGGCTAAAAACAACTGTTATCTGGTTGAAGGGTATACCGATGTTATTACTTTACACCAGGCAGGGATTACAAACGTGGTGGCTTCATCAGGTACTTCATTAACCGATGGACAAATCAGATTGATCAAGCGTTTTACAGAGAATGTCACCGTGTTGTACGATGGCGATGCAGCAGGTATCAAAGCCTCTTTGAGAGGGATAGATTTATTACTGGCTCAGGGCTTGAATGTAAGAACGGTGAGTTTTCCTGAAGGTGAAGACCCCGATTCCTATTGCCGACAATTAGGAGCCGAAGCATTTGGCCATTATCTGGAAACACAAAGCAAGGATTTCATCTTGTTTAAAATCGATTTGTTGATGCAGGGCATTGAGAATGATCCCATCCGCAAAACAGATGTTGTTAAAAATTTGTTGGAGAGTATTGCCCATATTCCCGATGCGCTAAAGCGTGCTGCTTATGCAAGAGAATGTAGCAAGCTGGTAGACACTGACGAAAAATTATTGCTGTCGGAAATTAATAAGAAGCGCAGGAAAAATTTTGAAGGCACAGGTCCTTCTCCGGTTGATGATGAAATCAATGATTTGTTGCAAACTGAGTTGCCAAAACCTCAGCAGTACCAAACAGGCGAGGAGCAGGAGGGTGCATTGGTGCGCTTGCTGATACAAAGCGGTAGTCAGAAGTTTAAAGAAGAAGCCACAGTGGCCGATTTTATTTTCAATGAACTGCAGGAAGACGAAGCGCTAAAAATTAAACATCCGCTTTATCAAAAAATACTAGAATTGGTACAGCATCACATGGCCGAACAGTTGAGCATCTCCACTGATTTTTTTGTGAATCACGAAGACAATGAAATCAGAAATCTGGCCGCTAATTTATTGACCGAGAATCATGAATTAAGCCCTTATTGGCAAGACAATGGTTTGTTTATTCCGGCTATTAAAGACAATTACATTCACGATTTACAATCGGTATTCATGTTTCTAAAACTGAATAAGATTAACGAATTGATTAAAAATAATCTGGCTGAATTTGCAGAAGCCAAAGGCGACTACGATAAAGATGTTTGCATGCAATACCACATGCAGTTAATAGCAGTGCGCAATGCATTGGCATCACTCATGGGCACCAGCTATACCGTTCATTAATTAAGAGGGAAGGGGCACAAACTCATCATCACCCGCTATTTTTGGAAACCCTTTATCAGCCCATCTTTTTTTCGCAGCTTCCAACACAGTTTTATCAGTAGCTACAAAATTCCAGTACATAAAACGCTCTTCGGGAAATGGCTCCCCACCGAATATATAGATGCTGGTACCGGCTTTCATTGTAAAAGTACACAAGCCAATATTGTCGGCTACCAATATGCGTTTGGGCTCGTAAGTATGCCCATCGTTTTCTATGCTGCCTTCCAAAATATAAATACCCACTTCACCATACAGCGATGAGCCAAGGTCGAGGGTAGTATCCGTTTTCGTTTTTATTTCTATCAAAAATAAATCGCTGTACACAGGCACAGGCGAGTATTTGCCAAAGGCTTTACCGGCTATCAATTTAAAAGTCGCATTGTTCTGGGTCCAGGTAGGCAACTCATCTTCCTCCACATGAAAGAAAGAAGGTTCCATTTCTTCCAGCTCTTTTGGCAGCCCCACCCATATTTGCAGGCCGTGCATTACCTTGTCGGAATGGCGGAGGTGTTCTGGTGTTCTTTCGGAGTGTACAATGCCTTTGCCTGCTGTCATCCAATTCACTTGCCCCGGTGTTATTTCCATTTCAGTGCCCAGTGTGTCCTTGTGCATTATAGCGCCTTCGAACAGATAGGTGAGGGTAGAAAGGCCAATGTGGGGATGAGGCGGAATGTCAATGTTGTGCTCGCTATTCATAGCGGCCGGCCCCATGTGGTCGATGAATATAAAAGGCCCTACCATGCGTTTGCTGTGAAAAGGCAATAGTCTGCCTACAGTAAAATTGCCGATTTGACGTGGCCGTTCTTCGATGATAAGGTTGATATTCGACATGTGTGATTGATTTAAATGAGCACATCGCCCCATTCGGGGGTGCGTTTAAAAGTGGCATTGGCAAAGGGACAAAGCGGTATTACTGTTATCTTATTCGCCCTTACATAAGCCACCAATTCAGCCAGCAATACTTTGCCCACGCCTTTGCCTTGTAGAGAAGCATCCACCTCTGTGTGGTCAATGATCATGCGCTGCTCACCGGCCATGGTATAGGTCATTTCAGCCAGTTTGTGACCGTTCTCTTCATAATAAAACGAGCCGCCTGTTTCCCCTTTGTGGTGTTTTACTTCCATTGGATTCAAAAGTAAAGTTTTTTGGTAGAAAGTACAATGAAGTAAAATTGTGAAAGAGAAATAAATACTTCGCTATTATTGTTTCCAAAACTTCGGAAGCTATTAGAAAAATACTAACTGCTAAAGCCTGAGTAGTAAAGAAATAAATCACATTGATTTAATTTTTATTGAAATATCAAAAAAGTATATAATCTTCGAAAAATTAAATTATTATTGTATTACCAATCATGTAAACAAATGACATTACACTCGCAAAATCTATCTATAAGTAGTAAAGCAGTTTTAGTATTGAGTAAAATCAGTATCAGTCTAATCCTATTGTTGTTTTCAACAGTTACAAAGGGGCAGGAACCAAAGCACAATCTACTAATATCTAAAAACAGGATACTGAA
>JAZKEQ010000064.1:0-30501 GCA_040386935.1 Bacteroidota bacterium | reverse complement strand
GACTCATAATCAGAGGGTACTTGGTTCAATCCCAAGAGGGCCCACTTACAAAAACTTAGACCCGCCCACAAGGCGGGTTTTAGTTTTTGTTGCCCTGTATTGTTTCTGCAGCAAAGCGAGGAATCTAATACAGGGCAGTACTTCAATATTTTGTTTGTTGCCTTTTGGCTATATCAGAAAAAGTTCTGAAGGTGTGTTTCGAACTTTTTTATGCACTTTGTGGCTTTACTTTTAGCAGAGTACATTGCTTAAAATAGAGCATACAGGTTAGTTTAAATTAAACTTTATATACTTTAAATTTAGTATGTTATATAGTTTCTTAAAAATTGGAAAAACATTAAGATCATTCTAAATATTTCGAATTAAATGTCAGTGAGGAAACGGAATATATATTTATGGTCTGATTTTTATTTAGGAGTTAATCAATTAATAATTATTTACTTATTTATTACCAAGCCTTATTACGTTAAAAATATTCCTTGTGTTATTTATTCTACAAGATATGAAATTTGGTATTTGTTTTTAAAATGGAGCAAATAGTAAAATAATTTTATGTTGTTAATATATTGATATTCAATGCGCTAATTAAAGTGTAGGTAGTTTATTTGATAATTAAATATTCGTAAAAAATTATGCTATATTGTCAAAAATGCTATATATTCGAAGAATATTTAGAAATCATTTTTATAAATCCCTATTTCCAATTAACATGAAAAAAATAACAACTATTCTACTTTCATTCATCCTTTCTTTAACTGCGTTGTACTCGCAGGCTTTCAGGGATGATTTTGAAAATTACAAAGTCGGAGATTACGTAGGTGACGTATCTTCAGACTGGACGACCTGGAGTGGCACCACCGGTGGCACAGAAGATGTACAAATTGTAGACAACGATGCCTACAGCGGTACACAATCTATCTACTACGATTCTCCTTTTGGCAATGGCCCTCAGGATCTTGTTCTCGATTTCGGAGGTGTGCACAATACCGGCAAATTTAGATTCACTTCAATGTTCAAGATTCCAAAAGGAAATGCCGCCTATTTTAATTTTCAGGGAGGCGCTTCTATTGGCTCAAGTTGGGCAATGGATTTTTACTTTAGCGATAATGGCTCATGGAGTGTTGCTAAATTATCTGGTACTTACCCTCAGGATCAATGGTTTGAAGTAAAAATTGAAATTGATTTTGGTGCAAATAAATGGGATGTATACATCGATGGCGTTTTTCAAGGGTCATTTTCAAGTGGTGTCAATGCTGCTTCATACCTTGATATTTTTGGTGTAGATCCTAATTCTTCTTTTTGGGTAGATGATGTTACCTATTGCATTAACAATTCATGTAACACTGATATTGCAATGGATGCGTTGAGTATAAACGCAAACCCTATCTGTTCAAATCACGGTGTTGACGTAACTTTAGATTTAACCAATTATGGTCCGGATCCTGCAAAAGGATTTGTACTTGGATTAGACTTAGACGGTCAAGGCAGAATTAAGTACAATGTTGTATTAAATGATTTGGCTGTTGGCAGCGATACAAGTATTACCATTTCCAACCTTTTCAAAACCAATATTACCGGTACAAAATTACAAGTAAGAGCAATTAATAGTGATCACGATTTGAATATAGCCAATGATACAGCCTTTACAACAATTGATGTCTATCCGTCACCTGATGGTTCGACTGTTATTAAGAGTTCGCTGTTTCAGGGCAGATTCAATGTTGGCAATGAAAGTCAACCGGATGTTATAGAAGTTGGAAAAACCAATACGTATGAATTTACACCACCAAAAGGTTATTCTAATTCAAACTATCCTACAACATGGAACGTGTCGTCTATAGTGGCAAAAACTTCTTATGGCGTCACTATACCGGGTTCAGATTATACAATCGTTTATCCAACATCAGGTAGCAACGGCTCTATAGCATTCAAAGGCCTATCAAAATATCTCGACAGCAATATCACTTTCTCTATAACAGTTGTTAATTCTCCAAATGGATGTGATAGCACTGTTAAACGTACCGTAAGAGTTGTGCCAACACCTAAAACTAACTTTACGTTCCCAACTGCTATTTGTCTTGGTGATCAAACAGAATTCATTAATAAAACAACCATTCATTCAGGCGATGCCTCATACAAATGGTATTTTGGCGATAACGATAGTTCGGATAATACCAATCCTATTCACGAATATTTAGTTGCCGGACCTTATACTGTAAGATTGGTAGCGACAAGTTTCCCTTACGGTATTGTAAAAGATACGAGTGTATTGGTTGTTGTATCTGATATTCCAAAAGTGAAATACAAAGTAAATAACAAATGTGAGGGTAATGCGGTAACATTCCAGAATTCAACTTCTATCAGCACCGGTACTTTAACATACGATTGGGACTTTGGTGATGGATCTGCACATAGCTCAGCAACTAACCCTTCGCACTCATATAGCGCCCCAGGTGTATTCAAAGTTAATTTAACGGCTACTGCAAATGGTTGTAAGGCATCTTTAATTAAATCTGCTTATACATTCCCTAAACCAGTTGCTAACTTCACAGCTCCAACCAGCCCGGTATGTGCTAATACTGCTATACCACTTACAAATACATCTACACTTTTATTTGGTGAGCAAGGTGCTATCTGGAACTTTGGTGATGGTTCAATTGGAACCACTAAAAATGGCTTGCATGCATTCGCAACTTCAGGTACCTATAATGTAAAATTGAAATCAGTATCAGAATTCGGTTGTGCTGATTCTATTTTGAAACAAGTTGTTATCAAAGAAACACCACAACCTGATTTTGTTGGTGACCAGTACTGCGGTAAAATACCAACAATATTTACAAATACTACTGTAGAAACAATACCTAACCCGGTTTATAACTGGACATTCAGTGATAATTTTACGTCATCAATGAAGAATATTTCACGTACCTGGCCATATGAAGGCGCTTTCTCTGCAACATTGAAAGCTGACTACTCAAACGGTTGCAGTGGTGAAATAACAAAAGATTTCATCGTTTCAATTCAGGCAAAAGCTGATTTCACAGTGAAAGATATCTGTTCAGGTGAGACCGCTAACTTTGTTAACCTGACTCAAGGTGATAAAGGTAATATCCTTTACAATTGGGAATTTGGTAACGGTTCGGGTACTGATGCTTCACCAAAAAGACTGTATAACCCTGCTACTACCACTACTTACTCAGTAAGATTAGTTGCTGCTTACGCTCAAGGTTGTGCTGATACCATTATTAAAACACTTACTGTAAGTCAGGCACCTACTTGTGATTTCAGTGCTAAGAATTTAGGATTCCTGAAATATCAGTTCACTCCAAGCAATTCTACTTATACTAAATACGAATGGTTGTTTGGTGAAGGTGGAACAGCTACTAATTCTTTGCCAAGTTACCAATACCTTTATAATGGTAATTTTAAAGTTAAAATGATTGCGACTAACAGTGCAGGTTGTATGTGCGAAACTACCAAAACGGTTTCTGCAACAAGTGCAGTTAATAGTATCTCAACTGTTCCGGGATTAACTATTTATCCAAATCCGAACAACGGTATGTTTACAATATCTACAAGTGCTAATGGCGGTATGAAGATAGAAGTATTCAATTTGTTGGGAAGTAAAATCCTTAGTCAGACAACATCTGATAACACCATCAATATTAATCTTGGTGATGTAGCAAAAGGAATTTACATGGTGAAAGTAACCATCAACGGAGTTACCACAACTTCAAAGATTACAGTAAATAACTAATTCAGTTTAGCTGATCAAATCATAGAACAGGAGTCCCAAACGGACTCCTGTTTTTTTATGGCCTGTTTTCGGGAGCTATTAGCATTATAGTGAGTTATCACTAGCCAATTAGTTAATTGTAATCATCAAATGGGCAATGTGATCCAGGTATACAAATTCAGATGAGGCGGTAATCAAAGTAGTTATAAGTAACTATTGTTATAGGCATTTGTAATCATATTGCTGTAGTTGATGCATAGTTATAAGTAACTATTGTTATAGGTATTTGTAATTATATAGCTTTAGTTGATGCATAGTTATAAGTAACTATTGTTATAGGTATTTGTAATCATATTGCTTTAATTGATGCATAGTTATAACTAACTATTATAGTAGGCATTTGTAATCATATTGATTGGTGTTGTTGTAGTTATTTATACCTATAAACAGTAGTTATAACTGCTAATGAAAAAATACATCAGAAATAATAGGTTATCCTAAAGTTTTAGAAGGAAAATCAATAGTGATAAATAACTATATGGATAGCACGAAAAGTTGAAATGAAATGCGAATGACTAATACAGTATTGTTATTGTTCCTTTAAATACAAAAGGTTTGTTGTATTGGTCATATACAGTAATAAAGTAACAATAGACACCATCACTCACCTGCTTATCACCAAAATACCCATTCCAGGTTTCGCTCTTATCAGTTTTATAAACCAGCTCACCCCAACGTGTATAGATATTCATGCTGTATCTGGTAAACTGGCCAGATATATAGGGTCCGAACGTTTCGTTCATATTGTCCGCATTAGGTGTTAAAGCATTGGGAACATACACCCTAAATTCACAGTTGGTAATAATGTTGTAATTCAATGTGTCGGTACAGCCATTATTGTCTTTACGGGCTACCGGATAGTTGCCATAATTGTTGATGAGTAAAAAACGACCAGAACCATTGTGTCGGAACCAGTTGTATTGTTTGGCTATACCGGCATCGAGGTATTCTGCAAATACAGGCTTTTCGTTACACATAAATGAATCAATAGATTTGCCATTGTCCGGGAACATGTGTACCATTGATGAATCTTCGATATAGCACTCACTTCGTTTTACTTTTAAAATCTTTTTTAAAGGGCCATTGATTTTAATGGAATTTGAATTGGGTGATTTATAGAGCACCTGATACTTGCTGCCAAATACATTGTAAAAGTCGAGCACATCATTTTTGCAAACCGTTGTATCTCTCAATAAATGAGTATTCACATTTTCCATGGTCAGTTTCCATGAATAATCCAGATTGCGACATTTTGATATTGGTCCTTTTAATCTATAAACACCATTCTGTGTTGCTGTAATAGCTGGTGTAGTGTCACCGGTATTCCAAGCATACTTCAGTAATGGTTCTTTTTTGTATTGAAATTTAAAACTGTTGATGTTGCAAGCGTATACATTTTCAAATTCAACCTGATTTTTTGCTCCGGGTTCCACTTTTATTTTGACTGAATCATTGTAATAACAATTTTTCTCATAATAAATGATATGAAGATTTGTAGAGTAATTGTAAACCAATGAGTCACCCATAGCCAGGTACTGATTGTTGATGTACATATAGTTATCACCTTTGTTTTTAATAACATAGCGCTGCCACTGGCACATGGCTGTATCCCTGTATCGGTGGAGTGAGGTAATGAAATTGGTTTTAAATGTGTCAACAAATTGGCAATTATCACTCTCAGCTTTTACAATATACCAGGTATTGCTGGTGCTATTTTGAACATAAGTTGGCAAATAGGAGATGGGATAATTACTGTTGTAGTTCTGGTACCATTTGTAATTGAGTTTGTGAGGGAAATTGGTGCTGACCGATAATCTCAATGTATCGCTGCAATGACTGGTTGCAGGTCCTAATGCCTTGAACAGGTAGTGGTTGGTGTCGCGAAGGTATTGTAATTCAAATGTATCCTTTGTCAATTCAGCAGTGTTAAGGATGATGAGACGGATAATATTGGTGTCTTTTAAGAATGGATGCTTTCTAGTAAAAAATGGCTGAAAGGTTTTGCTGAATAATTGTTTGTTGATGAACCAACTGTATTGAATGTCTTCACCTGCTGTTGATAGATTTTGGATAGTAACAGTATCCTGCTTATTGCAACCACCACTTAACTTAAATTGAGCAATTGGAAATTTAAAATCGTAAGGTTTGCAAACAATATTTACTGGTTTGATGATGTCTATTTGAAATTCCATCATATCATCTATATAATCGCTGCTGATGGCCTGAATAAAATAGTCGCCATTACCCATACAACTTAGAGTAAAGTAAGAGTAAGCATTGGCCGCGCTGGTAATACGGGTCATTGCTTTGCAGGTGCCACCATATACATTGAACGACTGAAGGCCATATCTGGAATTTGCCTTTATCTGTAAATCAAATTTCTGAACATTGGTAACACTTATTTTGAACCAAGTTGACTTATAGCCGGGATTGGTTGTTTCAAAAGGGGAGCTGCCATAGGTATGGCAGGCGTTATTGGTCGTTAGTTTATAAGATCCAAATTTAGTGTAAGTGCCACTCATGGCATTCGAGCAGAAATCTCCGCTGGTGGGTACTACCTGCACTTCGGTACTCACTTTGATGCTGTATTCTTCGGTTAATTCTGCATAATTATTATCCAGTAATACGAAATACCGGCTTTCTCCACAGGTGTCGTTATAAAATGAACTGGCAGGATTGCCTGAATGGCTTGATGTTATAAATCTCATCCGGTTACTGCTACTGTCAAAATTGTCTTTCAGTGTTTGCTGATAATTTTCGTGATAAGGCCCCCTGTATCTAAATACAGTGAAGTTTTCATAATACGCGTTGTTGTTGAATTTTCTTATTGACGAAATATTGATTTTTGTATTGCCGGTTACTGTAAATGTATACCAAAGGTTTTTATAGTTTGTAGACCTTTTTTTATTGAGCGAGTCTTTATAGGGAATGACGTACGATGTGCCATAATAGTTGATGCCACTGTAGCGACCGGGATCGCTTTTTAAGCCATTGGTATGACAGGTTATTGGGGAGAAGGACGATTGCCGAGTATCGTTTACTGAGAAATGCCCTAAATTGGTAGCCCCAGCAGCAAAATCATTAGGCGAGGGCATGTGCCGAGTAAATATCACCTGACTCTTAGCGCTCAGGTCGTTATTTGAAAATACTACCAAAGTATACGTTGTATTGCCCTTCAGGTTGCAAATTGTAGTAGTATTGTCGCAAGGGTCAATGATTTTTTTATAGTCATTTAAAATATTTGGATTCTGTACAGCATTGCCTTCATATAACTCATAGTAGTTGTTGGTTTTGAAAGTGGCATTTTCGCCCAAATAGAAAGTAAAATAGTAATAGGTGGTTTTTGGTGTCACATATTTTTGCTTGGCACACGAAAGCGTTGGTGGGCTGGTGAAGCTTGTACGGCAGTCTTTGCAAAAATCCAGTGTAAAAATATAATCGTGAAATTTAAGATTGTTGCTTGCAGTCAACACATCTTCATTGTTATTAATTGGATAAGCAAACTTAGGTGTCGTATTGTTATTTGAAGGGCAATTGCCATTTGGGTAAATCGTAACCTTATTCCAAAAAGGTGTGCACTTAAGGTATTGGTTGTTGTAGTTTTTTATTTCAAGTATAACAACTATGGTGTAATATCCTTTTGGCAGATAAAAACATTCTCCACTCATGCCTCCCCAGCTGTTTTTATAAAATCCAAAGATGGATTTAGATTGTTTGTAGTTGATATTGGCCAGTGTTTTAGCATTGCCATTGCTTAATTGACCGCCAAAAATAAAAACAGAGCCGGATGTAGAGCTAATGTTAAAATCACCTGATTCAGAAATATAAATTTCCCTAAAAGTCATTCGCCCCGAGAGTATCGCAGTATCTATTTTTAAAGTAGTATCTTTGGGTCTGTAGCAGGTTTTATCACTTGTAAATTCGCTGTCCGTTAACGGGTTGAAGTCCTTCAGTTTTTCAGGCGTTTTAGGGTAATAGTATTTGTATTCAGCATCATTTTTATACAGACTCATGGATTGATTGATCTTTGGAAAATTCAAGTCTCTGAATCCCGTAACCAGCGTATAGGTGCCTTGACTTAGGCATTGCTCATAACCATACCAACTGTGCCCATAAACAAATGTATCTTTTATATGCTTGAGGTTGCATGTTTTGGTAATATCACCGGCATACAGTGAATATAAAATCAACTGGTTGTTTGTGTAATCATTGCTTGTAGTGATGGTTAATTTACCATCGTTTAAAAGTTTTACGATGGAATATGTTCCGTAGAAAAAAGTGTCGTCAACCATTACAGTCTGACCGTTTTGCCACTGTTTGTATTGGTAAATAAAAAATTCAGGAACAACATTCTTGCAGGTATGAGATTTTAATAAACTTTCGCAGTTGACATAATGAGTTTTAGTGGGTCCTGAAGAATTATTATCCAGTGTATTGATGACATTTGTTTTTGGGGTATTCCACGGGTCAGCAAGAAAAGTGCTGTTAATAATTGAAACATACAGATTCGTAATGTATTTCTGACCAATGATCTGAAAAAAATACTTTTGATCAATGTTGTTATTTGGCGGGCAGCTTTGGTTGATGAGTTTTCCGTCTAAAGGGATAGTCAAAAACGGCTTATTGCTCAACATAGAGTCGCTGTTGATGTTATTGACAAATATTCTGTATTTGACAGCATTGCCGAATGAGTTGGAAATTTGAATGCTGTTTTCAACGGCATTTTTAGCGAGTGTAACACAAAACCATACACTCTTAGTAAATGTACTGTCGTTAATGGGAATGTATTCGAGGGGTTCTAAACTCGCACAACTCATTCTCATATTGTAAGACGGATTATTGTCTTTTACATAGAAATTTAAATATGTTGCAATGTTGTCGTAGGGTTCTGATGCCGGCAAACTGACATTTAGCTCAATCCACAATTCACCTTTAGCCTTTTTCTTACAACCAACCTGAATCAAATACCAACCGGCTTCTAGACAACTGTTACCCGAGATGCCAAATTTATTCAATGGAGGCAAGCCGCCCTCTATGTCTTGTTCAGTGTATTCGCAATTGGGGATACTATAAATATTGAAGCCTGCAAATATTTGTGGTATAGCGCTGTCTTTTTGTGTCAGTGCAATCCCAATATTACGGGTAGTGGGAATGTAAAACTTATACCAAACGGATTTTGTGCAATTGCCTACCTCCTCCAAATCTTTCACACATTGCTCAGCTTTTTGAAGTGTGGCATTACTCACATCTGTTTTTGCTCCTTTGAAAACGCCAGTGTTGTATCCATTACCTGATATTACTATCAGTGCAGCGTGCTCACAATTGTCGTTCACAGGTGCCTGTGCTTTACTGCTGCTGGCAACTAGGAGGAATAGCAAGGCGACATATAAGCGGATGCATTTGGTCAAAACAAAAAAACTAATTTATTCAAAGATAACTTTTTATGGGGTACTGGTTGCCCCGTCTATGTAATTTGACAATTCTATTATACAATTTGTTGCATGGTAGGTCATTTTTTTTATAATTTGTTGGTTAATAGGTAAAAAATAAAAACATGTAAATCAAATATTTATATTGAAAAATATTAGCAAACAGTAACAAACAATAAAATACATTAAAATAAGACTATATTTGTTTTATAAAATTTGATAATTATGAACAATCGTGTCACGTTAATGGAAACATTTAAATTATTACAAAATAAGGAGACTTATTTTGATGAAATGAACAAAGCGCAATCGAAGCAACTTGTTCTCAATCAATTGCTGATTATCGTATGTTTTGCATTTATTTATGGAGCAGTAATGGGAAGTTCTCACAGCTTTCTACAAGCTATTTCATCAGGTGTTAAACTCGTGTTCTTATTTGTTGCTGTTATAGTAGTTTGTTTTCCATCATTCTTTATTATTCAGCAGGTATTGGGGTCTAAGATGACCATCCGTCAAATGTTGACTGTAATTCTCAGTGGTTTTTTACTAATGGCTACTATCGTTATTTCATTTGTTCCCATTGTATTGTTTTTTCAACTAACGGGAGGTGATTATCATTTTCTTCAGTTACTTCATGTCTCCATTTTTATTTTTGCAGGTATATTCGGATTGCGCGTGATGTTAGATGCACTGAAGTACGCTTGTGAAACCAAATCTATTTATCCGCAAACTGGTGTCAAAGTATTTAAAGTATGGATTGTTATTTTGGGTTTTGTAGGCATACAATTGGCCTGGAATTTATTGCCATTCGTATGTGAGAAAAATGAAGACTTTAAATTGTTTCGCAAGCATGAAGGAAATTTCTATACTGCTGTTGTATATTCATTCGATCAGTTATTAAATGGCAATAAAAATGAAGTAAGGCCACTGAGTAATGAATATATTTGCCATGACACGATTGTGAAAGTGCCATCAAAAGATTCTATTCATCCTTAATATTGCAACAATTTATGGAGGAGATTATGACATTGGAAGAGGTGGCAAAATATTTAAAGTTAAAACCTCAAACCATTTATACATGGGCCCAGGAGGGTAAAATTCCCGCAGCAAAACTGGGTAAAGAATGGCGGTTTAGGAAATCAATGATTGATAAATGGTTCAACGATCATTTCGATAATAAATTTTCGGAATTACTTTAACCCATTTGTTAAATACATTTATAGTGCACTTGTACCAATCCGGTTTCAAATTGTTTACTAGAAATAAGGGTAAGAAGTTGTTCGGGCCTTTCGTCTTTAAAAAGTCGTGTGCCATTGCCTAACATAATAGGAATAATAGAGATGATCAATTCATCCACCAATTTTTCTTTCAATAATGCGTGAACAATTTCGGCACCGCCATCACAAAAAATATTGTTGCCTTTTTCAGATTTAAGTTGTGCAACAAGTGACTGAAGAGATCCCGAATAAAAATGTGTATTGCCGATGCTTTCGCGAGGTGTGCGAGTAATGACAAACGATTGTTTGTCGGCATGTGGAAACTCAGGTACTTGTGTCATTACCCATTCATAAGTTTTTCTACCGAGGATTACAGTGTCTATTGTTTCAATAAATGAAGTATAGCCATAATCTTCCCCTTCTTTAGCGACTATAGAAAGAAAACTGAGGTCGTCATTAGGCTTGGCGATATAGCCATCTAAACTTGTTGCGATGTATACAATTAATTTTCGGTTCATTGGTGTTTTATATGAATTTAGCTGGCTACTTTTTGGGCTGCTAATATATCATTTTTTCACTTTCTGTTTTACCGTTTTTTTCTAATGCTTGCAACAACTTACATGACCGGCATCATGCTTAGGCGATACATAAGGGATGCCTAAGTTCATGCCGCGAATAATCAGTAACAAAGCTACCAGAGACATCATGTAGGGGATGGAGCGATTGAAGCGCAGTCGCCATTTAATAGAGATGTATTGACCGCTAGCCATTGTAAGCGCCATAATAGGCAAGGTGCCTAATCCAAAGGCAAACATGAGTAATGCACTGTGTAAGGTGCTGCCTGTTGCCGCAGCAGTGATTGTTGCCATATACACCAGGCCACACGGTAAAAATCCGTTTAAAATCCCAATACTTAAAAAAGTGGTAGCAGTGGCTCCCGATTGCAGTCTTCTCAATAATTGACCCTGAATAATGCTTGTAATTTTTTTTAAAAAGGGGATATTCAAACGGTGCCATTTTTTAGATAGCACCCATAAAAGCATCAAGCTGCCTGCAACTATTGAGAGCCATTGTTGAATGTGAAATAATGGGCCAATAGCGCCAAAAAAAACGCCTATCAATGCATAGCTAAATGCTCTTCCCAAGTTGTAGTTGAGTATAGCCAATGTTTTTTTGAAAGGCGTCAGATGATGTACAGGTAAGGTCAATGCTAATGGTCCGCACATGCCAATACAGTGGAAACTGCCCAGCAGCCCCATGCTTAATCCCGATACTATAATGATGCCAACAGCGCTCATGGTATAATTACAGCTTGTTCACGGTAGTAGCGTTTACCGGCAATTTCCCATTCTACACGACCGATGTAACTGCCTGTAGCTAATTTCCGGTTGTCAATTATAAATTTTCCGGATGTGTCAGGTGTAAAGTTAAGGACCACATCGTTTTTGTTATTGCTGTTGTTCAGCAATTCAATATGACCGTTACTGAAACCCTGTACTAGTACCGGTGGTATTTGTATGCAGAGTCCCTGTGGAATATGTTCAAAGATTGGCTCCTTACTTACCGCATCTAACTGACGGGCAGCATCTATTTTCTGCTGGTAATGCAATTCCTTGTCGTAGTAGTTTTTGTCAACCATTTCATTGGTCTGTTTCATGGCTACGTAAACCATACCCGACATTATCAGAATAAAGCTGACGATGACGATTGTTATTTTATGTCCCCAGTTCATGGTGTTAATTGTTAAATGTTTTGTTGATGTTTATTTGAATGGTCCCAAAAATTTGGTAGCAATAGTTTGTATTTTTTCATTGTCGCGATATACCCCAATGTGCAGCGTAGAGCTGCGTTTGATGATTTTATCTTGTGGTATCGATAAAAAGAAAGTGAATTCACTGATGGCTTCTTTTTTAAGTATGATTGTGTTGGTGCCAATTAACTGGATGGTACCCGGGAAGTCTTCAACCTTTAATGTCAATGGGATTTCCTCTTTTGTTTTATTGATAATTTTGGCTTCAAAAAGATTGCTGATACTGCCATCCGACTTTTCCTGAAATAATTGTCCTTTTACTCTTGATACATAAGTATCCACAGTTTTGCGAGTAGCAGTGAGTGTTACCATTGCTGCCAATAACAATACAAGCAATACACTGTAAGCTTTCATGCGTGTATTGAAATGAAATTTTTTGCCGGTGCTTATTTCGTTTTCTGATGCATAGCGTATCAATCCTCTGTCAAAGTGCATGGCATCCATTACTTCGTTACAAGCATCAATACAAGCAGTGCATCCAACACAGTCGAGTTGAACACCATTTCTGATATCAATACCCGTTGGACATACCTGTACGCATTTCATGCAGTTGATGCAATCACCTTCAGTGCGTTCTGTATTTTTTTTGAATTTACCCCTTGGTTCTCCTCTTTTGTAATCGTAGGATATCTGCATTGTGTCTTTGTCAAACATCACGCCTTGCAGTCTGCCGTAAGGGCAAATAGTGGTGCAAACAATTTCGCGGACAAATGCAAAAACTGCATAAAACAAAAGCGTGAAAATGATGAGTCCGCTCAATAAACCAATGTGATCAGCCAAGGGTTCATGCATTATTTTGAACACTTCATCTATGCCCAATATGTAGGCTAGAAATGTGTGAGAAATAGTAAAGGATATGATGAGGTAAATAATGTGTTTCAGAGTTTTTCTGAAAATTTTATTGCCCGTCATGGCGCCTTCATTCAGTTTGCGTTGTTGGGCAGGTGAGCCTTCTATCAACCACTCAATGGGGCGAAATACAAATTCAAGGAACACTGTTTGAGGGCATACCCACCCGCAAAAGAGTCGTCCGAAGACAACTGTAAACAGCACAATGAAAACAATGAATGTAATCATGGCAATGGCAAAAATGAAAAAGTCCTGAGGCCAGAAAATTTTACTGAACAATATGAATTTACCTTCAGGAAGATTAATGAGCATGAATGGCTGTCCATTGACTTTTATAAATGGCAGTACAAAAAATACAGCCAGGTAAACATAGGCCAGATATTTCCTGTAGGTATACCATTTTCCTTTAGGTTTTAATGCATACACCCAATTGCGTTTGCCTTTGTCGGAAACAGAGCTTACTCTGTCTCTGAAAGTTTCAGCGTGCAATAAATCTTCTTCTTTCAATGTCTTTATTGTTTTAAAGCTGAGTCCTTAATAATAACAGCACTTGAATCTGTAACAGTTTCAGTAAATAAATCTCCTTGTGGTTCTTTTGAGCCTGATGGATTACTGCCATTAATGGATTGAATGAAACTGGCAACTTGCGCTATTTGTATAGGCGATAATTGTTCGTTCCATGCAATCATGCCTTTGTCGGTCCATCCGTATTTGATTGATTTAAAAACATCTTTCAATGAACCGCCATGCAGCCAGTATTTATCTGTCAGATTAGGACCCACACCACCCGGTTTGCTGCCACCATTGTCACCGTGACAAGGTGCACATTTTTGAGTGAACAGCGCTTGTCCTTTTTGTATGTCAGGACCCGATAACATTGTCACTGTATTCTCATCTACATTATTCGCCTGACTTGCCAGCAATTTTGTTTTTTCAGCATCTGCCTCAGCCATTTCTATGGCGTATTCTTCCAATTGCAATGGTGCTGATTTGCTTACATGGTAGCGCCACAAATACACAACTGCAAATATGATTGATAGCATAAAAGCTGTTGTAAACCATGGAGGGGTTACATTGTCGAGTTCCCTGATACCATCATAGTTGTGTCCTGTGTCTATCTCGTCCTCATCTCCGGGGTTTTTAAAATTATTGACCTTTTCCCAATAAGCGATAAACTTACTTTTCTTTCTTACAGGTGTAATTAATGGCAATGGAGCAGTGGCAATTTCCACTGGCATTTTTAACAATCTGAATGTTTGCCATGAAAAGAAAATTACCAGTAATGCCTCTACTACCACAATACTGGCAAGCAGCCAGGTCATGCTTTCAGGTGCCGGTCCATCTGGATTTTGAACCACCGGAACGACTTGTGAGTAACCCGAAAAAACAAAGCCCATGAGTAGTATCAGCAGACAGGTTTTTTTTGTTGATTCAATGAGTTCCTGTTTCTTTTTTGAATAGTTGTTAATGGATAAAAGGAAGGTCTTGGTTGTTAAAAATAAAGGAATCAACATCACTACTGCAATTATTTCTAGCATCAGATTAATGTTTAGATTGTCTTCTGATTGAGGTGCAACTGCAGCATCTGCACCTAAAATTACCCCGGGCAGGATTAATGCAATGATGCCCGATAATCGTAAATACCTTTGATTGTTATTCATAAATTTAGTCCTCATTTCCTTCCAATGGTAGTTTTTCAATTCTTTCAATTTCTGTTTTATTGATGCTGTACATCCAAATAGTAACGATGGCAAAAAAGGCCACGAACATGAGCAGTGATATCAATGGATATACACTTACACCGGATATTTTTTCGAGATATGTTGAGAATTTCATAAATGGATGATTAATGTTTTTCGAGTTTAATGTCTTTACCAACGCGTTGTAAATAGGCGATAATGGCCAATATTTCTTTGTTGTTGGGGATACTGATGTCGTTGTCTTTTTTTAATTTATAGGCAATTTCTTTTGCCTGTTTTTGCAGATCATTGTTGGCGATAGCTTCATATCCATCCGGATATGGCACACCCATTTTGCGCATGGCGTGTATCTTTGATCTGGTGCTGTTTATTTCTATATTGTTTTCAAACAGTGAAGGATATGAAGGCATGATAGAACCCGGTGCCATTGATGTTGGTTCAAGCATGTGATTGAAATGCCAGGCATCACCGTATTTGCCACCGATTCTAGCTAAGTCGGGACCTGTGCGCTTACTGCCCCATTGGAAAGGGTGATCATAAACATATTCTCCGGCTTTAGAATATTCGCCATAGCGTTTTACTTCATATCTGAAAGGGCGTATCATTTGTGAGTGACAGTTGTAACAACCTTCTCTGATGTAGATATCGCGACCCTGCAACTCAAGTGGTGAATAGGGTTTCACAGATGATATGGTTGGTATGTTTTCTTTCACAAGGAAAGTCGGCACCATTTCTACAATACCACCAATGCCTACGACTAATAAACTGAGTGTTAACAATAGCAATGGTTTGCGTTCCAGAAAACTGTGCCATATAGCATTTGATGGTGCGCGATAAGCTTTTGTCAAAGGAGCTGCTTCGGCATCTTCCTGAGTCTGGAATACACCTGCTTTTGCAGTTTTTATCAAGTTGTAAATCATGATGAATACACCAATTAAAAAGATGGTACCACCCACAGCACGCATGATATAGAAAGGGATAATGGTTTGCACGATATCAATAAATTCATATTGCAATTGACCTTCTGGTGTAAATGCCTTCATCATGAAGTATGAACGGAAAGCGCTCCAGTACATAGGTATGGCATATAGTAAAATACCTAATGTGCCAATCCAGAAATGGGTGGAGGCCAGTTTAACAGAATACAATTTTGTTTTGTACAAGCGTGGTATCAACCAGTACATCATACCGAAAGCAAGGAAACCATTCCATCCAAGCGCCCCAATGTGTACGTGGGCAACGGTCCAGTCGCTGTAGTGAGAAATGGCATTTACATTTTTTAACGACATCATTGGTCCTTCGAATGTGCTCATGCCATAACAGGTAACAGCCACTACGAAAAATTTTAAAACAGGGTCTTCACGTACCTTGTCCCAGGCCCCGCGTAGGGTGAAAAGCCCATTGAGCATTCCACCCCAGCTAGGCAAAATCAACATAATCGAAAATACGGTTCCCAACGATTGGGCCCAATCGGGGAGGGCAGTGTACAGCAAATGGTGAGGACCGGCCCAGATGTATAAAAATATTAAACTCCAAAAGTGCACGATACTTAATCTGTAAGAGTAAACAGGTCTGTCTGCAGCTTTAGGTAGGAAGTAATACATGAGTCCAAGGAAAGGTGTGGTCAGAAAAAATGCTACCGCATTATGGCCATACCACCATTGAACCAAAGCATCCTGAACACCCGCATACCACGAATAACTTTTCATGAACGACACAGGAATCTCAAATGAATTGACAATGTGTAATAAGGCAACTGTTACCCATGAACCAATAAAGAACCAGATGGCAACATACAAATGTCTTTCTCTTCTGGTCAATATGGTGCCGAACATGTTGAATCCAAAGACTACCCATATCAGTGTAATCATAATATCAATCGGCCATTCAAGTTCTGCATATTCTTTACCTGTGGTAAATCCCATTAGCAATGAAACTGCGGCACAAACGATAATAAATTGCCAGCCCCAAAAATGTATTTTACCCAATTTCTCACTCCACATCGGTGTTTTTAATAGTCGCGGAATGGAATAGTAAACACCCGTAAAAATGGCATTGCCAACGAAAGCGAAAATAACGGCATTGGTGTGTACAGGGCGCAAGCGACCAAAGGTCAGATGCGGAAAGTATTCACTGAAATTGAGAATTGGAAATGCCAGTTGGAAAGCGGCAATAACACCAAGCAGCATGCCGGTGGCACCCCAGAAAATACAGGCTATCGCAAATAGTCTGGGAAGTTTGTTGTCGTATGAAAATTTGTCTAAATTCATAAAGGATTATGGTTTGTTGATTTTGTTGTTGTCGAATAATATGCGTTGAGCCGGGCTTGTGTCGTCATCCATCTGACCGTCTTTTACGCTCCATAAAAAAGCAATCAGAAAGCCTGATGCGATGCAAATGCTGACGATTAAAAGGAGTATGATGACTGACATAAAAATTTGGTAATGTGTTAATTTGATAATTTGGTAATTGGTGAATTCAAAAGGTGATATTTTTTTGCTGCCAATGTTGTTAAGCCATAGGTAAATGCAATGATGGTAATAGAACTACAAGGCATGAGTATAGCGGCTATTACGGGCGATAAAATGCCTTGTACAGCAAAGTATAAACCGATGATGTTGTACAAAGCTGAAATGGTAAATGTGATAAAAATTATTTTTCTACCGGCTTTTGCAAATCGGATGAAGTGTTGCAGTTGTGGTAACTGAGTGCCATCAATAACGGCATCTGATGCAGGTGTGAAGGTGTTTGAATCATCGGCCACTGCAATACCGACATTACTTTGTTTGAGAGCGCCTGCATCATTGAGTCCATCGCCAACCATCATGACATTGCGATTGTCTCTTAGTTTTAAAGCGCGGATGTATTGCATTTTCTGAACAGGACCCATATCAAACAGTATTTCACTGTCTTTACCCATCATGGTTTCTATAGTGGCAGCTTCTGCATTGTTGTCACCTGATAGTAAAGATAATTTATAGTGTTTTTTGAGTGATTGAATCAAACCGGCTATCCCTGATCTGTAGGTATTGCCTATTATAAATTCACCTAAAATTCGGTCATCTATTTTGACAATAATTTTAGTGCCTACACTGTCCTGATGCATTGCCCCTTGTGTAAATGCCGGTGACCCTAACTTATAATGCTGATCATTGATCCAACCTTCGATTCCGCTTCCTTCTGTTTCTTTAAAGTTGATTACTTCTTTGTAGTTTTGAATATTGAGATGTTTAACAACTGATTGTGCCGCAGGATGAGAAGATTGGTGAAGTAATGCGGCAATATTGGTGCGCATGGTGGCATTCAATTCAGTGCCTGAATAGCTCACAGTTGCATGGTCTGTTTGAGTAATGGTGCCGGTTTTGTCGAGCACAATGTGATTTACAGATGCAATGGCATCAATTACTTCAGCAGAGCGCAAATAAAATTTATTCAGTCTCAGATGTCTCAGTATATTGCCATTGGTGTAGTTGTGTGATAAAAGCAAAGCACATGGGCAAGCCACTATCAGCACAGTGGTAATAGCATTCCACATTTTGCTTGTATCCCCTTGAATAAACCAAGCAAAGCCAGCCATGAATCCCAACAGCAGTACTCCGTATGTGAAGTATTTAGCAATGCGGTCGTAGATGGTCTGTTGAGGTTTTGCAGATTTATTAAAAACCGGATTGTTCCATAAGCCTGTGAGGTAGCTTTGAGATACTTCTTTGATAGCCAACAATTCTATTAAACCGGCAGTTTGTTTTCCTCCGGCATAAATGATTTCGCCAATATTTACCCTTACCGGTAAACTTTCACCACTCACAAAACTGTAGTCGATAACAGCTGTGCCTTTTGAAAGTATGGCATCAACCGGTATGATTTCATTGGAATGAATTTGCAAAACATCATTCTCTTTAATGTCTGAAATTTGAGTAGGAATAACTGTGCCGTTTTGAATGACATTAATTGCAATTGGAAAAAACGATTTGTAATCGCGGTCGAAGGCAATGGTTTGGTAAGTGCGCGACTGCAGCCATCTGCCAATAAGCATAAAGAATACGATGCCGGTCATGCTGTCGAGATATCCACTGCCGCTGCCTGAAAATATATCGACAATACTTTTAGTAAATGTAATCACGAGGGCCAATGCAACAGGCACATCGATGTTTAAGAATTTGTTTTTAAGCCCCTGCCAAGCACCTACAAAAAATTCGGATGCAGAATAGAATAATACAGGTAAGGCTAACAGCAAACTGGCCCCTTTAAAGAATTTTGCAATGATAGGGTCTATGGCATTGTCAACAGCTAGATAATCGGCAAAACTCATCATCATGATATTGCCAAAGCAAAATCCTGCAACACCTATTTTGTACCAGCGCTTGCGGTAAGGCGACTTAGCTTGGGGTTGACTAGCATCATTTAAACTCAGATGAGGTTCGTACCCAATTTTATCGAGCGTTTCAACTACTTGACGCAATGAGGTGCTGTGATAATTGAATACAATCAATACTTCCTTCCGAGTAAAATCAACACGTGAGGATTGAATACCGTCATTCAATTTTGAAATATTTTCGAGTAGCCATAAGCAACTGCTGCAGTGAATTTGGGGCAGGTAAAGCACTACATGCATCATGTTGTCGTCTTTGAAACTGATGAGTTTGTTTTGGATATCAGAACTATCGAGGAATGCGTACTTGTCGGCTCTGCTTGTTTTGTTTTGCAATTGACCGGGTGTACCGTTCAAATCGTAATAAGTACACAACTGATGTTCATTCAGTAATTCATAAACCATTTTGCAACCGGAACAACAGAAGTATTTAGTATCTGCACCATTATCTATTGACAAGCTGTTTGTATTAACAGTATTGCCACAATGGAAACAATTCAAGACTATTTGTTCTGTTGTCTTCATGATCAGGAATTATTTTTTATCAGTAGTCTGATTGATTTTGTGACACGAACCACCACCTTTGCAATCACCACAGCATTTTTTCTTGTCGCCATGTTGGTGAGGGTGCTGATGGTCCTGTGGTTTAATCAGCGTAAATTGTTTCGGAGGAGTAGGTTTGTTATTCATATTAATATTATAAGACCTTTATATCTTTTATTTAAAGTTAAAAAAATGAGTGTTGGTAGTGGTTGTAGCGATTATTGTATTTTGCATAATGAATTTAATATTATAAGACCTTTATATCTTTTATTTAAGTTTTAAAAAAATTACAGATTCTTTAGGAAAAATTTACCTGAATCAAGTTTGTCGTTGAAGTTGCCGATGGTATTGTGCTCGAGCATGTGCAATAGTTTGCGTTTTATTTCTTTGTATTCGTGGTGAACAGGGCAGGGGTTTTTCTCAGAGCAGGTTTTCAAACCGAGGACACAATCCACATATAACTGATCACCGTCAATTGCTTTTACAATGTCTGCAATATTGGTATTCAAATCTTTATCAGTCATGTAAAAGCCACCGTTAGGGCCTTTAGCAGATTGTACCAATCGTTTTCTACCTAACTCCTGCATTATTTTAGCAATGAAATGTTCGGGTGAGTCGATGCCTTTTGCAATTTCCTTTACACCAACACGGCTGTGCTCTTTTGACTTTTGCGCTACAAAAATCATGGCTTTAATGGCGTATTCGCAGGATTTTGAAAACATATACCGATTTGTATGGGACAAAGGTAAATTAAAAAAATAATAAAAGACAAGTTTATCTTTTAATAAATTATTAACACACTGTTTTACAATCCAATTTTCGACTTGTAAATCACTATTTCAACAGAAATAAATCAGGAAAGTGTTCAGCAGATATTTTTGAATGGGCTATTTTAGAACCAATCTCATAGAGTAAACCGGCATTATTGCCATTGCTCATTTCCAATAGTTGGTCTACAGCTTTTTCGTCAAACAGTTTGCCGAGTTGCATGGCATTCAGGCTGTTCTCCGTTAATTCTGTGTTGTAGCGCAAGTAATGCAAAAGTGGTTGAGGCGCCAATTGATCGCCTTTCAGATTATTCATTTCGAGGTCAATAGCATCAGCAGTAGCGGAGTTTGAGAGCCATTGCAATAAAATCTGATTCTGCCAACAGGCATCGTCCATCAGCATATCGGGTGCATTGGCTGCCCAGTTCAGCATGGTGTCATCATCTATATCGGCTGTCATTTTCTTTTGCACACCATAGCCTGTTCCTATCGATATCAATTGCAACTGTTGTTCACCTGTATTCCATTGAAGCGGAAATCCTTTGAGTGTTGCGACCATTAATAAAGTAAGCGCAGGATTGTTCGACATACTCAAACCGCCATCAACAAAAGCAGCTTTTGTATCATCGCCTACATCCAAAATAATAGGAGGGAAGTAAGTTGGTGCGGCACTGCTGGCTCTTATCGCTTGCCACAGTAAAATATTTTTATTCTTGCCCATGGCCGAGTTGTAAAACTTACCACCCGGATGATTGAGCAAAGGCCAGGTGCTATTGGTATCGGCTCTTTTGGTGATAATGCATAAGCCGGTTAATAGGCGTTCATCGCCAAGTGTCATATCGCCAAATAAATTGCGGAGCTCAGTTTCAAATTGCCTGTGATCATAATTGGCCCTCAGAAATTTCATTGTCTCTAAGGGATTATACCATTTATATTTTTTGGCAAATATTTTACTGCCCAGTTGCAGATAGCGGTCTTTTATTTCATCTACCCGCATGCCGGTAGCCAAAGCTGCAGCAATAATACTGCCTGTGCTTGTACCGCCAATCATATCAAAATAATCGCATAATCGGAGTTGGGGATTATTGTGTTTTTGTTGAATAAGTGATTCTATTTTTTGAAGAAGGCCTAATGAAAGGGCGCCTCTTATACCGCCACCATCAAGGGAAAGAATACGTTTAGGTCCTGTAGCTGTATCAAAATGTTGAGCAAGTGTTTTGATCATAGTTCAATTTCAAAAATATGAAATGGAATTATATAAAAAAATAGGCAAGTTAAGTTTAACGAAAAATGTAAATTTAATTATCTTTGTAGATTCTAAGTAATGATAAAAAAATATTTTTCAGTGTTTGTGGCTGTATTATTATACTGTAGCTGTATAAATGCACAAACAATCATCAGTGGCGGCAATGTTAGCGGCACATGGACCAAAGCCAACAGCCCATACAAAGTAAATGATATCATTACTATTCCCAATGGCAGTACCTTAACAATTGAGCCGGGTGTTAAAATTGAATTTGCACAGTTTAAGTATATGAAGGTTAATGGTAGAATAACGGCCATAGGTGGTGCAAGTTCCACAGATAGTATCTGGTTTACCAAACAAAATACCCATGATACGGGTAGCTGGAAAGGGGTGAAATTTATTAGGACTGACACTGCAAATGATACCAGTGTGTTTAAATACTGTGTGTTTAGAAATTGTAAAAGTATATATGATACTTTATTAGCTAACCGCAGTGGAGGGATTACTGTTCTGAAATACGGCAAGGTAAAGGTAGCTAATTGCACATTTTATAAAAATGAATCTAATACAGGGGCTAGCATATTTTTAACCAATGATGCATTTATAGTGATTAAATCCTGTACATTTAAAAATAACATAGCATGCCAATTCTGGTGGTTTGAAAACGGCTCCTATTATTCATATAAAGTTAAGGGTTCAGCTATAGCAGTTGAAGGAGGGAGCAAAGGGGTTGTAGATAGTTGTTTGTTTAAAAATAATAAAAGAGGGAAAGATTACAAGGATCCATCTTCAATATTATATGATGCCTCAGTCGTTGATATAGAAGGAAGTACATATGATAAAAAAAGCTCATATATAACAATACAGAATTCAGTGTTTGATGGGAATGAGGGCGTATCAGTTTATGCATACGATAAAGCGTATGCGAATATCTATAATACCACATTTATTAACTCTCCAGCTATTAAATCATACAAAATAATATATGCCATGTATAATTCAGTTTTAAAAACTCAGCAATGTATTTTTAAAAATAATAAGTGTGCAAATATCGTAGAGATAAGTGAAGGAAGTTTATTGGAATCAGAAAAGGACATAGTTGAATCAAATTCAAATTTCGATGCGATTTATTTGTCGAATAATGCATCAGGGCTTGATGGTACAATTAATTTGAATAGGTGTAAAATATTCAATAATAAATATGATTCACTTTATAATTATTATAATGGCGGAATAGTTGCTAATAGTATATCGAATTGCTTAATCGCAAATAATAATGTAGGTAGATTGTTGTATGGTACAGTTTTAACAAATAATACGATTGTTAATAATTATGCAAAATGGTATATTATTTCAACAATTGAACAGTATTCCATGTATACGAACAATATTATTTGGGGTAATAAATCAGATTCAGCTAAAGGGAAGCAAATTCATATACCCAAATATAAAAGGATTGATTTTGAGAGTAATATTGTTCAATATGATACGGCAATATTTTGGCCTGTTGGTTTATATAGTAGTATTGGAAAACCCGTTTATTTCAAAAATAATATTGACTTAAATCCACAATTTGTTAATCCTACAGTAGGTTATTGGTCTATTTATAATGCGGGGCAGGCTGATTTTAGTTTAAAAAATACCTGTTTGTCATTTTCACCAGGAATAAATAATGGAAAATTTATCAATTTTTTCGATACTTCTAAGAGTGATTTAGCCGGGAATAAGCGCATAAAGGATGAATTTATTGATATAGGATGTTATGAAAGTATCCAGGAGTCATCAATAATTAAAATTAAAAGTAATTTAGTTAATGACACCTTATGTGAAAAAAGCCGTTCCGCTAAATTCAACGTTTTAGCCATAGGCAAAGGCCTAGCCTATCAATGGCAATCGAGTGTAAATGGCGGCAGTACCTGGGGCGATATCAACGGGGCAATGGCTAGTCAATTGCAAATTAGTAATACAACGCCTTCGCAAAATGCAATTTTGTACAGAGCTGTTTTAACCGGCTCCTGCGATAAGGATACAAGTGCCATAGCAAGTGTTATTACTCATGCAACACCGTTAATTAATTTAGGCAATGATACAGGTGTTTGTAAAAATTCAGTTGTTAAGAAAAGTATAACTATAGGTGGCACTTATTTATGGCATAATGGTGCTAATGCAAATTCAGTGAGTCAGCGTATTGTAAAAGACAGCTTATGGTGGTTGCAGGTTACTAACGCTCAGGGTTGCAAGTCGCGCGATAGCTTATTCATCACTGCACATGCTTTACCAATTGTCAATTTAGGCCCGGATAAATCAATAGATAAATTAGAATCTTTGACTCTGAATGCCGGAAGCGGGCAAAGCAGTTATTTGTGGAATGATGGCAGCGATCAATCATCAAAAACATTTTTAGGAAAAGACTTAGGCCCTCCAAGGAACTATACACTGTGGGTTGAAGTTGTAAATAATAAAGGATGTTCTGCCCGCGATAGTATTAAAATAACTGTGACGGATAATTTAGGAATTAATTCAGTATCGACATCGCGAATTAAATTATACCCTCAACCAGCTTCTAATGAATTAAATGTAGTAATACCTCAAGAATATGTTAATGAACATCTGGGTGTCAAAATTTATGCAACTGATGGTAAATTGTGTTATGAAGCAACTTTAGAGCAGTCTTTACATAGCATACCAATTCAAATGCTAAGTAATGGATTGTATATAATTACAATAGTTCATCCTAAAACCGGACAAATTATAAGTTTAACCTGGATAAAGGGATAAGAGGAATAACATCACCTCAACACCGTTACCGTTCCATTGTAAATAGTTTCGCGGTTATAGTAATCCTTAACCACTATCATGTAACCATAAACACTTTGTTGAACATATTCTTCTTTGTATTTACCATCCCAATTCTGACTGTTGTCGGTTATAAACAGTATCTCACCCCAGCGGTTGAAGATACACATGGTAAATCGCGTGTATTGTCCGAATAGTATTGGGCCGAAACCTTCGTTTGCGCCATCATTATTTGGGGAGAATGCATTAGGAATAAATGTTCTGACACCACAATCTTCTTTAATTGCAAATGTGGTTGTATCAACGCATGTATTGGTTTGTGTGGCTACTTTGTAAATGCCGTAATTGTAAACGTCAGCTGTTCTGCCTATGCTCTGGTCGTGCAACCAGTAATACCATTTAGCAGGACCCGCATCCAGTGTGATTGTAAACGATTGATCGTAACTGCAAAATAGTGTATCCTTCACTCTGAAAACCGGTTTACTCATGTATATCATGGCAGAATCGGTAATGATACAATACCCATTTTTCATTGTAATTTTTGCCTGAAATGTTTTCTGTATAATGGTGGTATCCGCCTGTGGTGTTTTACTGGTGATGGCAAAGCCCGAATAATTAGGTTTAAAAATAAAGGTATCGCCCTTACACAAAACCATATTGGTGAGCGGGTCTAATGCTGCAATAGTTGTTTTTACATTGACTTTGTATTCCAGATCCTTGCAATCACTGATAGCACCTTTTAGCACATAAGTCCCGGCTTTATTTGTCATGATGGATTCTGTAGTTTTGCCATTACTCCACAAATAGCTTCTTAATTTTCCTTTATATTTTAAAGTAACAAAAGCATTATTACAGGTAAAAACAGAATCATTTATATACATAGTTGTATGACCGGTATCGAGTTCAATATTTAAGGTGTCATAAATTGTGCAACTCCTGTAGGTGTAACGCAAATAATAAATCCCTGTTTTGGTGATTGTAACTGAATCTATCACCTGTAGATTTATCGTTGATGAGGTAATGTAAAAATAATCCTGAGCTTTGGCATAAATGGTATACCCCTGACCGGCACAAATGGAAGTGTCTCTGTAACGGTCCATATAATTCACTGCTTTCAACAGAAAACTGTCGCTAAAAAAACAATTATCACTTTTACCTTTAACATAATACATGTATGAAGTATACCTGTTAGTGGCAATTCTTTCAGGAGTGTAAATAACCGTTGGGGTTTGATTATCAGTCCATGTATAATTGATTTTATAAGGGAAATTTGTAGCAACTTTTAATATAGCTGTATCCCCACAAAGAATTTGTGGTGGGCCTGTGATTTTGAATTTATAATTATTGGTATCCTTTGTATAGGTCTTAGATATCATATCCGTGAGATTGTCAACTGTATTTGTGACATTCAATCTGATGGTATTGTTGAGTAATACCAAAGGATTGCTTAGTAGTAAATATGGTTCTTCGGTATTTGAAAACAAAGTGTTATTGATATACCATGAATAGCTGATACCCGGTCCTTTACTCGACATGTTCTGAAAGCGTATGGTATCGTTTTTACAGCCCCCTTTTATTTCAAACTGCGCAATGGGCATTCTGAAATCATATGGTTTGCAGTTGGGGTTTTCCGGTAATAAAGTGTTTACTTCAAAAGCAATGGTCGCATTTTTAGAACTTTTACAAACGGCCTGTATGTAGTAATTGCCCGGGCCCATACAGCTCAATGTAAAGTAAGAGTACAAATCAGCAAGTCGTGATACCCTCGTCATAATTTGACAAGAACCACCGTAAACATTGTAATACAATAAGCCATCACCGGCTGTACATTTTATTTTTATGTCACATGAATTAAGGCCGCTAACCTTGAATCTGAACCATGAAGATTTTACAGTGTACTCCGGAGATTCATAAGGAGAGTTGCCATAGGTATGACAGGTATTATTGACAGAAAGATTTTTTGTACCGTATGTATTAAGCGAGTCAGCAATGGCATTGCTACAAAAATCACCCTTATTGCTCTTATTCGTTTGCTGATAGGTAACTTTTATTTTGTATTCATAATGCGCCTTGTCGTATTCGTATTCATCTTCCAGAATAACGAAATAACGTGATGGGGCACAACCGAAATTTTCAAAAGAGGTATAATTGACGCGATTCTCTGAGTTTGAATTAACATTGCCCACGTTAGTCGCCACCCATTCAAGTGTTTTCTCAGTACTGTCAAAACCGTTGGCCACCATGGTTGCAAAATTTGCAGTATACGGACCATTGAACTTGAATACGTTCATCTTGGGATTTTTGTACAGGGCAGTATTAGCAGAAACCTGAAGGGTGATGGTTGATGACATATCTGCCGTAAAAGTATACCACAGTGTTTTTCTGCCGTAACGTCTTTTGAAATTAAGGGTATCCTTATAGCCGATTAGCTCGTTAGGTAAGGCATACCTTGTGCAACGCTTTATGCCGGATTCGTAAGAACAAGGGTCGGAGGTAAAACCATTGATATGGCAGGTAATGGGAATGGCCGGTGTTGTGCGGTTGGTATTGCTGTTAAAGTGACCGACATCATAAGCAGTTGCAGCAAAGTCATTGATCGGTTGATAATGTGGGGTGAAGTAAGCTAAAACATAGTTAACATTAAAGGTTACTAACGTATAGTATTTACCGCCTTCTAGATTGCAATAAACATTGCCGTCAAAACAGGATGAAACAATATTATTGGTGTCTTGGACAAGTGAGGGATTTGTTACACAATCACCTTTGTACAACTCAAAGTTTGTATAATTGAGAGCAGGCAACCTGAATTCACCATTTTGTCCCATATAAAAAGTCGTGAAACTGTATTTTGTCTGATCATAAATAAAGCGTTTTTTCAGAAACAGGACGGCAGGTACTATTGGGTTGTTAGTGTTGCAATCTGTACAAAGTGGCAGTGTATAGACATAGTCGATGTTTTTAAGATTGGCTGCTGATGCAAATACCGAGTTATTGTTGTTGATTTTATAAGGTGTGGAGGGTGTCTGATAATTGTTTGCCTGACACATAATTACATATTGAATGGTAAGACTACTATATGGTGCAACGCAGGGCTTCGTCTTTTTTGACGTATCCAATCTACTGATGATGGTATAATACCCTGTATCCAATATTTGGCAGGAATTGGTTTGGTAGTAGGAACCATTATTATAGGTATGGCCATTGAGCAGAGAGACATTGTCCTTGCTTATGCGTCCCTTCACAAGATACAAGTGTGATATATTATAGTTGGCTTCAGATATAATGATAGTTGCCTTTTCTGTCAATCGGAATTCTCTGTATATAAAAAAGCCTTTCAGTGTGAGCGTATCAATTGTGAGCGTTGTGTCCCTCGACATTTGATAGTTAATGTTTTTAGAGTACTTAAGTGTCCTTGAACTGGGTGTAAAATCACCCATCATTTCAGGATCTTTGGGGTAATTGTGGATGGTATTAAGAACAGTTGCTTTTTGTGAAATGGTGTGATTGACATATACATTGTAAACGTCATTTTGTGTGAGGGTGAGCAAAGTGTAAACCCCGGGCTCTACACATGCATTGAAAGTCTGTGCGCTTTCTTCATGCATAAAAGTGAGGTTGCATCCTTGTGTAATATCACCTTTATATAACGCATACCGCATTGTCATAGCCCACAGCAGTGGGTCGCGAGTAATAACAGTAAGTGTACCCGATTCGGTTACTTTAATAACAGTATACCCGGCCATATTAAAGGTATCAATGAAATAGATGGTGTTAGAAACAGTTTTTATATTGTAGAATTCTTTAGGGATTACCTGTTTACAACTGTGGTTTTTCAAAAGACCATCACAATTGTAATAGTGTCTGATAGAGCGTGTGAAATTATTATTAGTGGTAATAATATCATTTGTATTAGGCGTATTCCACAAATCAACAATATTGCTATTATTGGCTATTGTTAACCAAAGATAGGCTGATTGTTCTTCATTGCTGTTAACAACAACCTGCAAGTAATATTTTTGATTCACCGAAGAATAGGGCGGGCAGAATTCTCTGATGGGAAAGAAGCGCATTTTATCATTGCACCACATAAACGGCTTATTGCTGTTTACAGAGTCGGCAGTAATGGTATCTTTAAAAATACGGTATTTCACCCTATACTTATAGCCTGTGTAATAACCATCCACACTGTTATAAGAGGCATTGGCCGGTAGAGTATAAGTAATAAATATGCTTTTGTTATAACTACTGTCGCCAATGGCATTGAGTTCGGGACGCGATACTGCGGCACAGTTAAAATTAAAATTGTAGTTGATGTTTTTATCTTTTATCAATCCAAAATTATAAGGGGCATCAAACTGGTCGTAATTTTGAGCATAGGGAGCAGCAGTGGTCAGTTCTATCCATATTTCACCGGCAGCCCTTTGTTTACTGCCTACCTGTATGTAGTACCATCCTTGTTGAAGGCAGGTGTTGCCCGATTCACCGAATTTATTCAGAGGGCTTAGATTTAAGGCCAGGTCGCCTTCGGTATAATTGCAATTTTTAACTTTATAGACATTGAACCCTGCAAAAATTTGAGGAATGGCGCTGTCTTGCTGGGTGAGTTGAACTGAAATATTGCGGGTAGTTGGTATATAAAATTTGTACCACACTGTTTTATCGCAATTGCCATTTTCTGCCAGTTCATTGGCACATTGTTCCCCTTTTTGTTTACCGGCTTGATCCACAAATGACTTTGAAGAAATATACGTTCCATAATCAAATCCGCCATTAGGGATCACAATTTGATAAGCATTTTCACAATTGTCATTGGCGGGTTGCGCTTTTAAAACCTCTTGAAATAGCAGGATGAATACGCTTAAAATGGTATATTTTACAATGCTTTTCAATTGTTTGGTGGTTTAAAACTAAAAATAAAAGGGAGATATTGATTCCAAAGATAGAATATTTTTTGAATTTGCAAGGAATAAAAAAATAGGATTTTGTTATAAATGAATGAATTTGGAATTAAGGCATTGGAAATATGGCGATAATAAAATCAACGATGAATAGAAATAATCAAGATGAAATAGGGGTAAAGAGGGGTCCTATAATGTTAAGGTATAAACTGTTTTTAAAATGGTATTCGCTATTGCCATTAAAATTTGTGAGGGGTTATTGTCAGGGGAAGGTGGACATATTGGGGTTGAAAACAGCCGCATTTTATTCACTTCTGAAATGGTCATTTTTCAACCTGATTATTGAATGTTAAAATATTTTACAATTTTTTTTCAAAAAGGCTTTGCAATATTATTTGAAATGCCTATTTTTGCAGTCCTTTTACGGGAAAATCCATTTTTTCTCTTAAAAAGATACGTTCTTTATCACGCCACTTTAGCTCAGCTGGTAGAGCAACTGATTTGTAATCAGTAGGTCGTTGGTTCGATCCCGACAAGTGGCTCATCGCTATTATAAGGGGAGTTTCCAGAGTGGCTAAATGGGACAGACTGTAAATCTGTTGCTTCGGCTTCGGTGGTTCGAATCCACCACTCCCCACATCCGCGGCGTGCAACCGCCGCGGTGTGAATGGCGATACAGGGAACAGCATCAGGCCGCTGCAGGGCAGGTCGCTGGTATCGAAAACAAAAATGCGGGAGTAGCTCAGTTGGTAGAGCGACAGCCTTCCAAGCTGTAGGTCGCGGGTTCGAGCCTCGTCTCCCGCTCAAATGAGCAACAAATGCATAATAGTCGGGTAACCGGCTGTTGAAGAAAATGAAAAGCCGTTGTAGCTCAGGGGTAGAGCACTTCCTTGGTAAGGAAGAGGCCAAGGGTTCAAATCCCTTCAATGGCTCCGTTAACTGGAGAGAAAGCAATTTACAATGCCTGTGAGGGCGTTGAAAAATATAGAAATTAAAATATAATATAAATAACAATTAAATCAATTAAATCATGGCAAAAGAAACATTTGACCGCTCTAAAGCCCACGTTAACATTGGTACC
>JAZKEQ010000063.1:0-15010 GCA_040386935.1 Bacteroidota bacterium | reverse complement strand
CAAGTCGGTGTCTTAATACATCAAAGGCAATGGCTTTTACATCTTCAATATCAGGTGATAATTTGCCATTCATCATTGCGTGGCATTTAGCACCCAAAACTAAAAACTGACCGGCACGTGGTCCGGCTCCATAACTGATGTATTCATTGATACGTGCAGTTGCAAGTGAAGTGCCGGGTCTTGTTTTTGAAACAAGACTTACTGCATAATGCAACACGTTATCAGCAATTGGTGCTTTGCGTACTAAAGCCTGATAAGCCATAATATCCTGTGCACCTAAAATTTTATTGGTTTGAACCGTTTGATTCGAAGTGGTATTTCTTACAATATTAATTTCTTCTTCAAATGTCGGGTAGTTAAGATTCAGATTCAACATGAAACGGTCGAGCTGAGCCTCAGGCAGGGGATAAGTACCTTCTTGCTCTATCGGATTCTGAGTCGCCAATACAAAGAAAGGTTGATCCAGATGATAAGCTTTACCACCTACAGTAACGTGCCTTTCCTGCATAGCTTCAAGTAGCGCTGATTGTGTTTTAGGCGGTGTTCTGTTGATCTCATCAGCTAATACGATATTCGCAAATAAAGGGCCTTTGATAAATTTAAAATGACGGTCTTCATCCAAAATTTCATTACCGGTAATATCACCCGGCATCAAATCTGGAGTAAACTGTATGCGGTTAAATTCAAGGTCAAGCACTTCAGAAATGGTTTTAATCAAAAGTGTTTTTGCTAAACCCGGTACACCCACAAGCAGGGCATGACTGTTGCAAAATAATGCAGTCAGTACGCCATTCACAGCCTCATGTTGTCCTACGATTGTTTTACCTATTTCAGCCTGTATTTGTTTGTATACTTTGGTGAATTGTTCTGCTTTTTCTAAGTCGCTCATTTGGAAAATATTTTTATCTTTTTAATGTTAACCATTCATCGTAAAATCCACATTTCAAGTAGTTAGGACTTATATGGATGAATACTTCTTTTCGTTTTTTTTCAGCCCATATATCCAATTCTTTTAAACGTTTTTCTTCAAGCGCTAATGCTTGTATGCGCTGCCAGTCGTCTTCAAGATTGGCAACGTGAGGCTTGGTCTCTGATTTTAGAAATAGTATGCGGTAGTAATAACTGCCATCCGGAGCAACAGCTAACATGGGCTCGCTGTATTCTCCCGGTTTCATTTTGCTTAAAATGGCCACCATCTCTTTGTCCAAATAATCATAAGGAATCTTTTGTGAACCGATATTGGGATCAGTAAAATATCCGCAATTGTTTTTAGTTTCCTCATCCTGGCTGTAAAGTTTCACAGCATTGCAAAGTGTGATGGAATCTTTGCGCAATATTCTCAGTACTGAATCTATTTTTGTTTTGACAAGGTCAAGGTCGCTTTCTACTATCATTGGAGTAATAAGGATATGTCTAACCAACATTCTCTCTCCGCGTTTATCAATTACTTTAATAATGTGGTAACCGTATTTGGTTTCTATGATTTCTGAGATACTATCCTTCTTAGTTTTGAATGCGGCCCTTTCAAACTCAGGAACCATTTCATTTCTGCCAAACTCAGGCAATAAGCCACCGGTTTGTTTACTGCCCGGGTCCTTTGAATATCTGCCGGCCAATTTTGCAAAACTTTCACCTGCCAATAATCTGCGTCTCAACATTTCTATTTCTTCACGTGCTATCTCCTTCGCCTCATTACTAAAAACCGGTTTTATAGCAATTTGTGCGACCTCTACCTCAGCCGATATAAAAGGTAAACTATCCTGTGGAATGCGTTTGTAGTAATCCCTAACTTCCTTTGGAGTTATTTTTACATTGCTCTGAATTTTTTGTTGCATGCGTTCAATCAGCATCTGAGATTTTACTTTAGGCAACATTTGGCGTTTGTATTCACCTATAGTCATACCCAGATAACGTTCCAGATTTGCTCTGTTATTCATTTGGCGTTCAAAGAATCGAAGATTGTTATCCATTTTATCTTCAACTTCTTGATCTGTAAGCGGTATACTGTCGACTTCAGCCTGATGTATCAGCATTTTTTCGGTCAGTAATTTTTTGAAAGAAGCACACCTCACTTCATCAGTCACCACAATATCAGGATCAATTTGGGAAATAAGAATATCAAGCTCAGAACGCAATACCGGTGTATTGCCCACTACTGCGATCACTTCATCTATTACCTTTTTTTGATTTTGCTGCCCCTGTGTATCCGCTATGCGGCACATAAGCAATAACAACATTATCAATTTTATACTTCGTTTCATTTTTTGTTAATTCAAATTTATTTTCACTTGCCCCGCTTTATTTGCTTTTTCCAATAAGCCCTTTTGTATCGATTGTAAAAAATCAAGCTTTCGTTGATAAAGGATGATATCTTTTATCCTGTCTTTCTCAAACTCTAGAGGAGAAAGTGAATCCTTAATTCTGAAGTCAATGATATACAAAAGATACAGAATATTGTTTTCATCAATACTGATGAATTTATTGTTACTGAGAAAACGCTGCTGATTGTAGTTTTCATCCAAAGGTATCTCTTTGGTGATATCGTCAAGATACAACCAGTTATTGTCCAGATAAAAATTGGAGGCTTCCTTTTCTGCATATAAACGCAATAAAGAATCATTGACAGGGTTGGGATTCTGTATCAATTGCTTAATTTTTAAAAGGTCAGCCTTTTTCTTATCTATCTTTACGTATCTTATTTTGACAATGTTTTTTTTCAAAAGAAAATTTTCAGGATGCTGATTGTAGAACGTTTCAGTTTCCTGATCAGTTACACCGGTATCCATTTTTTCTTTGATGGCCTTTTGCTGATACTCGAAAATTAGCAACGATGTTCTGTAGTCCTGTATAAGTTGCTCTTTGTCTTTCTCTTGGTCGTTAAGTGTGTTTTCCGCTTCAAGCAACATCACCTGTTTCTCTACCCATTTGTCGACATAGGCTTTTAAAAAACTCTTGCTTTCTGCATCATTCAATTTACTCAACAATTCCTCAGGAATGTCTTTTTTTAAAAGTTGATGATTGCCTACTTCTGCTATCACTTCATCGCTTTTTGTGCTACCCGAATTTTGCTTACAGGAAGTATTGAACAGCAATACCAATACAGTGATATATTTGCAAAAGCGCAAAGTCATTAACGGGTCATTCTTGTTTTGAATTGGTTGTAAACCGGCTCAATAACAACTATAGGGTATTTTGCAAGCAATCCCTCTATCCATTGTTTCTCAAGATAGTTTTGGTAGTCACTTGTTATAGGACCCCTTGCTTCATTCAAAGTTTTTTTGCCTGAAGGGATGAATTTGTGAATCTGAATAATCACATAACCACCCGGAGCTTTTACATCTTCAAATATCAAATACTTGGTATCCGTTTTGCCGTTTTCAAATAACATGTTGGCATACATATTATCGCCTTTTTCGAATTTACCGGTCATAGGATTGGCAATATTCAAAGGGTTTAATCGGTTGTACTTTCTAACAATTGAATCGATAGAGATACCTGCTTCAAGATTGTTTCTTACCTCTTCTGCTATGCTTTTATTGGCACACCTGAAAATAGTCGCATCGAATCTGTTTTGGAAAGTGTATTTATCGCTGTTCTGAGCGTAAAAGTTTTTAAGACCTGTTGTGTCTTCTACACTTTTGGTCCAAACCTTTTTATCAGTTAATGTAAATAACAAGATGCCTTCTTTGTATTCTTTGTATAGAGCAGCAAAGGTGTCATTGATGTTCTCCAGATCATTTTCATAATACTCCATCACTGAGATGATTTTGAAATCATTGTAAGCCGCTGCAATAACATTTTCAAGATTATTTGAATTTGATGGTTTTTCAATATTGTCAAGGAATCTTCCAAAATCTTTTACTGTAAATGATTTCTTTTTGGTAGACAATGTAAATAATGGCAATGATCCCAGCTTTATAAATTTCGTGGAATCCATTTTGTAGTGTTTGTATTCATATATACCACCTAATAGAGAGCTGTCAATTTCAGGTTGGTATTTAGCCAAATTTTTAGGAAAATCTTTCACCTTGTAGTATTTCAACGCTTTGTTATATACAGCAAGTGTATTTCTGTATTGTCGGCTGTCTCTGCCTATTTTGTTCATAATATTGCTCCTCATATCCTTTAAGGGTGCAAGCGGTTTTAAAGATACACGCTTGATGATATGGAAACCCGATGCTGTTTGTATAGGACGGCTGTAGTCGCCATCATCAGATAAGTTGAATGCGGCCACTTTAAACGGTTCAGGAAGACGCATATTGGTCATTGAAAAAGCAGGTAGTTCACCATTTGATGTAGCAGTACTTGCATCTTCAGAATATTGTTGTACCAATTGTTCAAACTTTTCACCGGCTTGTAGTTTTTTGTAAACCTCATCAATTTTAGCTCTGGCTTCATTGATTTCATCCTGAGCCGGATTTGGGTTCATCTGAATCATGATATGTCTTACTGTCATTTCACCTTTTGTAGGTCTTTTGTCGACTACTTTAAGAATGTGGTAACCAAACTGGGTTCTGAAAACTTTTGAAACCTGACCAACAGCAGTGGTATAAGCTTGATTTTCGTATTCGTATACCAATTGAAATGCTGTAGCAAATTTTAAATCACCTTTATTGTCTTTTGCAGAAGGATCTTCACTGAATGTTTCAGCCGCATTGTCAAATGTAATCTTGCCACTCACTATGTCATTGCGTATTTCATTTAAACGATTAAATGCTTTAAGGGTATCAGCAGGTGATGCGTCTGGCGTTACAAATAAAAGCACATGACTGGTTCTTACTTCGTAACCAAGGCGTTCGTAAGCCTCATTTACAAGTTGTTCACTCACCACTTTGTCTGTTAGATAAGGTTTTGCAATCTGTTTGCGGTAGGTCGCCAATTCTGTTTTAAACCCATCTGTAGTATCCAGCCCCTGATCGAGCGCATCCTGAACTTTAAGTTTGAATTTTTTGTAAAGCTCAAGATAATCATCAACATCCTTAACAGAATGCTTGGTTCCGGCTTTTTCATTTTTGGTAAAGCCGTGATTAAATTCCTTCAGCGTTACTTTTTTTGGGCCATAGGTAAACAGAACAGTGTCTTTACTTTTCTTTTGGGCACTTGCGGTTCCGGCTGCAAATAATGCCAACACAACAATAACAAAACGTTTCATTCAGGGTTGTTTTTTTAAATTTAGGATACAAAAATAGGCATTTTAGCTTTAAAATAAAGAAATATGTACCACCTAGTTTTTGTAGTAAACTCAACCCTTTTCAGTCATATTTTTGTCAATTTTCAATAATTGACTAGGTAACAGAATAAAATTTTAGAAAGGAACGATTAGTTGGTTTTGATGAATTTCCCATAGTAAATCCCATTGGCCGAAATAATCTGAACCATGTAGATGCCTGAGGATAGTTGCCCTATATCAATACTGCTGTCATCTGTATAACCATCTACTGATGTGGTAAGAACTTCTTGACCTTGTAAATTGTAGACCTTGATTTTGTCATTGACTTGTAATGGTTGACCGATATGAAGGGTTTCAGATGCAGGGTTTGGATAAAGCAATACCGATCTGGCCAGTATTGGGGTATTTAATCCCGAACTGAGTATCGTACAATAAGCAGTATTGGTTTTGCCACTGTAGGTATTGTCGTAAAATACAGCCGCTACATTCTTTACAATATAGCCATTGCTAAGTGGTTTCATTACTACTTTAAATCCAATGTAAGAGCCGCTTTCCGTTTGTTCAAAATTCTTTAAGGGATTGGGTACGAGGTTGATATTAGGGAAGTGCCAGATTAAAATACCGCGATAAGAATTATTGGGGTCGGTTTGAATCTCTGTATAATAATTTTTATTGCTACCTGTTTCCTGAATGTATGAAATGTCGAGATTAAGGTCGAGGGTATCAGAAACTACGGCATTAAACACAGTATCAGTATTGAAATTCTGGAAACTGATGTTATAGCGTATCTGTCTGTTGTCAATGCTGAGATAACTAACCGAATCTCCGGGACTTGGAATGGGATAGATGTCTTTTCTGAAAGGACTGACGTCATTGTCTATGGTTTGTTGAATCGAATCAATATCATCTGCTATGTACGAATTGCTGCCGGCTGAAATAGAAGCCTCTGCCTGAGCACTTAATTGTGTATTTGGCGTAAATCGCGCATCGTTGGCCGAACCTGAGTAATAGTATAAATTGCGCTCACCGGGTAGCAGATTTGCGTACGACCATTCTATCATTGTATCGCTACTACTGAATGGGGAAGGAGTTGTGGCAACATCACTCAACCATGAGTTTTTACGCAATTTGATAGAACCTGATAAAGGAATTGAACCAACATTCTCACAGGCGATGATGTACTCTGTCTTTTTATCTTTAACCACTTGTGCGCCTTTAGGCGATGAAATATAAACCCTTAAATCGCTGATATTCGGTCTGCGTTTCAATGGAAATTGGATGCTGTCTACATATCTGTTACTTACAAATGTTTTTGATAATACGGTGTCAGCACAATTACTGGCCAAGAAATTGCGTCCCACTTTTACTTCAAATTTATAGGTGATTTGTTTGTTGGGAATCAGAAATTCAGTGAGGCCATTTTCATTGGTAATTAGGTATCTGTTCAATGCCGCCAATTTGATTAGTTGCCTTGGCAAAGGTTTATCTGTGCTGTTGAGTATACAGTCATTATTCTGGTCCAAAAATACGCGGGCTTTTACAAGTGCCATGGACTCAAAAAATCTCATTACAGATCTGTTGTGATTCCACATACTCACTTGTTTTTCAGCTGAACCAATTGCCCAAAGCGATCCTCTGGCTGATACAATTGATTGAGCTCCGGGGTAATTATTGCTGTAATCTATCCAGGTACTGCCACTCAGTTGAAAAGTACATCCTTTGAAATTTACCGAAGTCAGTTTTGCCACTCCGTTCATCCATAAATTATTGTCCTTTATTACCAGTTGATTTACTTTAAACAATGAATCAATATTATGACGGATATCTGAAACAATTGTTTTTTCAATTTTTACAAGTTTTCTAATATTGCCTGAAACGCCTGATGCATAAAGTATTCTGCCATTAATAGCCAATCTGTCTAATATCAATGGAATATTCAGAAATGTATCAATTTTCCCCTTAATATCTAATGTAAAAAGATTAGTCGTTTTATGACTGCTCACAAGTCCAAAAGACCCTGAAACAGCAACTACTGAGTCGTTAGCACTAATCGAAACTACTGAACCACCCACATGGCAGGTTTTACAATTGGTCAATGGATTTGAAAATCCGAAACCGTTATATGCCGTCAGATAAGGAATTGAGTCTGTTCCTACTAAATTGAAATTGCCACCTATTAATAGTTTGTTGCCGAAAATTTCAAGCGATGAAACTGAGATAGGACCCACATTGCTGCGCCTTAATTTTACAAGCGGTTGCCATGTTAAGTCTTTGAATCTGATGATGGATGAATAAGTGCCGTTGTCAAATGTGAAATTGCCGGCCACATATAAGCTGCCTAAGTATTGTTTTATTTCAAGTATCTCTGCAGTTTTATTCAATACAAGTACAGGTAGTTTTATCCAGCTTTTTCCATCATATTTAGCCACTATCCAATATGATTTGAATGAATCCTCACTGTGTTTGCCAACCGTATAAATATTCGCATTGTCGACACTGAATACTGAAGGTTGGGTAAAATTGTATCCACCCTCAGGGAACCATACCTGAGCTTTTGCATTCGTCATCGAAAGCCAAAATATCAAACCAAAAATAAATGGTATAATTCTTTTCATATTTTATTGTAACAAATATAGGAGTTTAATGGATAGTCCGTAGTTGTATGGGCGTTCGCGCGCGCCAAATGCTGATGTAAAACGATTGGTGATTGAATAACTGCCTGTTACAGCACCTTGTACAGCAAAGTGGTATTTTAAACTGCGTTGAATCCCGAGTTGTAGATTAGGACTAAAGCCCCACTTGTTTTCAAATTGTTGCAATGAACTATAATAATTCAAGTGATTGGTTGCAGGGTTAATCATTTTTGTGCCTGTAGCAGTTCTTGTATAATTAATTGCAGCCCCGAATCCTGCCAATACTTGTGTTTTACTGTTGAGTTTCCACAATTGGTTGTACATGAAAGGAATATTTACTTTTTGTAAAGTAACAGATTCGCTTGCATTAATAGTCGTATCTCTTCCTCTTTGCAAAAGATAACCGACAATTGTTCCATCAGGTTTTTTTACAGGAATCGAATCGTATACCTTATAAGTATAGTTATAACTTGAACTCCACTGTTGAGTGACGAATTGTGTGCCGAGCTGGAATTGAGCATTTTTCAACTGCACACCTGCAACAAAACCTAAATTAAAGGAGTTGGAATGTTTATCAGCTGTATTTCTGATGGTATTGTATTTTTCAGAATTCGCATTATCAAGTTTTCTGTACCCATTGTCATAAGCCATGTTCAATCCGAAGTAAATAACAGGGGTTAATTTTTTAGGAGGGGTTAGTGGAGGTGTTTGACTTTGACTTTTCTTTTTAGTAGTATCTTCAGGTTCAATTGAAATTAATTCAAGAGGGGTTGTAGGAGTAGGTTGAATTTTTTCCTCAGGTATTTTTGGAGCTATTCCCTTGTTAGCATTACTATTGTCAGTTTTTTCAGGTGCCTTTGTATCCATTGCCGGTTCAACAAATGGTTTGGCAGGTGGGGTAGTAGGCTCAGCAGATACAATTTTATCAATAGTTGGTTTAATTGTATTTGAATTCAAAGATTCTACTGAAGATGCCAATAGCCTTGGTTTAATTGCAGAATGATTAATAACAGCATGAGGAGTGGAGCGCCTAGTCAATGAAGTTGCTTGTTCAGATGGCTTATTGCTTGTGGAGCTTGAAGCAGCTTCAACAACTGTATTGTCTGAAGCAGAGTTAAGGTTGTTCGTATTTGACTCGGTTGAAGTTTGTTGAACGACTGATGAATGCTTCACTTCGGTTGGTTCAGATACGATTACTTTTGAAGGAGTTGTAATGCCGGTCATTCTGATATTAGAACTCAACTGATCTTTTTTAAGAGGTATGTAGTAATTCAATGCAGAGCCTAATAAGCCGGCAATTATCAAAATATTCAACCACCACCACCACACCATTTTTTCTTTATTGCCGGTACCCATTTTATTTTGTATAGCTTTCCAGTCGCTGTCGGTAACGGCTATTTCAAAATCTTTGAAGCTGTCTTTTGCAAATGATTCGGTTGTAATAGGAATGATGGGCGCTTTTTCGCGTTCTTTTTCAAGCTTGGCTTTTATGCTTAACCAATCGTTGTTGGTCACCGGTAATTCAAAATTTTGGAAAGTCCGTGCGGTCTCATTTGGCGTAATATGATCCTGAATGGTATCAAAGTCGTTTGAAAACACCGGTATTTGCAGGTTCTCAAGTCCCTCTGCAAACAATTGATCGATATGTATTTTCTTTTTAGACAAAGTGTTATTGTAGCGTTCGTTCTAGTTTAGTTATTTCAGTTTTTAAGAAATTCCGGGCGCGATTCAGTTGCGATTTGCTGGTGCCTTCACTGATGCCCAATATTTGCCCTATTTCTCTGTGTCCCAATCCCTCAATGGCGTACATGTTAAATACCATTTTGTAACCATGGGGCATTTTATCTATCAGTTCCAATAGTTGTTCTTGGTTTAATTGAGGCGCCTCAATATAATCTTCTTCCCCCACACCTTTATTATGGTCATCGTCAAAGTAATGGTCATCGGTAACAAATTGTACTTTGTTGATTTTTTTAACGCTATCAATGGCAGTATTCATCATTATCCGTGTAATCCAGGTGTTAAAACTGCTGCGGCCTTCGTATTTATGAAGATTGATGAAAACTTTGACAAATCCGTCCTGCATGGCATCCTTGGCATCATCCAGCGAACTGAGATACCTTCTGCAAATACCCAACATGCGGGGGCCGAAAAGCTTAAATAGCTTCTCTTGGGCCCAGCTCTCATTGGCTTTACATGCTGATATTATTTCGTCTATCTCACTCAAGCTTTAGTTTTTTAACTATACATTAGTCTTCCACATTTTAAAATGGTTGCACGGTAGGTAAATTTTTTTATTTTGCCTAAATTTGCAGACTTTATGGAATCATTGGAAACCCTTGAAAGGCCGATAGTAAATACAAATTTAAGACAATTATACATTGAAAGCTACGGCTGTGCCATGAATTTTAGCGACAGCGAAATAATTGGTTCTATCATGTCGGAGCACGGGTTTGAATTTACCAATGACGAAATGAATGCAGATGTTATCTTCTTGAATACCTGCGCAATCAGAGAAAATGCGGAGCAAAAAATACGCGACCGTCTGAAACATTTAAGAAATAACAAGAAAAAAAATAAAGACCTTATTATAGGTGTGTTGGGCTGTATGGCCGAACGCCTTAAAAATAAACTGCTGGAAGAGGAAAAACTGGTGGATATCGTGGCAGGTCCCGATGCTTACAGAGATTTACCTAAACTGGTGGCCAGTGTTGAAGATGGTAACAAAGCCATCAATGTGTTGTTGAGTCGGGAGGAAACATATGCGGAAATATCTCCTTTGCGCCTGAATACCAATGGTGTTTCGGCATTTATAAGCATCATGCGCGGATGTGATAACATGTGTTCTTTCTGCGTGGTGCCATTTACACGAGGCAGGGAACGCAGCCGCGACCCTGAAAGTATTGTTCAGGAAGCCCGTATTTTAAGTGATGGCGGTTATAAGGAAGTGATACTTTTAGGACAGAATGTCGACAGTTACCTGTGGTTTGGCGGTGGCCCGAAAGTAGAATTTAAACAGGCAGATGAGGCAACAAAGGCCAATGCCATTGGGTTTGATAAGCTATTAGAAATGGTAGCGAATGTCAATCCTGAAATGCGCGTTAGATTCAGTACCTCTCATCCAAAAGATATTTCAGAAGATGTATTGCATGTAATGGCACGATATGACAATATTTGCAAACACATTCATTTACCGGCACAAAGCGGTAGTACACGTATTCTGGAAGCCATGAACCGCACCTATTCGCGCGAGTGGTACATTCAAAAGCACAAGCGCATTCTTGAAATCTTGCCGGGTTGCAGCATCAGTTGCGATATCATTTCAGGATTTTGCAGCGAAACCGATCAGGATCATAAAGATACTTTGTCATTAATGGAAGAATGTCGTTTTGAGTTCAGCTATATGTATAAGTACAGTGAGCGTCCGGGAACATTGGCAGCCAAAAAAATGACCGATGATGTTACTGAAGAAGTTAAATCGGCACGACTAACTGAAATCATTGCACTTCAAAATCGCATGTCACTCGAGTCCAATCAGAAATTTATTGGCAAAACTGTGAGAGTGTTGGCAGATGCTTATTCTAAAAAAAGCGATTTAGACCTAACAGGTCGCAGCGATCAGAATTGTAAAGTGGTTTTCCCTAAAGGGGACCACAATATTGGCGACTTTGTAAATGTATTGGTTGAAAGAGTCACCACTACAACTATGATTGGCAAAGTCATTAACTAATTCTCTTCCTTCTTTAATTCGTACTATATAGTATAGTCTATATAATAGGTATCAATTTCGTATTGATACTTATGTCTTGTTTACCTTTTTTAAAAGGCTGGTATTAAACTTAAAATTTAATTGCCATGCAGTATCAAATAAAAGTAAGCGAATGGCTGGGCCGCCAATTGGCCGATGCCAGGTTCTATCAAATTGTTTATCTCAGTGTATTCCTTATATATGGTGTGCAATCGTTGCATTGGGACTTTGATGTCAGAAATGTAGCAGCCATTGTATTTACAGCATTACTTACCCAACTCATTTGTTGTTATCTGTTTAATAAACCCCTCGATGCATTAAAGAGTGCCGCCATTACATGTTTGGGTTTATCCATCTTATTAAAAACACAGTTCTGGTACATAGGCGCATTGGCCGGCAGTATGGCTATTTTATCCAAATACTTGATCCGGATCAAAGGCAAACACATTTTCAATCCAGCCAATATCGGATTGGTGGCAACCATCTACATGACTAAGATGGCTTGGGTCTCTCCGGGGCAATGGGGCAGTAATTTGATTGTTCTCTATTTCATTTTCGCGGCAGGCAGCATGTTGTTATTAAAAGTAGGAAGAGCTGATACAGGTCTGGTGTTTATATTCACCTATGCATTCTGTCAGTTAATATATAGTAACCTGTATCTTGGTTGGTCATTGGACTACAGCATTCATAAATTGAGCAATGGCGCTTTACTGTTGTATGCCTTTTTTATGATTACCGATCCTTCTACAACACCTAATAATAAAGTCGCCCGTATTATATGGAGTGTATCCATCGCATTACTGGCTTTTTATATGGCCGAATTCAAATACATCAATGGCGCACCTGTAAAAGCATTGTTTCTAGTATCCTTATCTACTCCCATTATCGACTACCTATTTAAAGGCATCAATTTTTCCTGGAAATATTCACTCAAATTTTAAACCGTATCTAATAATAAATAATATGAACACCTTATATAACAACACAATTAAAATGCAATCCATCAAAGCATCTCTTCTCTTTGGATTGATTGTATTGATGACGATAAATCAAGCCTATAGCTTCTGCGGATTCTATGTCGCTAAGGCAGGTGCTAATCTTTATAATAATAAAAGCGAAGTCATTATTGTAAGGGATGGTAAATTAACAACCCTCACTATGAGTAATGATTTCAAAGGCGATGTCAAAGACTTTGCTATGGTTGTACCCGTACCCGAAGTATTGCGTGAAAGAGATATTAAAGTCGTCAATAGAGATATCTTCGATAAAATTGATGCTTATTCAGCACCACGTATGGTGGAGTATTATGATGACAATCCATGTGGTCAAAGTAGATACTATTGGAATTTTGGAAATGCAACCCCTAGTTCAGCCAAGGCCGATGCAATGGATGAAGTAGCACTTGAGAAAAAAACAGGCGTAACGATACAGGCTAAGTATACAATAGGAGAGTACGACATATTAATATTGTCGGCATTGGAAAGCAGTGGTCTTGAGACATGGTTAACAACAAATGGCTATGCATTGCCCGAGAATGCCAAAGAAGTATTACAACCTTATATCAATGACAAGCTCAATTTCTTTGTTGTAAAAGTTAATCTTGAAAAACGCGGCACTACCGGCTTTGATTATTTACGACCTATACAGATTACCTATGAGAATGACAGATTCATGTTACCCATACGTTTGGGGATGGCCAATGCAAAACAGCATCAGGATCTTATCGTTTATACATTTACTAAGAACGGTCGTGTTGAGTGCACGAACTACAGAACAGAGAAAATGCCTACCGGTAATTATATCCCAACATTTGTTTTGAATCAATTCGACTCCTTTTATAAAAAGACTTTTAATAAGCAGTATATTAATAATAACAGGAATACAGTCTTTTTAGAATACGCATGGAATGTAACACCAAGTTTCAATGGCATGAAATGCGATCCCTGTGTAGGCAATCCACCCATGCTCACTGAATTTAAAGATGCAGGCGTTCAATGGTTGAACGATAATCCCAACGCAACTGTATTCTTTACAAGGTTACATATAAGGTATAGGCGATCGGAGTTTCCTCAGGACTTAATGTTTCAGGTGACACCGAATACAGAATCCTATCAGGCACGATATGTGATAACACATCCTGCTACCGGGGTCGACTGTAGTGAAGGCAAGAAGTATTTACAAAAACTGGAAACCCGAAAAGTATTAGAAGTAATAGAGTATTGTAAATTAACAGGCGATAAACCGTATCAATATGCATGGTATGCACCCCAATTGAAAAACACTGTACCTGAAAAAGACCAGGGTAATGTAACACCTGAAATAAAGGATGTAATAAAGAAATTAAAAGAAACAGATAGTATCAGCGATGATGAATTAAAGAAATACGAAAGTATTTTCATAGGTAATGATGATTCAAACAATAACGAAAACACATTAAAACCACTATTATTATTGCTTTTGCCATTGAGTTTGCTACTTATTTCATTTGTGTATCAATGGAATTTCAAAAAAAGATCAAAAAGAATTTTAAAAATAAAAGAATGAGTGTAATCGTTGTAAAGTATTGGTATCATTATGGTATAGCGTTTTAGCATAAATAGAATTGTATAGTAGAGTGATAAAAACTTCAAAATAATTTCAAAACTTTTGATGATAAATTTGGATATGTAAAAGTTAATCTTACCTTTGCACTCCCGTTCTGAAAAACTGTTAGAAATATTAGACAACACAACAAAAAAATATTTTAAAAATTTAAAACTTTTTTTTGGAAATGTTAAAAGTAATCTTACCTTTGCAGCCCTCTTTTGGGAGAGTAAAAGTAAAGTTCTTTTTAGTTAAATAGACGAGTTTTAAAATACTTAAAAATTTTTTAAAATTTATCTTGGAAATGTTAAAAGTATTCTTACCTTTGCAGCCCTCTTTTGGGAGACAATAGTAAAGTTCTTTTTAGTTGAATAGATAAGTTTAAGAAACTTTAAAAATATTTTAAATTTATCTTGCAAATTAGAAAACTAATATTACCTTTGCAGTCCCTTTTAGAAAAAGGAAAGTTCTTTGAAGTTTAAAGAGAAGGAATAGCGGACCTCAAAATAATACTTTGAGTAAAAGTCAGATCAAAATTTTTTACAATGAAGAGTTTGATCCTGGCTCAGGATGAACGCTAGCGGCAGGCCTAATACATGCAAGTCGAACGAGATTAGTAGCAATACTATGAAAGTGGCGCACGGGTGCGTAACACGTATGTAATCTACCTTAAATAGGGGGATAGCTTCGAGAAATCGGAATTAATACCCCATAACATTGCGAGATGGCATCATTTTGCAATTAAACCTCCGGGGATTTAAGATGAGCATGCGGTGCATTAGCTAGTTGGTAAGGTAACGGCTTACCAAGGCTACGATGCATAGGGGGTCTGAGAGGATGATCCCCCACACTGGTACTGAGACACGGACCAGACTC
>JAZKEQ010000062.1:0-20993 GCA_040386935.1 Bacteroidota bacterium | reverse complement strand
CGCCACCTTTTTTTGTGCAAATCCGTAAGCCGACTCATTAAAATCTGCATGTATAAATAAGTCTGAGTAGTATGCGAATTGGATTTCCTTAAAAAAGAAAAAGCCACTTAATTGTTTTAACCAATTTCTGCGCTCCTTCAAATCGCTTTAAATCTGATAGAGCGTTAACCGTTTTTAAGACAATTTGAAAGCTGATAGTTTTGATCTATTAAAAACAACTGTTTATGAAAAATCAAATCTTACAGAGCAAGTGGTGGTTGCCATGCTTACCGGTGTTATTTGCCTTTACAAACAACAGGGCTGATAATACAGCCGAACAATCCCTTTTTAAAATTACCAGAAACAAGGATGCCAATGAATTGTTCTACCAGGTGAATAAGGGGAGCAATGGGGTGCTCAATATGGTCGACCCGGTCTCTATACATTGGATTAAGCACACCAAAGGGGGCAAGCGGGAGGGTTTGTCCTTTCTCGAAAAAAAATACGCCTATGGGCTTAGATTCATTGTCGTTAAATCTGCAGAAGCGAGCTTTCAGTTTGTTTCATACAGTAAAAAAAGTTTTACCCTCAAGAAAAATAAGCATGGGAGTTTTAAAGTGTTTACCAAATCAAAAAATAAAGAAATAGAAGTGCGCCATATTCATCTGCAACTCGATGGCGGATCTTTTCTGATGCCCAAAATAACGAAGATAATCCTCAATGGCTCTGATGCTGCAACAGGTACAGCTTTTTCTGAAGTAATTATCCCTTAAGGGTTTTGATTAAGCGCTTGTACTGCTATTCTGTAGCTGCTGTTGGGCAAGGCCTGCAATAGTAGCGCCTATGGCAAGCGAGCTTGTAGCTGCAGGACTAGGGGCATTCAATACATGAATTTGACCCGGTAGCTCGCGGATATAGAAATCATCGATTAATCCACCTTCGCTGTCGCAGGCCTGAGCCCTTACACCCGCACCACCCGGCACTAAATCTTCTTTTCGGATAGCAGGTAATAATTTTTGTAAAGCTGAGGTGAAAGCGCTTTTGCTGTACGAACGGTATATTTCACCAAAACCTGTTTTCCAGTATTTGGCGGCTACTTTTCTAAAACCTTTCCAAGTGAGTGATTCAAATAATTCTGAAAAATTAATCTGAGATTTTTTATACCCTTCTCTTTGGTACGCCAGTACTGCATTTGGTCCTGCTTCTATCTCGCCATCAATGCGCCTCGTGAAGTGTACACCAAGGAAAGGGAAGTTAGGGTCAGGTACAGGGTATATCAAATGTTTGACAAGGTTGCGTTTTTCTTTTTTAAGCGAGTAATATTCCCCTCTGAAAGGGATGATTTTTACTTGTAAATCAGGGATGGTAAAGGCTGCTACTTTATCGCAATACAAGCCTGCGCAATTGATGATTAAACGGCATGTAAAATCACCATTGGTTGTTTGAATGGCAATGCCGGTATCATTGGCTTTTACACCGGTTACTTTGGTATTGAATTTAATTTCACCACCGGCAGCTTTAAATACTTCAGCATATTTATTGGCCACTACTTTATAGTCGACAATACCTGTTTGCGGCACCACCAGACCTCTTACACCATAGGTGTTGGGTTCTATGGCTTTTATTTCATTGGTGTCGATATAGCGAATGCCGGTCAAGCCGTTTTCGATCCCTCTTTGGTAAATGTTGTCGAGTGCGGGTAATTCTTGATTGGTAGTGGCTACAATGATTTTGCCACACAATTCAAAAGGGATGTTATGGGTTTTGCAAAAGTCGATGAGCATGTGATAGCCGTCAATGCAATTCTTTGCTTTTAGGCTGCCCGGTTTGTAATAAATGCCGCTGTGTATCACACCGCTGTTATTGCCTGTTTGGTGGCGTGCAACGATGGCTTCTTTTTCTAAAATGGCAATTTTCAAATAGGGCTCGCGCTGTTTAAGTTGCAAAGCGGTGGCTAAACCTACAATGCCTGCGCCTACGATTATAACATCATGATTCATGGATTCTGATTGGTATTGTTTTTTTCTAAAATGTTTATTTTTGATTGCAGTTCATCTATCAGTTTTGATTTTCTGTTAGATGATTTGTATACCGGTAAAATGGCCAGTACGGCAAATAGTAAACCGGCCAGAAAGCATACCAGAAACAGGATGATGAGGGGTAGCTGCATGTCCCAGAACCAAAGCTTAACAGTGGTGGTGTCGCTGTTTTGAATGGCAAAGATGATTACCAGTATTAATAACACAACAGCAGTTATTAATTTGTACAATCCGGCATGTGAATTTTCATTCATAGAATGGTTACTTTTGTGCAAAGATAACCAATTATCATATGAACGAAATTTTGGTGAATTTAAACAACTACAATTACAAGGTAAATGCAGATTTTATTGCCTTCCTGAAAGAGCAACAGCCAACCAATGAGCGCATTACACTTTTAATGGCACACATCGTGAATGCACAGCAGGTGTGGCTCGAAAGAATGAGCGGCAAAAGCATGACTGTAAAACCGTTTGACCCACGAAGCCTCGAAGACCTTATTCCTCAAAACCAAAGTAATTTTGAAGTAACGGATGAGATTTTAAATAACCGAGACTTGAAAGAAAGCATACGGTATGTGAATACCAAGCGCCAGAAATTTGAAAATACACTGGAGCAAATGTTTCTACACTTATTCAATCACTCATCTTACCATAGGGGGCAAATCAATCAGCTATTGGTACATGAAGGAAAACCTGCGATGGTATCGGATTATATTGTTTACAATAGGACTGAGATTTTTGAATAAGGTTTTAAGGGTTATAAAATGAAATATCCAATAATATTATTTTTCTTGCTTTTTACATTGACCCTTTATGGACAAAATAAATATGATACTCTGAGATGTCGTATCGCAACTTTAATTATACAAAGTCAAATCTTCCTTACTACTTTGAACAATAGCCACACATTAATTTTTTATTAATAATAGTTGGATTTCTCTTTTTTTAAGTATTTTCGATATATAAAGGTATTTGTAGCTGTATGAAAGAATTTAAAAGGAGCAAAGGGTTTGTTGTTGGTCCAGAAACTTCGGGAGACAAAACTGAACAACAACGGCATAAAGTTGTTTCTCCCGTGATTATATCTGAATAAAATGAAATTTATATATTTTTTATTGTTTATAGCTTTTAGTTGTGATAATCCAACTTCTAAAAAAAACATTTCAATTAAACCGCTTGAAGACATTCCAACACAGAATTCACTGTTAATAGAAATAGATTCAACTCATATTTGGATGATTAACACTTGTGACGACTTCAAGAATATTGGTAAAACAGACTCCCTAAAAATTAGGGATACTATTATTGATTATGAGGATGATTTTTGGAACGGTAAATTAATAAATATAAAAAAAAATGAATTTATACTTGTTGAAAACAGAGGGTTGAATAGTAATCAAATAAGCAAAATTTCAACAAATAGTTCATCGATACTTATTAAACCAAACATATATATTGGAGATTCGTTAGGTGCAATAAATAAAAGTGATTTAGAAGTCTTTTATGAGGCTGGAGAAATATTTTTTTTTATTAGGTCACAAAATATCTATATTAGATGTAATAATCCCTTAAAAGTCAAATTCTCTATTTTTGAAAAAATATTTTTTGATGACCCTGAAAAAATATTTGAAACAATAAATTTCGATGCAATCATTATAGAAGCTTCAATCTTGAGCTATTGTAAATATTGATATTGTTGTGAGCTCTCCTTTTTGAGTGTGCTATAAAAAATAGACTTTTCATTCAATTCTCAAAAGCACTCTATGGGAGAATTATACAGTCTTGAAATTACGTAACTTCCAAGAATATATTTTAAGGATAATAGGTATTAACCTTTATTAATACTTGATTATCATTTAAAGCCTTAACCATTAATTCTAATAGTTTAATTACTTCTTTATTGTATAAAAGTGGAAAGGAATCATTAATAAAATCAGTGTTATTTACAAGTATTTTATTGTATGAATTTGATAGATAAAAAATGCTTGTTTTGGGGTAAACTTTTTTAAATTTGCCTAGTTTCCTCTCAGAATTGATATATTTTGAAAGAAAAAAAGTAGAATCATATTTTTGAAGCCTAGCTGAAGTATCCAAAAATTCATCTGTTAGATTACATGATCTCTCCCATATATCAACATCAGTTTTAATTGTAAATTGATTAAAAATAAATCTAAGAAAATGAATTTTGTCAGATAGACTTATCTTTTTTCCATCAGTTAATTTGTTTCTAATTTTTAGCAGAAAAAATTTATCAACTGAATTATTCTGAATGTTTGCAGAAATTGATGAAACTGACAATATTGAATCTATTAAACTAATAAATGTATCTCTATAAAGCTGAGGTCTCCCATTCCTTAAATCATTAATAAAACCACAAAACAAAGAAAAATGATTGTTGCTAATATAATAATATTCAGAATAGCTTCTAGGCTTTGAATAACTTGTATCCTGGGACTTTAAAGTCAAATTAAGAAGCAATAAAAAAAGGATTGAAATTATTATTTTCATAGTTTTTCATTAACGGAAATTGTGTAATCTCCCAGTTTGAGTACACTTCAATAATAGACTTTTTTCATTTCATTTGATTAATATAACGATACTTTTTTCCATCATTCCCAAGAAAGACTTTAATTAATTTTTCATTGTATCATCTCTTTCTTCTGTTGTAAAGAAATCAAATCTAATATCTAAATATGTTGCCGTTTTTTTTTGTATCTTATTTACATTGTCTACATATATGCTTGGTTTAAAATATGGAAATATGTTTAATAATTCTTTCACAGCATTTTTGCAATCATCGCAACTATTTAATTCGATAAACGAAACCAGCTTTGCTTTACCATTTGTTTCAACTTTTACTCTAGCTGTTAATGAAAACATCTTACCTTTAACCTCATTAGGAATTCTAATATTATTTCCTATAAAAGCATGAAGCCCTGAATCCCCTCCAGGGAATATCGGGTCTATCTGATAACTCGATTTCTGGTCATAATATTCTTGTGGAACTTCCATATATGTCAATCTTGGCCTATCTATTTTTTTTGTTGTATCTGATTTTACAAAACTAGTATCAAATAATTTTATTTCTCTATCCTGTATTTTCCTAGAAGGGGGTAAGTTACAGGCATATAAAATTATTGTTAAAAAAAATATAAGTTTCATAATATTATGATTTAGCTTTTTCTTTCTTTTTGTCATAGAATTCAACAACGGCAAAAAAAGGATTATTCAATAAAAAGGGCATGCTGGATGACTTTATTTTATTACAGCAACTTCAAATTATTATTATAATAATTCAATAAATTTATTTTAAATTTAAAAACAATAATTGTATCGTTAAAGTTTTGATCATACAATTGCAATTTAACTTGTAATGAATCAATATTTTTATATGTGTTTTTATCTGGCCCTAATAACATATCTGCTAAAAATATTACAGAATCACAATGATGTAATTCTTCTTTAATAAACAAAGAAGACTCTGTTTCATCTAAATAATGTACCTTTTTCCACTTCTGATCCTTGTATTTGTATAAAAAGTTATTATCTCTAAACTCATAAAGATATTTATTTGAATCATATCTCATTATGCTATCTACAGGTATAGGTCCATGATATTCATATAAATAAGGTATTTTTAATAATCTGTAGCGTCCCTTATATTCAGAAAAATCAAAGGTGAGTAAAAAGTTTGCATGACCAAAATGCTGGCCAAATACAAAGGTATCAGGCTCTATCTTCATTAATCTAACTATGGATTTATCCCTCTCAAATTTGTCAGAAAGGTTACAACTAAGAATTAATAATAAGCAAGTTATAATAGCACTTTTCATATATTAGATAAAATTATGGCCAAGTCAAATTAGGGTATTTTTTGCCATTGTTGGTTTTTTTTCTTTTTTTAGTCCTTAAGTTTTGGAAATAAAATGAACTAATGATCCCAAATGACTAGTCTATAAAATGCAGAGTCAGATTTTGTGAAGCCAATTTTAATGATGCTTACTTCACTGCCAATTTTTCCTTTGCTACAAAAAGAATGATAATAATATTCGTATATGATGTAATTATTTTGTGTGTCAAATGTATCTATTACGAGATCAGGCCTGCCTAGGTATTCAAGTATTGTGCTTGTGTTTTTTGTTTTAATGCTGTCAAAAATGGAATTAAACAGCTGATGATTTCGGATGTTTTTACAGCCATTCGTATCAGATTGCCATTTAGAAATTGACTCAATTAATTTTTTTGATTTAGGTGGATCGTTAAACCCTGATAGTGTTATATAAATAATAGCGGATATAAATATAGTGAATAGGATTTTCACAGTTTTTGAATGTCTAATAGTTTCTTTTAAAAATGAATATCATAACATAAGGTATATCGAAAATTGCTGATATTTATTGTGCCTGCAATAAATTATTTCACACAATGAATCGCAACAGCCTGTTCATTGAACATGCAAATAAAAAGAAAATCTTCACCACCTTCACTCAAGCCGATGTCTTTTAAAAGTTTCAATGCATCGGTCGCTATGCCCCGCGACTTAATATTGAGGTGTTTGATTTTTAATCCCCTGAAATACAATTTCAATTGCTTGGTATTGAGCGGTAAAACAGCTGCTATTTTTAAACATTTGCCCATGAAAGGAGACACCATGGCGTCAGAACAATAAAAAGGGGTGTCGTAGGCAATGGCCGAAAGTCCGTTTTGCAACGCGTAATTGGTATGCAATCTTGTTTTGACGAGTGTGGCACCCGCTTCGTAAAAATAGCCCTTTATTTCTGTGCATATTGGTGGCCTGTCGCTGCTTCTCGTAAAGGATAGTTCAATAGTAGCGGTACTGATATCGACACAGGTAATCAAGGGGTCTTGTGCCGGGTTAGTGGTGATTTTCAAAAGCATTTCTTTTACCTCACTTTTCTGGCTGATGCAGTAGATGGCATCAATGCCCGGCACTTCTTTAAAAGCCATGTCGATGTCGTACAAAGGGGAGCATTTGATCCACACTTCCCGGGTGGTTTTCAATAAATCAGGCAGCATGGCAATGATATTGGGTTGATGGTCCTTCAGCAGAATTTGTCGGGTTTCGCCTTCACGCCTGTCGGGGTCGGCATAGATAAAATCGAAAGGCGTATCGTTATTTTTGATAAAATCTTCTGCTGTTGCCGTTAATCGGTTGATATTGTGAATTTTGAGTAATTCAAAGTTATAACCGGCTAAAATATTGAGGGTTTCATCGTTATCCACAGAGGTAATGTGTCCGCTGGTTTGTGAAAAAGCCCAGTCGTCAATTCCCAATCCTCCTGCCAGCACCAATCCTTTTTCTCCTTTAATAATGGTTGATTTATAAAGGGCTACAGCCTCTGAAGTGCTTTGTTCAGCGGCCTTCTCCGATAATAAGCAGTGTTGCGCGTAATAGGTGGGAAGCTTTGATTTGATCTTTATTCTGAGGTCGTTTTGCTTGGCAATAAAGGTGGCAAAATCATTTAAAACAGGCTTGTATTTTAAAATAAACCGATGACTGCCAATAAGCTCTGCCTCACCCTTAAGGGTAGATAGTTCTTTATTTGCCAAAAAATCATTAATTTTGTAGTTGATAATCAAATTTATAATGAAAACTATAAAAAATATTGTAATTGTAGCAGTTTTTGTAACCTTAGTTTCTTCTTGTGGTAGAAAAGACAGATGTCCATCAGTGGGCAAAGTTAACAAAGTTAATCATACAGTTGTAGCTTAATTATCTCATGATTTGGAAAAATCTTGAGACGGAGCAGCAGTTAGAATCGCTCATCCAGGCTCCGGAATCCGGCCCGTTTGTGATATTCAAGCACAGTACGCGCTGCAACATCAGCCAAATGATAAAAGATAGGTTGGAAAGGAAAACAGGTGAATTACCTGAAGGAATTCCCATTTATTATCTCGACCTGATCAGTTTCCGTTCATTGTCTAATCAAATTGCCGATTGCTTTCAAGTAGAGCATCAGTCACCCCAACTATTACTCATCAAAGGCGATACATGTTTGTATCACGCCAGTCATTCAGCCATCAGTGTTGACAGTCTGAATGAGCACATCAGGTTGTCCGAAAACTAACCACTATATTTTGTTTGATGTCGGGGTGCAAACTTCTGGCAACCGGGCAAGTATTGGCAGTATTGATAAAGATCGTTTGATGCTTCTCATCAAGCGGCTCAGTCGTTAGGATATTCAAGTCAACATCGATTCCAACAATCCTTCTAGGCCCTTCAGTATTCATGATTTTAGTAATTTCGGCACTGCTGCCGGTCATGTCGATGCCATTGTTTTGCGCATATATGCCAATTACTGTGAGCATGCATGCACCTAAAGAATTAGCGGTGAGGTCGGTAGGTGAAAAAGCCTCGCCCTTGCCATGGTTATCTTTTGGCGCATCAGTAGTGATTTCGGAACCCGAAGCAATATGAACTGATTTTGTTCTCAATTCATTTAAATATAGTATATTTGAAGTAGGCATAATGAAGATGTTTGAATTAAGATACAAAGGTAAGGTGAGTTTAGTGTTTTTTCTCATGCAGTTATTCAGTATGACGACTCAAGGTGCGTTTGCGCAAAATCCACTGAATGAAATATATTCAGATGTTACAGATAAATTCGGGATTAAAATTGCGACCAATGGTTTGGGATTTAATTACAGACATATTGAGCCTTTTAAAAATAAATTATGCCAGTCTATCGATGTTGATTTTACTTCATTAAAACATCCTGTAGAAAAAGATATTATCAATACACGACTAGCTGCTACCAGGCCTTATATATATAATAAAGTAAACAGGGTTTACAGTTTAAGGGCATTACTGGGTGGGCAGTATGTTTTTGCGGGGCGTACATCTAAGAATAGTGTTGGGATTTCCGGTTTTGCGGGAATTGGTCCATCGTTCAATTTTGTAAAACCCGTATTTCTGGATGTACAAACGGTAGATCCCAATAACCCAAATGCTTATATTGTGGTGTCAAAAAGGTATGAACCCGAAGTTATCAATCCAACGCATATAGTAGGGAATTCTTCCTATTTTACAGGAATGGGTCAAACCAGCATCAATTTTGGTATGGCGATGAAGGTTGGGATGGAGTTTAATTGGGGGTCCTATAGTTCTGAATATAAATCTATTGAATTGGGTGTAACGGTAGATTATTTACCCGTAGCACCAACAATAATTTTTAACAAAAAAAACAAAGCAGTCTTTTCAGGGTTTTATATTAGTTTTGCAATCGGCAGAAACAAATAAAATATGTTGCTAACTGAACCCACTGAAACCCGCCAGACGAAGCGCGTAAAGCCCGACTGGCTCAAGATAAAATTACCGACAGGAACCAATTACGCAGAGGTTAAACAAATTGTGCAAGATCATAAACTGCACACCATTTGCGAAGACGGCAAGTGCCCGAATATGGGTGAATGCTGGGGAGCCGGAACCGCCACCTTCATGATACTTGGAAACATCTGTACCCGCAGTTGTTCATTTTGCGCAGTTGCCACAGGCCGACCGACAGAATACGATATGGACGAGCCTTTGCGCGTTGCAGATGCCGTGCGATTAATGAAATTAAAACACTGTGTTATTACTTCTGTTAACAGAGATGAATTAAAAGACAAAGGTGCAGGCGTTTGGGCAGCAACAATTAGAGAAATAAAGCGATTGAATCCCGGTGTTACAATGGAAACATTGATACCTGATTTTAAAGCCAATTGGGACTTACTTGAAATGGTGCTCAACGAGCGACCTGAAGTAGTGAGCCACAATATGGAAACAGTTGAAAGACTGTACCGCATTGTTCGCCCTCAGGCAAAATACGAAAGAAGTTTGGAGCAGATTAAACGAACCAAAGCAGCCGGTTTGCGTACTAAAAGCGGTATGATGTTGGGATTGGGTGAAACAGAAGCTGAAGTTTTAAAAGCAATGGATGATTTGGTGGCTCATGGCTGCGATGTATTGACGCTTGGTCAGTATTTACAACCTACAAAAATGCACCTTGAAGTGAAGGAATTTGTAACCCCAGAACAGTTTAAAAAGTACAAGGAAATTGGGGAGTCAAAAGGGTTCAAAATCGTAGAGAGCGGGCCAATGGTAAGGTCTTCGTACCATGCTGAAAAACATGTGTAAAAGTCCTTTCACTAAAAATTAGGTTTTTTATCGAAAAAAATTCTTATATTTGAAGATTGTATAATATTTTATGAACAACAAGATTATTAAAGCACTCGTAATAACAACTGCAGTAACTGCAGGCGGTGCTATGTTTTTTACAAAAAGCAAGGATTATAATCCTAGATCTGAATCAAAACTGAATGAAAAAGATGCTTATTATGAAGAAGAAGGAGAGAATCCCGGAGGCATGATAAGTTACTTAAATTCACTGAGGGCTAATCAGGTGACAGGTGTTGTAAGCGAGCAGGATTATTATCAGGCAATTGCTGCATCCAATGCTTTATTAGCCTCACAGAAAAGAACAGTTAATACTGTTTGGACTGAGCTGGGCCCAGACAATGTGGGTGGTAGAACAAGAGCATTTTTACAGGATATTGATACCCCGAACATCATGTATGTTGGAGGTGTTAGTGGTGGCTTATTCCGTTCAAAAGGAAAAGGTTCGTCATGGCGCCCTGTAAATGATTATCAGGACAATTTGAACATTTCTTGTATTGCACAAAACAAAGACAGAGTAATCGTTTATGGAACAGGCGAAGGTCAGTTTGTAAGCATTGATGGAACAGAAAGAGGTACACCGGGTTTTCAGGCTAATGGCTTGTATCGCTCAGTAAACAGCGGTTATACATTTACAAAAGTAAACCACCCTTCATATGGTAACATCGGTTCTTTGGCTGCAGAAAAAGAAGGTACAAGATTCTACGCAGGAACAGAAAATGGACTTAGAATGTCTGATGATGGTTTAACATGGACAATCGCAAGATCAGGTAATTGCAAAGAAGTAAAAGTTGCAGTAGACGGTACTGTTTATGCCCAAATAGGATCAACGATACAGAGAAGTACAGATAGAGGAGCGAGTTGGACATCAATGGTGTTGTCAGGTTCTTCAATTTCACGCGCTTCAATCGGCATCTCTCCTGAAGATCCTAACTATGTGTATGTAATGGTTTCAAATGGGGCCAGCAAATTAGACGGTGTTTGGAGAACAACTGATGGTGGTGCAAACTGGACTAAAATCATAGCAGCAAGTACAAGCTATTTTGATCCTTTGGCAACAACTAACCCGCAAGGAAATTATAACAACGTTATCAGTGTTGATCCGAAAAATAAAAAACGCATCATCATGGGAGGTCAGTCATTAGCTGAATGGATAGAAGGCATTAATCCAAGAATCATTGCCTCTATGAATGATTTTGCCGGCAACAGACAATATGTCCATGCAGATAAACACATCATCGAATGGGATATGACAACAAACCCTCCAACAATTATCATCGGTAGCGATGGCGGTTTGTCTTTCAGCTCTGATAATATGGTTACATACACCCAAAAGAATTTTGGTTTTAATGCAACTCAATTTTACACAGTAGCAGCTGATTTCGAAGGCAATGTAACTGGTGGTACTCAGGATAACGGTACACAATACATCAATAAAAAAGGTAATACACCACAGGCTTCTGTAGAAATAAAAGGGGGTGACGGTTTTCAATCAGAAATTTCTACCAAGTTAAATAATATTATTTTTTCTGAAACCTATTATGGCAATATCACCCGTTCAAGAGATTTTGGTAAATCTCAGGCTTGTATATGGGACAGAAGAATTTCAAGAAGTTTTATAGGCCTTTCTGATACATCTAAATACTGCGATCACTCGCATAAAGCTGATTGGGCGCCATTTAATACCATGTTTAAATTATGGGAGCACCCTGAAACTGACTCTACTCAGGCAAGATTATTTGTTGCCAAATATGGTCAACTGTGGATGGCTGAAAATGCAACTGATTTAAACAAAACTCCAGAATGGTACCTGGTATCAAATACACATGGCGGTGGAGATGTTTGGGATATTGAAGTAACGCCTGATGGCAATTCTGTATTCCTTACCACTACCGGTAATTTGTACAGAGTCGATGGCTTAAATAGTGCGACTTACTATAAATGGTCAAATCCATTGACAGTTCCTGCTGGTATTACAACAACCAATCTGAATATTACAAATTCAAGTTTAAGAGTTATTACTTCTGTTAACCTTAATCCAAATAATGTAAATGAAGCCATTATTACCTTAGGAAATTATGGCAATACAAATTATGTAATGAAGGCTACTAATATGTTGGGAGCTCCTGTTTATTCAAACATTACCTCTAACCTTCCTAATGTGCCGGTATACGATGGTTTAATAGCCTATTCTAGCTCTAGCTTAATGTTCCTTGCAACTGATTTAGGCGTATATGCATCTGATAACGGAGGTGCTTCATGGACAGCACAAACCAATCCTACCAATAAATTTCCTAAAGTAGCAACATTTGCTATCCGTCAATACAGATTCCCTAATAAGAGTGTCGGTGCAATATATGCAGGTACGCACGGTAGAGGATTCTTTGAATGTACGCAGTACAAAACCAATATTAAAAAGGTTGCTTCTTCAGCTAAACCGGGTTTAACTGTTAGTGCTTATCCTAATCCCGGAAATGACAATGTTGAAATTAAATTCAATTTGCCTCAGGATGAAACAGTAACTTGTTCTGCAATTGATGTAACAGGCAGAGTCATTAAAGTATGGATGCTTGGTAGTTTGTTAAAAGGAGAGAATACCTATAAGCTGGAAACCTCATTGTTTGCTTCAGGAACCTACTTCGTAGTAGTAAACGGAACAAGATCAAAAGGTACCATTAAATTGATAGTAACCCATTAAAAGGGATTAAAAAGATAAGTAATCCCGGCTTTAACGGCCGGGATTTTTTTATGTTAAAAGAACTTTTATTAAGGAAAAATAGACCATCTATTACTGCTGCAACACAGTTGGTGCATGATGATTATTCCCTTTTCAGGGAGTTGATTGTTTATATTGGCGATAAGAAAGATATCAATCTCGCTTCAATGGCTGCATGGACCATGAGCGAAGTGGTGGCACAAAACAATAGCTTACTTGAACCCCATTATAAAGTGTTGCTTGAAGTGGCCAATAACAGTCGCCATGGTGGCATTAAACGCAATATTGTAAGGGCCTTTCAATTCGCGGAAATACCTGATACCTTTACCTGGGATGTGGCAGATATCTGCCTGAGATTTCTGTCTTCAAAAGATGAACCAATAGCGGTTAAGGCATATTCAGTTACTGTACTTCAACATCTTGCATTAAAGATTCCGGATATAAAAGATGAGGTTGTTTTTGAATTGGAAAGACAGATGCCTTATAGCACTCCGGCCTTTACAGTTAGGGCTAAAGCTTTCTTTAAAGCACTGAAAAAATTAGAAAAATAACTATATTTGAAACAAAAAAATACCATGGAAGAAAGATTTAATATTACTGAAGATGACATAAGAAGAGAGCAATCAGCATTTATTACTAAAGTGTTTGGCTGGATGAGTTTTGCATTGTTGGTAACTGGTTTTGTGGCCTTATTCGTTGCTCAAAATGAAGGACTTCAGCAAATCATATTTGGCAATATGTTTGTGTTCTGGGGATTGTTTATTGGTGAATTATTGTTAGTAGGATGGTTGGTTACAGCTGTTGCAAAAATGCGAGCAAGTACAGCCATCGCAGTTTTTATTATATATGCAGCCGTTAATGGTTTGACATTGTCATTCATCTTTTTATTGTATACAGCTTCATCAATTGCCACTACTTTTTTTATAACGGCAGGTACCTTTGCTATAATGAGTGTATTTGGCTACACCACCAAAAAAGACCTTACCAGTATGGGCAACTTATTGTATATGGCACTAGTAGGATTGGTGATAGCAACTTTGGTCAATATCTTTTTAAAAAGTGAGATGGTGTATTGGATAACAACGTATGTAGGGATCCTGATTTTTGTGGGCCTGATAGCATATGATACTCAGAAAATAAAAGAGATGAATATCATAGGCAATGAAGGAACTGAAGAAGATAAAAAAGAAGCCATTATGGGGGCACTTACCTTGTACCTCGACTTTATCAATCTGTTCCTTTTACTACTCCGCTTGTTAGGTAGAAGCAGAGATTAATTTTAAAATATTTTTAGTGATAAAATGCCATTAGTTGTTCAACTATTGGCATTTTTTTTGAGCGTAATTTGAACTACTTTTTACAAAGATAAATCAGGTTGTTGTATACCTTTACTTTCATCACATCTACAGAGCTAAATGCCGCATTCACCAATTGCTGATAAGAGACAGTTTGTTGTGTCGATAAATTCATCATGTTTCTAAAATAAATACCTCCCGGGTTGAGTGAATTGGCAATGCGATTGAGGTAATCTGCATTAAAACACTGCTCGGGTATCGTATCATCCACAAAAATATCATCAATGATTAAATCGTAAGTTGTTGTGTTGTTATTCAACCATTGAAAAGCATCGGCTACAATCAACTTAAGTTGTTTGAATCGCTGTATATTGAAATCTTCACAAGCTATTTTTACAATATCTTCATCGTATTCAATGGCCGTAATAACAGGTGTAACCGGACATTTTTTATGGAGAATTTCGATGGCGCTGCCGGCACCAAGACCAAGCATTAAAACCGAATTAACCGACTGTTTTTTAAGAATCTCTGCAATGCCTTTTTGCATCACGCTGTGCAGACTGCCGTAGCTATAGTTGGCATTGTTGCTGTTCAATACCTTGATGCCGTTTTCATAGCATATTTCAAAGGTTTGCCCTTTAGAGGTAATGCCTTTTTTTACAATGGATGGAAAAATATAACTGAGGGCTTTTTTGCTATCCATTGAGATGATTTTAAAATAAAAACTGGAATCCCAATTGCAAGCCCAGACTGCTGTAAGACTGGCTATAGGAAAGACTTTCGGTCGCCTTATCTTTGTTAAATGCCGTTGGCAACACCGCTTTGTTGTTGCGAATGTCCTCCACATTTTTCATGTATACCGATTCGCGGTCGGAGTAGTTAGGGTAAGCATCATTGAGGCCCGAGCCGTCTGAACCGCTATAGGAGAAAGTGCTTTTCTTTCTAACTTTGGCATTCAGTATTTGCTGGTCGAGCATCAGAAACAGCAGTATCCTTGATTTAATTTTATACCGTACCGAAAAACTGCCTTTGAAACCTATAGAGAAATAATTGTTGATTTTAAATTTTTCGACACTTGATTTAAAGCTGTCCCTGGTATTAATTTCACCATTGATGGTTGTTAAGGCAGGGATTGTGATGCCGGCATTCAGCTGAAATTGCAATTTCTTTATTTGCCAGGCATAACCTAATTGAATAAAAAATCGCAAGCTATTCGAGGTAAGCGTGGCTGATTTGACAGAAGAATCGCCTTTGTTTTCTTTTATTCCGGCTAGATTTCGGTTGCCAATCAGAATATTTGTACCTGCTCCAATGGTCCAATTGCTGCTGTCGGGTTGGTGCTGAAAGTACAATTGAGTGGAGGTGCCGCTGCCCAATGAGTATTTTTTAGGAGTGCCCCAATTCATGTCCACCTCGTTGATGTTTTTGGCAATGCCATAATTATAGCCTGAACTGATCCAAAGGCTATTGCGTTGGGCATCAGCAGAAAAGAAGGGGAGAGCGACCAGTATAATCAGTAGTTTTTTCAAGAATGGATTTGCGAAAATAAGCGAATGAATTTATTTTGCAGCCTTTTGAGGCATAAAATCTCTTCTAATAGCCTGATTTGACCATTTTAATTTGGAAAAACCTTTGAAAATCCAAATCTAGCCCTTATTTTTGCAGCCCTTTAAATAAAAAGTATGAATTTAGTTAATTATGAATCTGCAATCATTTTAACACCCGTACTGTCTGAAGCGCAAATGCAAGAAGCCGTAAAAAGCTACAGACAGTTGGTTGCGGAGCACGGAGGTAAGATGGTAGGTGAAACCAATTGGGGCCTAACCAAACTTGCCTATCCGATTAAAAAGAAATCGACAGGCTTCTATCATTTTTTCGAGTTCCAGGCTGAATCTGGCTTTCAAGCCATTCTGGAAACCGCTTACAGCAGAGACGAGAGAATTCTCCGTTTTCTGAATCTTAAATTAGATAAACACGCTGTTATCTATAACGACCGCAAACGCAAAGGTGAAATTGCACCGGCTAAAAAATACGAAAAGGAGGGTTCATCAATATGAGTTCAAATAAAGCTGCACAAGACAATTTTAACTTCAACAGCCAACAGAATCAGGTTGTAATCAAAAAGAAATATTGCCGTTTCAAAAAACACAATATTAAATACATCGATTACAAAGATTCTAACTTCTTGTTGAAATTTATGAACGAACAAGGCAAAATTTTGCCGGGTAGAATTACCGGAACTTCAGATAAATATCAGCGCAAAGTTGGTACTGCTATCAAACGTGCGCGTTTTATGGCGATATTACCGTACGTAGCTGATGGATTAAAATAATAATAAAGGAGGAAAGTAATATGTCAAACATGAAATTAATTTTAACCCAGGACGTTCGTAACCTTGGTCATAAAGACGATGTAGTATCTGTTAAACCTGGATACGGTCGTAACTACCTTATTCCTAAAGGAATGGGTAAAATAGCAACAGAATCTTCAATGAAGATGCTTGCTGAAGATATCAAACAACGCGCTTTCAAACAGGATAAAATAAAGAAAGATGCGGAAGCGCTTTCTGTGAAACTGGAAGGTGTTCAAGTAGTTTTAAAAGCAAAAACAGGTACCAGCGGAAAAATCTTTGGTGCTGTTACACCACTTCAGGTGGCTAATGCTTTGAAAGACTTAGGATTTGAAGTTGATCGCAGAAAAATTGTATTCAACGAAGAACCTAAAATGTTGGGCGACTACAAAGCTACTTTGTCGCTTCACAAAGAAATCTCTGCTACAATTGATATTGCAGTAGTTGCTGAATAAGCAAAGATTTTAATATTATTTATATTTATTTTAAAGGGATGAAATAATTTCATCCCTTTTTTCGTTTTATTTGCATTTAATCTATAATTTTCACAAATGCATCTCAAATCGATCAAATTATTCCTACTGGCTATATTGCTTGTATTTGCCTTCGGACCAGTTTCAGCTCAGGTAAACAATAAACAAAAAGGCCTACTGTGGGAAGTGACCGGTAATGGTCTTAAAAAGCCCAGTTACGTATACGGCACCATGCACATTAGCCGTAAACTGGCTTTTCACCTAGGAGATTCTTTCTATATCGCACTGCTTAAATGCGATATGGTGGCCCTTGAACAAAACCTTGACAGTGTTATTCACCGTTGGATATCCGATGACGAAGACATCAAGCCCGAAGATGCAGACAAAGTAGGCAAACGCAATACCAATGAATTTCTTAGTCTTAGAAATTTTACTCTCAATAATTACGACAAAGAACTTGTTAAGCGTAAACTCAGCGCTGAAGTGCGTGAAGTTAATTACCTGCTGAAACGCGGTAACGGAGATAATTTTGAAGAAGATGCTTGGCTGGATTTATACATCTATCAGCTAGGCAAAAAGATGGGGAAAATATTGACAGGTGTTGAAGGTTATGAAGAAAGCCGAGACCTTGTTGAAAAATCTCGTAAAGAACCGGAGAATAAAAAAGACAAGAAAAAACTGAAATCATACAGCTATAAAATGCGCGAACAGGTTTCAGAAGCTTATCGCAAGGGCAATATCTATATGATAGATTCTATTGACCGTATGACAGAAAGTGATCACTATCTCGAATACATGCTGTATAAACGCAATGAGAACATGGTCAGAAGAATTGATTCAATTGTTCGTACAGGAAAAACCTTGTTTACCGGTGTAGGATGTGCTCACTTACCAGGAAAAAAAGGCGTATTGCAAATGCTGATAGAGAAAGGTTATACTGTTAGACCGGTTCAAAGTATTGCCAATGAGAAAAGTAAATTGGCTGATAAGTATGAGAATATCAACTATTCACACAAGTATAAATCAACCAAATCAGATGATGAATTGTTAGACGCAGAGTTGCCAACTAAGCTCACCAAAGTGCGCGACAATAGCTCGTACTCATCATACCTCTGCCCTGATTTGGCCAATGGGTATTATTATCAGATTGAAAAAATTACCTGCAACACAGCCTTTTCAGGTAAAACCCAGGAAGATATATTGTTAGAAATAGACACCATGATTTTTGAAAACATACCGGGTGATGTAAAAGAAAAAAAATCAATTATGTCCAATGGTTTTCCGGGTATAGAGCTGGTAACAGAATTGAAAACAGGTGATCTCAATAGATTCCAGATCCTCGCGTCACCTTTCAATGTATACATTATACGCTTATCGGGTAAAAAGAAATTTGCAACTTCATCAGCCTCCGATAATTTTTTCAAAACACTTAAAATCAATGAAAATAATTCAGTGAATTGGCACACAGTGTCATCAGGTGATAGCATATTCAGTTTGCAATTGCCTGCCAATGAAAAAGTATTGCGATTGCCTTTAACCAATAAGGTAGACCCAACATTTGAACACCTGGTTTATGATAAATCTACCAATAATACTTACCTGATTAAACAGGTTGACTTTCTAAATGACAGTTACATTGAAGAAGATTCATTTGAATTGGGTGTGATGGCCCGCAGTTTTGCGCAAACAGATGAGTATGAAGTAAAAGATAAAAAGCATTTCAATTTTCAAGGGTACAATGCTTTGGATGCTACATTCGAAGGGTCGAAAGGCGAAAAACTATACGGCCGATTTGTTATTTGCGGCACCCGTTATATCATGTTCATGTTGAAACCGGGAAATAATAGCGCATCATTTAATGACAAGTATTTTACATCCATTAAATTCAATGGAAAACCGAGCTATAAGTTCACAAAATACAAAGATACCAATATCTATTTTACCGTATCAACACCGGTTAAACCATTGATAATGAAAAATGAAAGTTCAAGGTACTATTTTGAAGAAAGCAGTGAAGATGAAAAGCCCAACAAATACGAAGGTCGTTATCAGGAAATGTATTTCAGAGCCAATAATGCCAATGAATTTATCGCAGTAGGTGGATACCGCTATGGCTACTATGAAAAAATGACAAAGAAAAGTGAAGATTTTTACAAAGACTGGGAAAAAACTACTTCAGTAAAAATTACAGGAAAAAGCAAAATAACAAAGAATAAGATTGATTATTATACCTACTTCTTTACAGATACCAATAGCAATAGAAGGGTGAAAATGATGACCGCTCAAAATGGTTTAATGCGTTATTATATTTCTGCCTTCATCGATACAGTATCCGGACAAAGTGATTTTGTAACTACTTTCTTTAACACCTTCGATGTATCAGATACTACGCTTGCCGGTAACCTAACAGAGCGCAAAGGGCCATTGTTTTTTGCTGACTTTACAAGCAAAGACAGTTTAACAAGACGCATGGCCATTCGCAACTTTAATACCGTTATTCTTGATAAAAAAGACATTCCGGACATTAAAAATATGATCGATACCATCAGTACAAAAAGTGAGGCTTCGCGTTTGAAAACATCTTTGATAGCACGCTTAGGGTATATTGACAGTGCTGATGCTGAAATAGTGCCTTACTTGCAAAAGCTCTATACCAAAGCAGGCGACACAGCCTATCTGCAGATTGAAATTTTGCAAGCCTTGGCCAATCAGAAAACAACACTTGCCTTTAAAACAATTAAGCCTATACTGGCATTTGATATTCCTATCTCCGACAGTAAGTATGACATGGAGAATTTGTTGTATGTATTCAATGACTCTCTGAAATTAACCAAATCAATATTGCCTGAACTCATTGAATTAACAACAATCAATGAATACCGTTTACCGGCATATAACCTGATTTCTCAAATGAAAGACAGCGGTATCGTCACTGTGAATGATTATTTAACCATACACAATCGTCTGGTTACTGAAGCGCGTATTGAATACAAGCGCACCATGGCTTCGCTGACTAAAGAGGATAACTATGATGATTACTATAGCTATAACAGCTACAGACGTTTTAATAGTTACAATGACTACGATTATTATGACGGGGGAGAAAGTGAATCAAAGAAGACACTTTTCAGTGCCATTCTAAATTTGACTTTGCCTTTAAGAACCACCAATCCGACAATGAAAACACTGACGGATAAAATATTGGATATAACAGATAATTCGATGCGACTTGAGTTGTTGCCTGTGTTGCTGAGCAATGGGGTTGATTTCAAAGACAGTGTATACGATAGATTGGCGAAAACTGAGAAGACCAGCCAGAGATTTTACCAGATATTGAGTGAACTTAAAAAACTAGAGAAATTCCCTAAGCAGTATAAATCTCAGAAACTATTTGTACTGGCTGCTTTAAAAGCAAGAGAGTCGCGCTACATGACCATTGATTCTACGGTATATCTCAATACAATTACCATAGTACAAGGCACGAAAACATATCTGATGTATTTGTATAAATACCAATACGAAGACGATGATAACTGGTACATTTATTCATCCAATGCCATGCCTTCTGATACTAGCAAGATATTTGATGAAAATAAAACGCCATTGGCATTTTATGCCTCTACCTATATGATTACTGAAAAACGCAATGAAGAGAAAATTATCAGCGATTTGATGTTTTATAACCGTATTAAGTATGTGAGAGAACGAAATGGGGGTCATTACTACGACAGTTATTACAGCAGCAGAAATAGCTATTACGATTATGGTGATTGGGATTATTGATAAAGTTGATAGCGTTATCATACGAGCCTTTAAAGCGCCTTAAACAGCGACAATCATCGGATTCTCAGTAGGTTGAAAAGGGTAGGCAATTTCAAAAAAAATGACTACCTTTGCAGACTTTTTCAAGGAAAAGTAAAGCTTTTTTTATGCAACAACCCATTAGAAACATCGCGATTATTG
>JAZKEQ010000061.1:0-2899 GCA_040386935.1 Bacteroidota bacterium | reverse complement strand
TACGTAAACTGGTTACATAACCGAACATTTCTGAAAGTGGCACTTTGGCTTTAATAACCTGTGAACCCGCTCTCTCATCAATTCCTTCTAACATACCGCGTCTTCTGTTCAAATCACCCTGAACATCACCCATGTAATCTGCAGGTGTTAAAACCTCTAATTTCATGATTGGTTCAAGTAAGATTGGTTGTGCTTTAGGAGCTGCTTCTCTGAAGGCTGTTTTAGCGCAAATTTCAAAAGATAATGAATCCGAGTCAACTGCGTGGAATGAACCATCAAACAATCTCACTTTCATTTTATCAATTGCATAACCTGCCAATACGCCATTTTTCATAGCTTGTGCAAAACCTTTCTGAACTGCAGGAACAAATTCTTTTGGAATTGATCCACCTACAACATCATTGATGAACTGTAGACCTTCTCCAACAAAATCAGCATCAGCTGGTCCAATTTCAAACTGGATATCAGCAAATTTACCTTTACCACCAGATTGCTTTTTGAAAGTTTCTCTGTGCTTAACAGTCCCTTTAATTGCTTCTTTATAAGCAACCTGAGGAGCACCTTGATTTACTTCAACTTTGAACTCTCTTTTTAATCTATCAACGATGATTTCCAAGTGCAATTCACCCATACCTGAAATGATAGTTTGACCGGTTTCTTCATCAGTTTTAACTCTGAATGTAGGATCCTCTTCAGCCAATTTACCAAGACCAATACCTAATCTGTCAACGTCAGCCTGAGTTTTTGGCTCAATTGCCAAACCGATAACCGGTTCAGGGAATACCATTGATTCAAGAATGATAGGGTGTTTTTCATCACACAGGGTATCACCTGTTTTAATATCTTTAAATCCTACTGCTGCACCGATATCACCGGCACCTAAGAATTCGATAGGATTTTGTTTGTTAGCGTGCATTTGGAAGATACGTGAAATACGCTCTTTGTTTCCGCTACGTGTATTCAATACATAAGAACCTGCATCTAATTTACCAGCATATGCTCTCATGAAAGCCAAACGACCTACGAAAGGATCGGTAGCAATTTTGAAAGCCAAGGCTGTGAAAGGCTCATTGTAATCGGGCTTACGCTCAACTTCTGCGCCAGTATCAGGATTGGTTCCAATAACGCTCTCTCTATCCATTGGGCTAGGCATTAATTCCATAACCAGGTCAAGCATAGTTTGAACACCTTTGTTTTTGAATGATGAACCACATACCATTGGTACAATTTTCATATCCAAACAAGCTGCTCTTAAAGCGTCTAATATTTCTCTTTCTGTTATTGAAGCAGGATCTTCGAAGAATTTCTCCATTAATCTGTCATCATAATCAGAAACAGCTTCTAATAATTTCTCTCTCCACTCAGTAGCCTCTTCGATCATGTCTTCAGGAATAGGAATTACTTCGTAAGTCATGCCTTTATCGGCTTCGTTCCAAACCATTCCTCTGAAGTTAATCAAATCAACAACACCTGTGAAGTTATCCTCAGCACCGATTGGTAACTGAAGTGGCACAGCGTTGCTACCTAACATTGATCTAACTTGTTTAACAACGTTTAAGAAATCAGCACCTGAACGGTCCATTTTATTAACGAAACCGATACGTGCTACATTATAGTTGTTAGCCAATCTCCAGTTAGTTTCAGATTGTGGCTCAACACCATCAACTGCACTGAACAAGAAAACCAGACCATCTAATACACGTAATGAACGGTTTACCTCAACGGTAAAGTCAACGTGACCAGGAGTATCAATGATGTTAATGTGGTAGTTGTTATCTCTGTATTTCCAGAAAACTGTAGTGGCAGCTGAAGTGATGGTAATACCTCTCTCCTGCTCTTGTGCCATCCAGTCCATTGTAGCTGCACCATCGTGCACCTCACCAATTTTATGATTCACACCGGCATAGTACAAAATACGCTCGGTAGTGGTTGTTTTACCAGCGTCAATGTGTGCGGCAATGCCTATGTTTCTAGTATATTTTAAATCGCGTGACATGTGTGTAAATCTCTTAAGCTTTAAAGTGAGCGAAGGCTTTGTTAGACTCAGCCATTCTGTGTGTATCGTCTTTTTTCTTAACAGTTGCACCTTCACCTTTTGAGGCTGCGATGATTTCACCTGCTAATTTTTCTGCCATTGATTTTTCGTTGCGCTTGCGTGAATAAGAAATTAACCATTTCATACCCATTGCAGCTCTTCTTTCAGGAGCAATCTCGGTAGGGATCTGGAAGGTAGCGCCACCCACTCTGCGGGCTTTAACTTCTACCATTGGCATTACATTGTTTAATGCTTTTTTCCAGGTGTCTATACCTGATTCCTCGGTGATTTTCTTCTCAACTAATTCAATAGCGTCATAAAAAATGCCGAATGCTACACTTTTTTTACCATCCCACATCATGTTGTTTACGAAACGGGTTACTAATGTTTCGTTAAACTTTGGGTCAGGTAATAAAATTCTCTTTTTTGCTTTTGCTTTTCTCATTGATTCTTATTTCTTTTTCGCCTTAGGATCCGGAGCACCTGCTACCTTAGCCTTAGGTTTTTTGGTACCGTATTTACTTCTTCGTTGGTTTCTACCTTCTACACCTGCAGTATCTAATGCACCACGTACAATGTGGTAACGAACACCCGGCAAATCCTTTACCCTGCCTCCACGTACAAGTACGATAGAGTGTTCCTGAAGGTTGTGACCTTCACCCGGGATATAGGCATTAATCTCTTTGCCGTTAGTTAAACGAACACGCGCTACTTTGCGCATTGCGGAATTAGGTTTCTTAGGGGTGGTAGTGTATACACGAGTGCAAACACCGCGCCTTTGCGGACAAGAATCAAGAGCTGGAGATTTACTCTTTAATTTTAAGGTTTGTCGCCCCTTTCTTACCAGTTGTTGGATGGTTGGCA
>JAZKEQ010000060.1:0-15060 GCA_040386935.1 Bacteroidota bacterium | reverse complement strand
TTGGTGGCAGGTATCACTGATTTTTTTCAAAACGATGCGTCACTCAAACATATCATGGTTGCAGGTCCATCAAAAAAAGGAGCACAGTTAGAAGGCAGTAAAGACTTTTCAAAAGTGTTCATGGAAAAATACGGAGTGCCTACTGCGGCTTATCAAAGTTTTACCAAACAAACTATCGCAGAAGGTAAAGAGTTTCTCGCTACCCTTGATGCGCCTTATGTACTGAAAGCAGATGGATTGGCAGCCGGTAAAGGCGTATTGATTCTCGAAGATTTAGATAAAGCCTGCAACAGTCTCGAAGAAATGTTGAATGGTCAGTTTGGTGAATCTAGCAGTACTGTTGTAGTTGAAGAGTTTTTGCATGGTATTGAAATGAGCTGTTTTATATTGACTGATGGTAAGGATTATTTGATGTTGCCGGAAGCGAAAGATTACAAGCGTATAGGCGAAGGCGATAAAGGATTGAATACAGGTGGAATGGGTGCTATATCACCGGTGCCTTTTGCCAATGCTGAATTTTTAGAAAAAGTAGAAACACGCATCGTTAAACCCACTATAGAAGGACTAATAAAAGAAGGCATCAAATACTGCGGTTTCATATTTATTGGATTGATGAAAGTGGGACCTGATCCCATTGTGATTGAATACAATTGCAGAATGGGCGACCCTGAAACAGAAGTGGTATTGCACAGGGTTGAAAACGACTGGGTGGAATTATTTACTGCTGCTTGTAAGGGCGAGTTAAAAAATATGCAGCTGAAAGTAAAACCTGAAACTGCGGCAACAGTTTTCATGGTATCAGGCGGATACCCCGAAAGTTTTGATAAAGGCTACCATATTACTGGTTTGGATGCCGTGCAGGACAGCACAGTTTACCATGCAGGTACAAAAGTTGCTGACGGGCAGATAGTCACTAACGGAGGGCGCGTATTGGCCATTACCTCAACAGGTACAACCATACAGGAAGCCATTGAAAAATCAATGCGCAATGCCAACCTAATTAGCTATGAAAAAAAATATTATCGCAAAGATATTGGTCAGGATTTAATACATTACAATGAACACATTTAAAACAACACTGCGCAGAAAGCGTTTAGCCGCCCGGTTACTGAATTATTTTTTAAAGGGATTGCTGATAAGTATTCCTTTAGCTGCTACTTATTGGGTTATCGCATGGTTGTTTGGAACTGTAGATGGTATTATTTATCACAATGATCCGACCAAACCACCGGTAGCACATATTCCCGGTCTAGGGTTTTTAATCGTAATAGGTATTATTTTATTGATTGGTTTTATTGGCTCCAGTTATCTTGCCAAACCTTTCATTGATTGGTTTGATGAGTGGATGGAAAAAACACCGGGTGTAAAGTTTTTATATTCTTCTGTTAAAGATATCATGGAAGCCTTTGTTGGTGAAAAGAAAAAATTCTCGGAACCTGTATTGGTAGAAATGAATGGTGAAGGTATTTACCGCATAGGGTTCATTACCCGAAAGGATATGGAAAAGGTGGGCCTTGCAGGACATAGCGGTGTTTATTTTCCAAAATCTTATGGATTTGTTGGCGACTTATACATTGTAAGAAATGACAAGTTGAAACCAATGAATGTTAACCCTACTGAAGTGTTTAAGATGATTGTTTCAGGGGGCGTAACCGGAATCGATGACCCAGCCGCTTAAACCATTCGTATAAACCGGTACACATTGCCAGCAGTACCATGTTGTATAAAAAATCTTCAATTGGAATACTGCCTATGAAAAATCCTGTTATCTCTTTAGGATTGTAATATACAATGGGTTTAGATGTCAGTATGCCATTCACTATCAGCATTGGAATTAGCGATAGGAGGTAGGCAAAATAAAACCAACTCATGTAACGCCTTCTGATGACGATTAAGTGAGTAGCCAGAATCACCGATAATATGATGCAAACCACTGCTGTATACAAATGGTCGTTGAACCAGTATAACAAAGTGGTGGAGATGCCAAAAAACAGCATGGTAAACCAACGGTAAAGATTTTCAAAGTAATCACTCTGTCTGGCATATACTCTGATACATTCATAAATAAAAACGGATGCATAAGGCACTGTAAAAAAGAAGAAAATTTCTTCCATTGGCAATGAATGATAATAATAACCTGTGAGATATTTGGCATTGAAACCCCAAATGCCCATTTCAGTGAACCACTCATCCCAAACAAGAAAAAATGCGGCAGTAAGTATAATGGCAGGAAACAAATACAGCCATTGCTTGAAGAAGGCTACTTTTTTATCGAACGATAAGGCAAATGGAAACGCAAGGGTGATAATATTGATCCACAGATATAGACTATTCATTGGCAGATTTGTTAAAACCGAATTCTTCGCCATAAACATATAGTTTTTTGCGTAAGATTCTCCGTGCTACGAAGATACGGGTTTTAACAGTTCCAATAGGGATATTCAATTCTTCTGCGATTTCATGGTATTTGAAACCTTCAATATTTAACATAAATGTCACCTTCAATTCAGTAGGTAATGCACCAATGGCTACCTCTAAATCTTTGCGAATGAATTTTAACTCAGCCTGATTTTCGGTGTTGTGAGATGGTAAATCAAGGAAATAAGTATTATCTGTGGCATCAAGAAAAGTATTGCGCTTCACCATGCGTCTGTAATTATTGATGAAGGTGTTTTTCATAATGGTGAGCAACCAACCTTTGAAATTAGTGCCTTCCGAAAATTTATCTTTGTAACGCAGCGCTTTTAAAATTGTTTCTTGAACCAAATCGTTGCAGTCTTCAATGTTTTTTGTGAGTTGCATTGCAAGACTTTTCATGGCAGAAGTTTCGTTTTGAATCATTTGCTCAAATGGAGAATACAAGGATCTTGAAGTGTTCATGGCGTAGAGAATTATTGTGCAAATTTGGGTTATTTTATTTAATTAAGGCAGTTATTTTGTTTAATGATGTTTGTTTTTTTCTTAAACATTTCGCATATATATTGAAAATCAGTTAGTTAAGCGGATAATATTTAAATTTATGGTCTTATTGTATTTATTTATAACCCTGTAATTCAGCGTAGTTAGTCATTTTTAAGTTAATTTAGTATCATCAATTCTTTAAACACAGCGATAATTGTAACAGTCTGATTTTAAAAACCTATTTATTTAGTCGATTGAAAGTCATTTTATTTTTTGTTTAATTTAAATTAAACAATATTTTCAATTTATTTTCACCTTAATTTGCAGTGTTGAGTGAAGGATAATTATTTTACATCAAACAATTAATAACCCTCAACAGTTATACATACGAGCGAATGAAAGTTTCAGTTTTCCGAAAGGCACATTTTAATGCGGCACACAGATTATACAACAAGCAATGGTCGAACGAACAGAACGAATCTGTTTTTGGTGCTTGCAGCAATCCGAATTACCATGGGCATAATTATAATCTCGAGGTAAAACTTACCGGTCCTGTTGACCCTGAAACAGGATTTGTATACGATACCAAAAAATTAAAAGACATTATAAGAAAGGAAATAGAAGAAAGGTTTGATCATAAAAATCTGAATCTGGATACTCCTGAATTTAAAGAGCTCAACCCCACTGCTGAAAATATTGCTGTAGTGATATGGACGATACTCAGAGAAAAAATAGATACTGTATACGAACTCAGTATCAGACTTTATGAAACAGAACGCAATTACGTAGAATACAATGGATAATACTAAATATAAGGAAGAGGAAGAACACGACCACGATCATTATAACATTGATACACCTATGAGGGCTGATGCCTTTCAGATGAGTGACGATGAAAAAGTAAATATTATACAGGAACATTTTCAAGCCATTATGGAAACATTGGGGCTTGATATGACGGATGATAGTTTGAAAGGTACACCAAAACGCGTGGCCAAGATGTATGTGAATGAAATGTTCTGGGGATTGAATCCTAATAATAAACCACATGTATCGCATTTTAAAAACAAGTTCCGCTATTCTGAAATGCTGATAGAAAAGGATATTAATTTTTATACCAATTGCGAACATCATTTTGTGCCTTTTTTTGGGAAAGTGCATATAGCTTATGTGCCAAATGGTAAGGTAATAGGCCTGTCAAAACTCAATAGAATAGTAGATTATTTTGCAAAACGTCCTCAGGTTCAGGAGCGCATGACCATGCAAATAGCCAATGAATTGAAAACAATTTTAAATACTGAAAATGTAGCGGTTATTATCAATGCCAAGCACCTATGTGTTGCCAGCAGAGGGATACGCGATGACAGCAGCCATACCACCACTGCCGAGTATTGCGGTTCTTTCAGTCAGGAAAATGTGAGATTGGAATTGCACCGACTGCTTGCCATCACACAGTAATAGTTGATTCAATTATTGCTTTACTGCCGACAATAATCCACCGGTGTGAATCAATAATATTTTATCATCTGATTTAAAATAGTCTTTATTAATAAGGTCCTCCACAGCCATCATCATTTTACCCGTATACACCGGCTCTAATGGAATGTCTGTTGCTGTATGAAAATGATTGCAGTAAGCAATTAATTCACTGTCTATGGCGCCATACTTGCCTCGGTGATAGTCGTGCATAATATCCCAGCTATTTGAGTCGAAACGCGCCATTCTTTCATTGAGTGAAGTGTTATTTTTCAATGAGCTGATGCCAACAACTTTGGTGGGCAGCGCTTTTTCCTGAATACCCATTAACAAACCTTCCATGGTAGTGCCGGTACCCAAAGGCAATACAATGTAATCGTAAACCATTTTCAACTCGCTGATAATTTCAGCACAACCCTCCAGAGCCAGGGGATGATTGCCACCTTCATCTAAAAAAAACACATCCTGTTGCTGCTCATAATATTGATTAAAAAGTACTTGCTTATCTCTATAACTGTTGCGGTCGACATGGGTTAACTGCATGCCATGCGCCAGGCATAATGCTTCGTAGTGATTCATTGGTCGCACCTCATCACCTCTGATAAAAGCATGTGTCTGTATGCCGAAGTAATCACCTGCAAATGCCGTGGCTACAACATGATTACTGTATGCGCCTCCAAATGTTACTAATCGCTTAATCTGATGGGTCTGTAAATATGCGATGACATGTTTCAATTTGCGCCATTTGTTGCCGCATACCACAGGATGAATTTGATCATCTCTTAAAATGTCTACATGCTTTATTTTTTCAAAAGCGGAGTATTTTAATGGTTCTATATAACTGTCGTGAAATGGGGATTGCACCCTGCAAAAGAATGACTATTTTTGGGATTAAGAGAAACTAAATTTTCATAAAAAATATTTCACCATTAATATTGCACAAGCATTTTTTAAACATGATTATATATAATGTAACCTGTAATATCCCCTTTGAAATTGAAGAAGAATGGGTGCACTGGATGAAACACACACATATTCCTGAAGTAATAGCAACAGAAAAATTCACTAGCTTTAAAATGCTAAAACTGTTGACAGTTGTTGACGGTAACGAAGGTGTGAATTACGCCATACAGTACTTTTGCCATACCATAGCAGACTACGATGACTACATCGAACAGCATGCTGATGCATTGAGAGCAAAAACTTACGAACGTTACGGAGATAAAGTATTGGCTTTCCGCACGCTTTTACAAGAAGTATAAAAAGATTGTTTCTTAAGAAACGTGGGCAGATAAATGCGTAGATCTTGAGTGAATAGACAATACAGGAATAGGAGAGGTGCTCACCAATTGCTGTGCATACGATCCCATAAAGAAACTATTTGTTGTTTCCATCTCTGTCATAATTGAAATCATGTCACAGTGATGAATGCCTGCAAACTTGATACAATCCTCAGCGATATTGTTGCCATAGCTTTCATCAAAACTGGTGCGTACGCCTTCCTGTTTAAGGAAATTATCAACTTGTGAAGCGTATTTGGCCAACTTAATGCGCGACTCTTCTGTTTTGCTTTTACTCACACAAAAGATCAATACTTCTGCATCAAAACCTTTGGCAATTTTAGCAACCCAATTGGCTTTTTGGCGTGTTTCTTCACTGTCGTCCAAAGGCATCATGATTTTATGAAAACCTGCAAACGTATCTGATTCATTTTGAAGTGTGATAACAGGACAATGTGAAGTACTGACTACTTTAAAGGCATTGCTACCCACCCAAAATTGTTGGAAACCGGTGCTTCCGTAAGCGCCCATTACAATTAGGTCGGCATTTAATTCGCTTTCAAGTTTAATGATTTCTTTATGGATATTGCCTTTGCGTTCCACATACACAAAAGGAGCATTTTCCTGTGTGCAAATGGTTTTGATGGTGTCAAGAATCTCAGGGGTTGATTTTTCATTTACAATATGCGCAACATGAAGTTTTGCATTGTTTATTTTGCTTATGCTGATGGCCGTTTTTAAAGCACCCTGGGCCGAAGGTGACAACACAAAGGGAACAAGAATGTTTTGGATGGTAGGCATAGTGTAAATATTGTTTATTGTTAACAAATTAAGGATTATTTTATTCAAAATCCAAAAATTAATGTAAAATTTGTTCTGAATAGGAATTTTTCAAAATGGAACAGAATTGGACAGAAACCGACAACAGTCTGACTAAAACCTTTGTATTCAAAGATTTTTTGTCAGCCATAAAATGGATGGTGCACGCATCCACCGCTATTGAAGCCTTAAACCACCACCCCGAATGGACGAATGTATACAACAAAGTAAAGGTAGTGCTGAGAACACACGATGCCGGCAATACCGTTACAGATAAAGACAGGGAACTGGCGGTGTTGCTGGATGGGATTGGTTAATTGTTATTAGTTATTTGTTCTTGATCTGACACTTCGGGAATGAGTTACTGGTTACTTCTGCTGTAAGCCCCGATCCTTCGGGATTAGTTATTTGTTATTTATCCGATACTTCGAGGTAAGGTTATTGGGATTTCCCCACTAATCCCTAAATCCTAATTTCTGAATCTAACACAAGTCCCTAACAGGCAATCTCAATAAATCCAATCCCTAACCCTATTTATTGAATCGTAAAATTTATCACTAACAACAAATCCCCATTATCAAATCACCAAATCATCAAATTGGTTTCCCTCTCATCCCTATATCCTCCTAAAAATGAATTAAGTTTGCGGCCCCAATGGCAGGTATCTATATTCATATCCCTTTTTGCAGACAAGCCTGTGTTTATTGCAACTTTCATTTTAAAACCGGTAATAAGGGGACTGATGAAATGGTGGAAGCCATTGCAAAAGAAGCCGCATTAAGGAAAAATGAAATTACGGAGCCCATCGAAACAGTTTATTTCGGGGGTGGTACACCTTCGTTTTTGAGTCCTGCTCAATTGGAGCAAATTGTAAAAACATTGCATCAACACTACAATCTTTCATTAGTTAAAGAGTTGACTTTAGAGGCCAATCCGGATGATATCACATTGGAGAAATTGCAGCAATGGCAGTCATTTGGCGTCAATCGCTTGAGTATTGGTGTACAAAGTTTTAACGATGCGGATTTAAAATGGATGAATCGCGCTCACAACACAGAACAGGCTTTCGAAAGTATTTCACAGGCACTTCAACTGGGTTTTGAAATCAGTATTGATTTGATATTCGGATTGCCTGATAGCGGAGAAGGTCAGTGGTTAAAAAATCTTGAGACTGCTAATGCATTGGGCGTTCATCACTTGTCGTGCTATGGTTTAACACTCGAACACAATACAGCCTGGGAAAAATTGATCAGTCGCAAAGCCTACAAAGCCCCTGATGAACAGGCTACGGCCCATCAGTTTGAAATGACCATGGATTTTCTTGAAGCCAATGGTTGGGGCCATTACGAAATTAGTAATTATTGCCGCCCCGGATATGAAGCCAAGCACAATACAGCTTATTGGCAAAATAAACCCTATATCGGTTTGGGTCCATCAGCTCATTCATTCAATGGCAATGAACGTTTGTGGAATATTGCAGATAATGCGCAGTATGTAGCAAGCATACAAAAGGGCGAACTTCCTTTACAAAGTGAATTGTTGACACGTCAAAATAAAATCAATGAATACCTGATGACAGGTTTAAGAACCAAATGGGGAATTGATTTAAAAGTGCCTGCAGCCCAGGGGTTCAAAACAGAATCTTTAAAATTATTGTTGAATAATTACATAGGAAAAGGTTGGTTGAAATCTGAAGGTGATATTTTTACACTGACCAAACAGGGTAAGTTGTATGCGGATGCAATAGCCTCTGAATTGTTTTATTCAGAATAATTATTTCCCTTTTTTGTATTTTTTTACTGCGTTGAAAATGGCCTTAGCAATATTTGCCTGGCCACTGTCTTTGCTCAATACTTTGCGGTCAGTGGTATTAGTAAGGAAACCGGTTTCAATTAATACACCCGGCATAGCGGTTTTCCATAATACCAGGAAGCCGGCTTGTTTCACACCACGACTTTTTAATTTGGTATTGGTTTTAAATTCACTTTCAACATGACCTGCAAACTTAGCGCTTTGGGCGATGTAGGCATTTTGCATTAAGGTTAAAATGATATGACCGGCAGGAGAGTTGGGGTCGAAACCTTCGTAAGCCTGATTGGTTTTATAATCTTTTTCCAACAGGATTACATTGTTCTCTCTTTTGGAAACAGTAAGGTTGCTTTCCGACTTGTGTAAACCCATTAAATAGGTTTCGGTTCCACTCGCTTCTTTATTGTCATTTGCGTTGCAGTGTATACTTATAAAAAGGTCGGCATTGTTTTTGTTTGCAATATTGCCACGCTCACTTAATTCAATGAATTTATCAGTTTTTCGGGTATATATAACTTTTACATCTTTAAAGCTGTCTTCTATCATTTTGCCCAGTTTTAAAGCAATGGCAAGGGTTACTTCCTTTTCTTTGCTGTCGCCACCGTTACAGCCTGGGTCGTGCCCACCGTGGCCCGCATCTATGACAACAACATTGAAAATGTTATCGGCATGGTTGAAAGATGAGCCGCTAATTAGTAAGACAAAAAGCGATATGAATAATAATTTCTTGTTCATTGTTCCTGTGGTTCATTATTTTGCTTTAGTTTTGTGCAAATTTCGGTATTTCTTGTCGCCCTACTCTATATTTAAAACGAAAACTGTGCCTTGTTTATTGTGGATAATGGCGCTTGCGTTTAACTTACTATACAGTAATGCAATAACCGGGCAAGTTTTAAAATCAACCGATTCTACCAAGCAAAACCTTAGTCAAACGGCTGTAGCACCCACTAAAACTACCGATACCTTCCGCATATCTAAAGATGCCATCGAAGATATAATCGAGTACAGTGCTGATGATTCCATCTACTTTGATCTCAATAAACGCATGGTGTATTTGTATGGCAACGCCCATGTTGTGTACGATGGGATGAATCTGAAAGCAGCGCTTATCATCGTTGATTTCAATAAGCGCGAATTGTATGCAAGGGGCATTACCGATAGCATTGGCAAGTATTACGGCCGTCCCAATTTCAATGACGGAGAACGCGAAACAGATGCTGATACCATGATTTATAACTTTGCTACCAAGCGCGGCAGAACCTACGGTATAGCAATGAAAGAAGGCGAAGGGTATATTTTGTGCAACAAGGTTTTTAGAGATGATGACAAAAGTATTTATTCTGATTTAGGAAGGTACACCACATGTAGCGACCCGCACCCTCACTTCTATCTTCAGTCAAAAAAATTAAAAATAATTCCCGACAAAAAAATAATTTTCGGTCCTTCGAATCTTGTGATAGAAGGAGTGCCTACTCCGCTTTATATTCCTTTCGGCATGTTCCCAACCAAAAAGGGACAGAAGTCGGGGATTATACCTTTTGAATACGGTTTGAGTGGTGCTTATGGCGCTTATCTCCGCAATGTGGGGTATTATTTCGGCATCAGTAAAAACTTTGATCAAACCATTACAGGTGATATTTATTTCAGAGGCAGTTGGCGTCTGGGTTCAAATACACGTTACGCTAAGCGCTACCGTTTCAATGGTGGTTTAAGTCTTGAGTTTTCAAAATTTTTAAATGGTGAACCTGAAGATCCCGATTTTAAAGCCAATCAAATCCGCACCTTTGGGATAAGATGGATACATTCACAGGATGGCAAGGCAAGACCCGGAACAACATTCAATGCCAATGTTGATATTCAAAAAAATAATTCAGCGCGATTAAACTCAACGGATCCTACGACTATTGTCCGCAATCAGTTTAACTCATCCGTATCCTTTTCTAAAGCATTGTTTGCCAATAAAGCCAATTTTACATCGAATATCAATCACTCTCAAAACACACAAACCCGTCAGTTTTCGATGAGCTTGCCGAGTATTAATTTCAGTGTTCAAAGGGTTACACCATTCTCGCAACCAAATAAATTAGGGAAGTATAAGTGGTACAAAGATTTTGGTGTGAGTTATCAAATGAGTTTTGAAAATCGCATTGATACACGGGACAGTTTGTTTTTTACAGGCGAACCGTTGCGACAATTATTGCCTGAGATGCCACGACTCAATTTATACAAACCGAATTTGGATGCAGCTAATCAGTTTAAGCAAGGCATGGTGCATTCCATTCCCATTACGTTGGGTTCATATAAGCTGATCAAGAATCGCTTTACTTTTTCTCCAACGGTAGCTTATCAGGAATTTTGGTATTTTAAAACAGTTGAGAAATACTGGAACTACAGCAAAAATAAAGTTGATACAATTTATCACGATGGGTTCAAACGCGCTTCAGATTACAATGCTGCAGTGAATTTGAATACCCAGATTTTTGGGACCTTTGCAATGAACAGCAAGAAAGTAAGCGCCATTCGACATACTATAAAACCCAATGTAGGCTTCAGTTACCGCCCTGATTACAGTGAGGCAAAGTATGGTATTTATAAAAAATTCAAAAGGGATTCAGCAGATGATAGTCTATATAAATACTCCATATTCGAACAAGGCATTAAAGGCGGTCCTGCCGGAGGGCCTAGCGGTAGACTGACTTTTGGTATCGATAATAACTTACAGGCAAAAGTGTTGCGTAAAACGGATACCTCATCAAAATACGAAAATGTTACCTGGTTAGAGAATTTCAATGTGTCGGGAAATTATAATTTTCTGGCCGATTCAATGAAGTTATCCAATATTGCTGTCACGGCTTATACCACACTCTTTAAGCAAGTACGGCTCAATGGTAATGCTACGCTAAATCCATATGCCAAGAGTTGGGATTATAAAAAACATCGGTCTATCTATACCAATACACTGGAGTGGGAAAATAGCAAGCGTATTGGTACATGGACCAGTGCGAGTATTCAAATGTCGACTGAGTTCAATGCCGAGATGTTTAAAAAGAAGAACACAGATACAGCAGGGAAGACAACTGAAGAGAAAGCCGAATTAGAAGATATCAGAAAAAATCCCAACGGCTATGTTCACTTTGATATACCATGGAGTTTCAATATTAACTATTCCATGAATTACTCACTTTTCGACTACAAGTCGAATTACCAGCATAACTTTGGTATCAGTGGTGATTTCAATCTTACGCCTAAATGGAAAATTGGCTGTAATACGGGTTATGATTTTCTACAGAAAAAAATGGCCTTTACCCAGTTTAAGGTAACGCGCAGCCTGCATTGTTGGGCACTGTCGTTTGATTGGATTCCGGATGGTGTGCGTAAAAGTTTCTCGTTCTCATTGTATGCCAACAGTTCAATGCTTCAAGATCTCAAAATCAAGAAAAACAGGTTGTGGAACGACCAGTAATTTCATCCAAATTTTGAACATCGGTTAAACGCATGTTTGGGATTGAATTGACTAAAATTGGTATTTTTTTCTCTACACCCCTGTTTAAAATTAAATTTCAGGCCTTTTTCTTTTAATTGGGTTAATGGTTAAAACAATGCTCAATCCCTTGCCACCAAACGGGCTGTAAAGTTATTGAAGACCCTTTATTAGCAAAGATTTTAATTGTTAATAAACCATGCACTTTTTTGTGAAATAATGAGTATTTTTGCACTCTTTTTTTCAAGTATGACATTAATCAAATCAATATCAGGTTTCAGAGGAACCATAGGGGGTAAACCCGGAGAAAATCTGACGCCTGTAGATATTGTTAAATTTTCATCGGCTTACGGTGAGTGGGTATTATCTACCAAGAAAGGCAAACTCATTGTAATCGGTCGCGATGCCAGATTATCAGGTGAAATCGTTTCATCCATAGTTTCATCTACATTATTGGCCATGGGCCTCGATGTAATGGACCTTGGTTTATCGACTACACCAACTGTAGAGATGGCCGTTATGATGGAGAAGGCCGCAGGCGGAATTATATTTACAGCCAGCCATAACCCAAAGCAATGGAATGCTTTGAAATTGCTGAACAATAAAGGTGAATTCATTTCGGCTAAAGAAGCCGAAAAAGTATTGGAGTTAGCCGATAAGAACGATTTCAATTACGCTGAAGTAACCACCTTAGGTAAATTAACAACTGACAATGGTTTTATCACCAAGCACATCGAAGCTATTTTGAAATTGCCTTTGGTGGATGTTGAAGCCATTAAAGCGAAGAATTATAAAATTGTTGTTGATGCAGTGAATTCAACAGGCGGTATTGCAGTACCTCAATTGTTAAAAGCATTGGGTGTTGAAAATATCATTGAATTGAATTGCGAACCAACCGGACAATTTGCACACAACCCTGAACCATTGCCTGAGCATTTATCACAATTATCATCAAAGGTGAAGAGCGAAAGAGCGAATATCGGTATTTGTGTTGACCCTGATGTTGACCGTCTGGCGCTGGTTTGCGAAGATGGTGAGATGTTCGGTGAAGAGTATACACTTGTAGCAGTTGCTGATTATATTTTAAAGAACAATAAAAAAGGCAATACAGTTTCTAACTTGTCATCAACCAAAGCATTGAGAGACATCACAGAAAAGCACGGTGGTAAATACACCCCAAGTGCAGTAGGTGAAGTGAATGTGGTTGAGAAAATGAAAGAAACCAAAGCCATTATCGGTGGTGAAGGCAATGGCGGTATTATTTACCCTGAGTTGCACTACGGAAGAGATGCCATGGTTGGTATTGCTTTATTCCTGAGTGCGCTTGCTAAGTCGGGTAAAGGTTGCAGTGCCATGAGAGCCACTTTCCCTAATTACATCATTTCTAAAAATAAGGTGGAGTTAACCCCTGATATCAATGCGGATTTGGTGCTTGAAAAAATCAAGGAGAAATACAAAAAATTTAATATCAATACGGTAGACGGTGTGCGCATTGATTTTGATGAAGACTGGGTGCATTTGAGAAAATCAAATACTGAACCAATCATCAGAATTTATGCTGAAAGCAAGTCGGATACGACTGCCCGTAACCTTACCATGAAGATTATTAAAGATATTGGTGAAATCGCTAAAAGCTAAATTAGTCAACTAAGCTTAAACTTCGACAAGCTCAGTGTAACAAATCAAAAATCTAAAATAAACAATCTAAAATAATTTATGTCTTTACAATGTGGAATAGTGGGTTTGCCAAATGTTGGGAAATCAACTTTGTTCAACTGTCTTAGCAATGCTAAGGCGCAAGCCGCTAACTTTCCTTTCTGTACCATCGAACCCAATGTAGGGGTGATAACTGTACCTGATGAACGTTTGGAGAAATTAACAGAAATAGCCAAACCTCAGAGCATTGTTCCCGCTACTGTAGAGATTGTGGATATTGCAGGATTGGTAAAAGGTGCCAGTAAAGGCGAGGGATTGGGTAACCAGTTTTTGGGTAATATCAAAAATACGAATGCCATCATTCACGTATTGCGTTGTTTTGAAAATGATAACATTATTCACGTTGACGGTTCAGTGAATCCAATACGCGATAAGGAAATCATTGATACAGAATTGCAATTGAAAGATCTGGAAGCTGTAGAAGCCCGTTTGGCAAAGGTTCAGAAACAAGCCAAAGCAGGAGATAAAGAAGGTGCCAAGATTGCTGATGCTTGTGAAAAATACAAAGCTCACCTTGAAAAAGGATTGAATGCCAGAACATTTACAGACTTAACAGAAGAACAATTGGCTCTAACTGCTGATTTGAATTTATTGACATTGAAACCTGTATTATATGTTTGTAATGTTGATGAAGCCAGTTTAACAAAAGGCAATCAGTGGGTAGAAGATATTAAAAAAATGGCAGCAGCCGAAGGTGCAGAAACACTGTTGATCAGTGCAGCAGCCGAGGCTGAAATAGCAGAGTTGGAAGACCCTGAAGAACGTGCAGTATTTTTAGCGGACCTTGGTCTTAATGAAAGTGGTGTTGCGAAATTAATTAAAGCCGCTTACCGCATTTTGAATTACATCACATACTTTACAGTAGGTGAAAAAGAAGTAAGAGCCTGGACAATTACCAATGGTATGAGAGCACCACAAGCAGCAGGTGTTATTCACTCAGATTTTGAAAAAGGATTCATTCGTGCAGAGGTAATACGCTATGCGGATTATTTGCAGTATAGAACTGAAGCAGCCATACGCGAAGCCGGTAAAATGGGGGTAGAGGGTAAAGAGTACGTTGTAAAAGACGGTGACTGTATGCACTTCCGTTTCAACGTTTAATAATATATTTTTTATAAAGCAACAGGTATTCTAGTGTTGCATATTGTCAGTTATCCATTTGTGATAAAGTGATACCCTTGTCCAATTCATCACTGTGCCGTAGTAGCCATATTTAGTAATCAATTTAAAATTGATATCGGCACCTGAGCATATACCCACCAGTTGCCATACCCCATTCTTTTTTCTAAAAGCACCTGAACCACTATCGCCACCACCCACTGTATATTCTAAAGGCAAGACTGAAGTTGATCCCATTTGATTGCATTTTTTACCTTGGATTGGATGATCAAAGTCGGCTATCAACAGGCCTTGTAAGTTTGTAGCAGAATCTTTATACCCACCAATTTTATCGATGATATTTTGTCCACCTATTTTTTTAGATAAAGGATGTACTGATTCAGGATCACTGGCAATGCCACTTACACCAAAACCAACACCGGTAACAGTATCATTTAATTCATCTGTTTTGTTATTCAA
>JAZKEQ010000059.1:0-30758 GCA_040386935.1 Bacteroidota bacterium | reverse complement strand
AAAATCCATGGTTCAGTTACCACCATTTTCTTACTGAAAATGCCGCTAAAATAGTAGGTGCAAAAAACCATGAAGTGGTAATGATGAATCAACTCACCACTAATCTACACTTACTGTTCATAAGCTTTTACAGACCAACTCAAGCAAGATATAAAATCATTATGGAAGCCGGTGCATTTCCAAGTGATATGTACACTGTGGAGTCGCAGATAAAGTTACACGGTTTTAATCCCAATGATGCCATCATTGAAGTGAAACCAAGAGATAATGAATTTCACCTGAGACATGAAGATATTCTGGCTACTATTGAAAACAATAAAGACAGTGTTGCCCTGGTGTTTTTCAGTGGTGTTCAGTATTACACCGGACAGGTTTTTGATATTAAGGGCATTACAGCCAAAGCGCATGAAGTGGGCGCTATAGCCGGTTTCGATTTGGCGCATGCTGCAGGAAATATTGAATTAAAACTTCATGACTGGCAAGTGGATTTTGCTGCATGGTGTACTTATAAATATTTGAATTCAGGACCGGGTGGTGTTGGCGGTGCTTATGTGCATGAACGCTATGCCAATAGTCCGGAATTACCGCGACTATCAGGATGGTGGGGTCACAATGAAGACCAGCGCTTTAAAATGCTGAAAGGTTTTATACCTGAGCATGGTGCAGCCGGATGGCAACTCAGCAATGCCCCTGTTTTAAGTATGGCTGCTCATAAAGCATCTCTTGAAATCTTTGCAGAGGCCGGTATGGAAGCGCTTACAGCAAAAGGCCAAATGCTCAATGCATTTCTCAACTTTGTTGTCGATGATGCGATGGTTGGTAATAGTGCTTTGAATTTTAAAATCATTACGCCTGCTTTTCCTGAAAGATCTTGTCAACTCAGCTTGCTAACCGGAGACAATGGTCGAAAAATATTTGATTATCTGACCGAAAATGGAGTAATTGCTGACTGGCGCAATCCCAATGTTATACGGATGGCACCTGTTCCACTTTACAATACTTTTGAAGATATTTTCCGATTTGGATCTTTGTTAAAATCCTTTTAAACCACAAGAATGCAATTATTGAATTATTACGAAATCAGTCTAACCGCCTGCGAACCGATTGATGAAAATGTCGAGATTATTTCGGCTTACCTTGGCGAATTTGGATTTGAGGGTTCTGCAGAAGATGAGCAGATAAAGGCCTACAGGGCTGAAAATGAAATAACTGAAGAAGAAATCATCATTCTTGTCAATGAATTGATTGAAAAAAACTTGTGCTATGATGATTATAAAATTGAAATTATTAAACCCAAAAACTGGAATGAAGAATGGGAAAAAAATTATTTTCAACCCATACTCATTGCTGATCAGTGCTTAATAAAAAGTAGCTTTCACGAAACAAATCTAAAAGCTAAGTACGAGATTATCATTGATCCTAAAATGAGTTTTGGCACAGGTCATCACGAAACTACCAGCATGGTTGTTGAATACCTGCTCGAAATTCCTGTAAAGGGAATGGAGGTATTGGATATGGGTACGGGTACAGGTATTTTAGGTATACTCGCATCAATGTTAGGTGCTGAACATGTTTTGGGAATCGACAACGACAGCTGGTGTTACGAAAATGCCCAGGAAAATCTAGTGCTTAACAAAATCAAAAATTTCGATATCAGGCTGGGTGATGCAGGTATTTTAAAATCTTACCCGGGCAAATTTGACATTGTTATCGCCAATATTAACAGACACATCTTATTAGCTGATATTAAATATTATGTAAGATGTATGAAACCAAACTCTGTATTACTTTTGAGCGGCTTCTATCTCGATGATTTGGAGGATATCAAGGCAGAATGCAACAATCACCATTTGGTATTTGAAACTAAAAAAACAAAGAAAAACTGGATAAGCGCCATGTTCAGGCGTATGGAAGCCTGATGAAAGCGCTGCTGAACGATGTTGTCCGACTGTTTTATCCGGCCATCTGTTGTGGTTGTGGCAGTCCTCTTGTAAAAAATGAAACGGTATTGTGTTTGGGTTGTGAGATTAAATTGCCCCGCACTGAGTTTCTGATTCACCCCGAAAATCCGGTTGAAAAAATTTTCTGGGGACGCTTGCCTGTCAATCACGCCTCTGCCTTTCTGTATTTTAGAAAAACCGGCTTAACACAGCGCCTCATCCATCAGTTGAAATACAAACAAAACAAGGATATTGGCCACCGTTTGGGCTATTTGTACGGGCTGGATATGTTGCCTGTACTTAAAAAAATGGCCGTTGACTGCCTTACTGTAGTGCCACTTCATCCAAAAAAATTACAGATACGCGGTTATAATCAAAGTGAAATAATTGCAAAAGGGTTTTGTGAAGCTACTGGTATCAATTTTATGCCCGAACTATTAAAACGAAAATTTTTATCAGAAACTCAAACCCGAAAAAAACGGTTTCAGAGATGGGAAAACATGGCTCAGATTTTTGAAATTACTAATCCAAAGGATGTTCAGGGTAAGCATATTTTGCTATTAGATGATGTGATAACAACGGGTTCCACACTTGAGGCCTGTGGCAAAGAGATCCTTTCAATTGATAATACTGCATTGAGTATGATGGGCTTGTGCCTAAGCGTTCATTGAATAATATAAAAAAAAATCTATATTTGTATTTTTAACCCATATTCCCCAAATTGAAATGAAACAAACAATAGTCTTATTACTTTCTTTTTTTGCACTGACTACTATTAACAGTGTGGAGGCCCAAAAGCTGAAACCGATCAATAGCATCTTCTTTCAGGGCCTTAAAGTCCCTACGTATTGCGGTTCCGGAGATACTACAAGGTTACCTGTGTATTTTCAAGCCCGTTTAACGGGTTTTGCCCCCTCTACCAAATTTAAATATTACGTGTCTTTTATCTCTTTAAAAGATACTGCTGATTCTACTGCTAATGGTGTTGGTAATCCATTGATTTTTAGAAACAACGGATCTATCCAATACAGCTCAAGCCCTGGTTTTACAGCAGGCAATCACGATACTATTACCATTAACAATGCCGGAGAATACATCGGCTGGTTTGGCGCTATTACTCCAAACGACAGCAGATTTGCAGGTGGTAAATATGTATATCCCATGATTTTGATACAAGAAATCGACACCTTGGTTACTCCGATACAAAAACTGTATTTGAAAGATTCTATCAAAGTATTGAATTTCTCTGCTTCTACAGGTTCTGATAACGGAACCGGTATTTATGGCAATTCATTTGCAAAAAACAGAAACATGATCGTGTTATATGATGAAGTAGGAGGAACTTCAAGACCTATTACCATTACTATGACTGAAAATGATGGTAACAACATCTCTAATATGCCCTATTTCTACAGCAATAAAGTGAATGCAAATGGTGGTGCCTGGGGAAGTATTATTCCAAATACCTTTTCGAATGGTGTAAAACGTATAGAAGTGAAAGATCCTAAAGGTGGATTTCTATTTGTATATGCTAATACCGAGAGCGATGCTACCTGGGGTCCTGACAGTACGATTAACCCTCATGGTGGTTTGAAACCGGTATATATCAAAAGTGATTATGCCGCTTTAACTGAGCCAGAGTTTGTGTTTGTAAGCAATTCAACCAATGTGAACGAATCGAACACAACGCTTAAAATCATTTTCAAAAGACTTTATGGCAACAAGGATTCATCTAAAGTCAATTTCTTTGTAGTAGCCGGTTCTGCTACTTCAGGTGTTGATTATTCAATTGTCAACCCTACAAAACAATATGTTTTCAAACCTTATGGTGAAGCGGTAGACACTATTACCGTAAATATATTTGACGACATCATCAGCGATCCTAACGAAGATGTTGCGATTAAATTATCAAGTCCTGTTAATGGAATTATTGGCTTACAATCTACCAATACCATCAACATTATTGACAACGATATTCCTAGTATCTTCTTCACCCAAAAAACAATTAAAGTAAGTGAGGCCGTTGGTTCATTCAAACTGAGAGTGAAAATGATTACCGGCTCATCAACTGCTACAAATGTTAAAATTTTAGTGAAATCTAAAACAGACAGCACTTTCATACCGGGTGATTTCAAAATTGGCAGCAGCAACCGCGATACAACAATTCAATTTGCAGGTGGCAAACTAACTGATAGTATTGATGTAACCATTCCAATTATTGATGAATTACTTGCTGAAGACAGAAACGATACACTTGTATTAGTTTTGCGTTCACCAACAAGCCCGGCAACTATAGGCAAAGATTCATTGTTCACTTTAATCATTACTGATAATGATGCACCCCCTATCTATTCATTTGCAACAAACAAATTATCAGTTAAAGAAACAGCCGGTTCAGTTAAATTTAGAATTAATATCAGTGGCAGAAACAAAAATCAGAGTGATTTTGCATTGCGCTATTTAACCAATAGTTCATCAACAACTGAAGGTACCGATTTAACATTTAACCCTACCACAACTATTTACAATGTTGCAACTACAGATCCTGATAGCGTAATTGTTACTGTGCCTATTTTGAACAACAGCCAATACGAACCAACCGAAACTGCAATATTCATTTTGTCGCCATTCCTTAACGCTAAAGTTGGCAAACCGGATACCCTGAGAATTACCATTACTGATGATGACATAATAGAATACAACATCAGCAAAGTGAATACTTCTAAATTAACAACAGGTGTTGCTGATAGTTTAAACACCAAATGCAAGCTGAGAGGCGTTGTATATGGCGGTAATTTGATTCCAAGCAGCACAGGTATCCAATTCACCCTGATCGACCCTACAGGTGGCATACAGGTGGTAAACAGCACAAGTAATAAAGGTTATACAGTTGCTGAAGGTGATAGTATCCTGGTAACAGGTACTATTGGTCAGTTTGAAGGCATGATTCAATTGCAAAAAATTGACACCCTGATTAAATTGGCCAGCGGTCGCAACCTATTACCTCCAACCGTTACTTCATTGTACAATGAAAGCACTGAATCAAAACTTGTGAAGTTGAATATCGTGAAACTTGCAAATCCTTCTCAATGGCCTACATCTGCACTAGCAGCCAATACAGTAAGAAAAGTGAAACTGGTTAACCAGAACGATTCGTTCACATTGCTAATTGACAGCGAAACAGATATTGATGGTACAACTGCTCCGACAGGTTTCATCAATGTAACGGGCTTAGGTGGTCAGTCTGATGCTACTAATCCATTTACATCAGGTTATTTGATTGCTCCAAGAAGATTGTCTGACATACAAAATATTGTTTCTCCTACATTTAAATTCTTATCAGTTGCCAGCAGCACACCTGAGAATAAAGATAGCTCTACTGCCTTTATTTTATCTGCTTCAAACCTTACCAATAACCAACAAGTTTATGTTGAAATTAAAGGTGGAACTGCTTCAAGAAACACTGACTATTCTGCTGCTTCAACCCGATTCGCATTTATTCTTTCACCGGCTGAGCCAACGGCTAAAGTAAGGGTTAAATACATCGATGACGTAACTATTGAGTTACCTGAAACAGTAATATTTGTTATAAGAGGCAATGCTTATGGTACCATTATCGAAGCAGACAGTGTTCATACACTTACCATTGTTGATGATGAATCAGTGAGTGTTAAAACAAAGCGTCTGGCTACTGAAACAATACTGTATCCGAATCCAACTAAAGATGTATTAAATATTAGCACTACTGCTACTATTCAAACCATCACCGTATTTGATATGAGTGGTAAAGTTGTAATGACTTTAACTGACATCAATGAGCTGACTGCTATTATCAATACCGAAAGTTTAAATACAGGTATTTACAATATCAAGATTGCTACTCAGGAAGGTATTGTTACCAAATCGTTTTCAAAAGTGAATTAATCAACAATAGATTTCATAAAAAACCCCTGTAGTATTAACTGCAGGGGTTTTTTATTTTATAATAAAGATTAGTTTTTTGTGCGGTGTCGCCATTCCATCACAAAGTCATTCATGAAAAAGCCATTGCCAATATCAAAATCTGCAACTTCCTTTATTTTGAATCCTGATTTGAAATAAAAATTGATGGCTTTGTAATTCATTCTATTAACTGTTAGGTTAATGACTAAAGGCGTTCTGACATGGTCGTTTTCTAAAGCAGATAGGAAAATTGTTCTCAGCCTTCCCATCACTATTTCACCTAATCCTTGTCCCTGAGTTCCGGGTAAAAGGTAAAATTTATTGATAAAGAACATGCTGTCGCCATTTCTTGTAAAAGAGATAAAGCCTATAACACCTGCTTCACCATGAATCAAACAAAACAACTGCCCTTCTTCACTTTGTTTGCTTAATGCCTTTAAATCGTAAAACTTATTGAGCATATAATCTACTTGCGCCTGCCCAACAATTGAAGGATAGTGTGCTTGCCAAATTGTATGCGCCAATTTAGCAATAGTGGCAAGCTCCTGTTCGGTCGCTTTGCTCAATTCAATTTTCATAGATTAATAATTGGCTAAAGGCCTAGTTTTTTTGCTATATCCTTTGGAAGCGCGCTTTTATGGATGTAAATATTAAGTGTTTTGTAGCGGAAATATGGCATTGAACAATACAAATAGCCGGCACAATCATTTCCTGTTCCCCAACTATTTTTAATTTTAAAATACTTATTGCCGTTTTGATCAACTACTATGGCAGTGGCATGCATTCCGTGATCATCCGTTGTTTCATAATTATCAAATGCTACCTGACGTACACTGTCCGTAATATTTTTTTCAGTCATTGGTTTATCAAAAGCATTGCCTGTTCTTTGTGCTCCGGCATCGTTAAATCCTTTGCTGTCTTTACCCACCTGTGTTATCAATGAATCGTGTACCGGTACTATGGCAACACCATTCTTGAAAGAAAAACCTTTTTCGCTCACGTCTGCTGCCCAGGCCCAGGTATAGCCTTTAGTAATGGCGTGCTCTGCTACACTCTGCAATTCCTCTAATGGCAAATTATAACTTTGCACCATGGCCCAATTGTCGGGAACTTCAATTGCAAACTGGGAATAGTAAGGATGGTGAGTAAATGAAGTGAGGGAGACATAATCATCCATATTCAATCCCAAAGAATTAGAGAAACTCATAGGTGTATAGTTCTTGCCCTGGTAAGTAAAGTTAGTTGGCACTTTGCCCAAATAAGCATCCACTGCACCTGCAAAAGCTTCTTTCCATGATGTTGTCAGTCGGCCTTGCGGATTGCCTTTTACAGCATCAACAACCCCTTTTAGTACGGCATCCATTTCGGCATGATTGTGTTTGGCTGTGCCGTAATTCAATCCCTTATAAGCTTCTTCCGGCATTATGCCATATCTGCGGATGACCCAGGGCAAATCGTGAAAAGCACCTCCGGGACCGAAATTGTGAAAGCCGTTCATGCGCACATACATTTCTGCTTTTCCAACATAGGCATTACGCACCACAAACATTTCACTCAAATTGTGTTTGCCTTTACCCATACGCATCAATTCACTTTCAAAAAAAGAAAGGCTTGAAAAACTCCAGCAAGTGCTGGTTCTACTCTGGTCCTGCACATCATTGGCCTCGCAATTAGCCATCATTTTAAAAAGATAGCCGCCATTTTTTTTGTTGCGGATAGTGTCCTGTGCATAAACTGAAACAGTTAGCAAAATTGTAAGTGATAAAACGACTTTTTTCATTGAGTAAAATCTGTATTTTTGGAATATTCAAAAGTCCTTAAAATTATCTGATTATCAAAGCATATTATTAACATGATCCCCTTTTGTAAAATACTGACATTTGGTTCCGAAGAACACCAACAAAGCATTGCATTGCGCAGAAAGATATTACGAGTTCCACTTGGCCTCAATTTTACTGAAGAAGAATTGCAACAAGAAGCTGAGCAAATGCACATAGGTTGTTTCACAGAAATACAATTATGCGGTATTTTAATTTTGGTAAAATACAATTCTACAACGGTTAAAATGCGCCAGGTAGCTGTGGATGATACAATGCAGGGTAAAGGAATTGGGCGGGTTATGGTTGTATTTGCAGAACAATGGGCCATCACAAACGGGTACACTTTAATGTCGCTCCATGCCCGCGAAACAGCCGTACCTTTTTATCTTACATTGGGTTACTCAATAGACGGTCATCAATTTGAAGAAGTGGGTATTCCACATTATAAAATGATTAAAAAATTAATTTAATACATATGTGGTATACGGTTTTTGAGTAAAAAACATCACTTTTGAATCATGAAAAGACTTTTGCTATTTTCATTCATTGCCCTTGCCTCAGTTGCTAAGGCGCAAGAAAATGCCATTAACTACATCATTCCGAAAGTAGGCAATCAAAAACATTTATTTTCAACCGATATGACAAGCCTGTCGGGTGATCTCGCTGAAATTGACTTAGGTTATAGTCAATTGCGTTATGATTATCACACACAGGTAGACGACAATGGAGGTATTGTTTACAAAGTAATAAAAGTGGATGATGGTCTTTTTGGTTCTACTTCAGAAAGTGCGCTTTTTATTTCTTTTAATGGCAACAAAGTGATGATGAAAGGTTATAGTAAGTACATCCTTGAAGATGCTTTTCTATTTGATTATGTAGCAGGTGAAAATTACAAGAGTGTTACCGAACAAACCTATTATCAGGTGCCAAGCGAAAGTTATCAAACCATGGAGTGGACTTATACCGACCCCGTCACTTCAAAAACCATCAGTGCCAAATCTTATTACAAAACAATGCCTGTTCATGGTAAAGATGAGCGCTTATTGGTTGTTGAACACAAAGGCAATGGGACCTATAGCAGCGATGTTCGCAAGGAGTATTTCATGAAAAATTACGGTTTGTTAGCTGTTCAGGAAAATGCATCCTCAAAATTTTATGTCAATGCCTTAGCCGGTTTTACTACTTATAGCAGAAGCTATATCGATAATCTTACTGAAGCTGATGCTCGCAAAATGGGTTGGGCAACAATCAAAAGTCTCAGAAAAATTTATACTGACAGCAATATTCAAAAGAGTTTTGTAACCCGTCAACTTGTTCAAAAAAGTATCGACTCGCTTGAAGGGCTCTATGAACATCTCATGATAAAATACCCAAATATGGAGCATCCTTACCGTTATATTCTCAGTTTGGCGTACTACGACCAAGCCTCTGAGAATTTTTCAGAAGCGAGAAAAGCAGATAAAGTAAGCGGCTCTTATGATAATATTATGGAGACCCTTCAGAGTTATTATTTTGTGCGGCCTTCTCCTGATTATGTCAACCGATATGACCTCAGTAAGTATGTCACAGGTGTAGACCAAAGTTATTTTGTATCGTATTTTGAAACTTATTACTGGTATTTCAAAACCGTCAACAGCAACAATGATTTTACAGAAGATTATGTTGTATATCTGGATAAAGACAAAGTAAGATTGGTTGAAACCAATGAGGCCAATATTACCGGTATCAGTAAATTTACCATCCACTCCTACGTGGCCAATTATTACAAATACAAGAAAGAGTTAGACAAAACTTATTACCATCTCGTAATAACACTCGAAAATTATAAGGGATTGAGTGATGCTGATAAGGATTTGAATATTGAATACATGCAATATCTCATGAAAACCATGTCGGAGTTAAAGCCCTCAAACGAAATGGATTTGATAAGAGCAATTAACGCTGCCAGCAATTTGAACGATTATCCCAATGCTGTTAAAATTGCTGACAATGGCTATGCCAATGGTGTTGGAACTTCTCTTGAATTCGCCTTGTTGTTTGCTAAGACCGCCTATAACAACAATGTCGACAAACCATTTTTGAGAAAGGCTATGCAACAATTGCAGCCAAAAATTCCTGAAATGAATGCTTCTCAAATCAAAGATTATCTTATTTACTGTCAGGCCATGTCGCCTGAGTTTGATTGTAGTGGTGCGCAGGAACAAGTAAAGAAAGCTGAGAAAAAGGAAGCTGATGTACAAAAAACAAAAATAACCAAAGAGCGCAGGGCTAGCAGTGGAAGGGCCATTGGTCTTTCCATTTCTACTAATCCTTTTAATCTGTTATGGCAAACATTGCCTGTGGCTGTTGATGTGCGCATTAAAAAAATGATGCTTGAATTTCGTTACAACCAATTTAACGACAGAAGTTCAAAAAATTTATGGGGCAATGCATTTGTTGATCAAACGGTTAAGAAAAAATTTGAAAACATCAACGGTGCAGACTACAGCGCAGCCATTCTTGTTCATGTGCCCGACAGAAGAGGGGCCAGTGCTCAATTTGGTCTTCATGCACTTTATGGTTCTTATACTACTAAACCCGAAAGAGCATATGTGACCCAAACTTCAAATAATGTTCGGTATTATGTCGATATTGCTCCAAAAGTTAGCAAAAAGGAATTGATGTTCCATATCGGTCAACGTTTTGATGGAGACCGCAAATTCCCGATGTTCTTTACCTTTTTCTATGATTTTGGTATTGGTCATCGCAATATTCTATACAATGCCGCAGCAGTGCATAATGTAAAAGAAGAAGATCTAGCGGATAAAGAGAAATATATATTTGATCAGGATGAGAGCAATGCCGGCTACGATCAGGAGCGATGGAACAAAAATTACTTTGTATTTCGCATGGGCTTTAGAATAGGCTTACGCTTGTTTTAATGCTTATTGAAAAGCAGCATAAGCTACTACGCCTAGCATAATCATCAATGCGATGGTTCCCAAAATCAAAATGGCTTTGTTAAATACCGGGCTAATCTCCGTGTTTACCCCATTGATCTTCAATTGATACGTTTGTAACGCTGCTGCTATTGCTAAAGAAAGTGTAATTATTCTGAAATCCCTTCCCAATACAGCCCAAAGAAAAAATCCTGTCAAACTAATAATAAACTTTAATAGATTTATTCTTCTGTTTTTCTTATCCATATTCAAATATATATGAAATGCTACATTAAAATTTAATTTTGCTCATAAAAATATTAAATCCTGCTATTTATTATAACTTTGCAAGGTGGCTAAACACTTTGATGGCATTGACTCGCCCCATACTCTAAAAACAATTTCACGTCATGAACTTACTGATTTTGCCGCTTATCTGCGCAATTATCTCATTGAACGGATTGCAGAACAAGGAGGTCACTTTGCCGCCAACTTAGGAACCATAGAATTGACCATTGCACTGCATTACATTTTCCATTCACCCGAAGACAAAATGGTATGGGATGTCGGTCATCAGGCTTATGCCCATAAAATATTAACAGGACGGAAACACAATTTTGACACCCTTAGAAAATTAGGTGGCCTCAGTGGTTTTCCTAAAATGAGTGAAAGTAATCACGATGCATTTGGTACCGCCCATTCCTCAACATCTATTTCTGCTGTATTGGGTTATGCTGTTGCTGCCCGTTTACAGGGTATACAACGTCAACACATTGCCATAATTGGCGATGGTGCCCTCAGTGCAGGGCAAGCATTTGAAGCACTCAACAATGCCGCCATTGCAGATACCAATATCACCATTATCATCAATGACAATCACATCGGTATTGATCCAAGTCAAGGGGCATTGGGCGAATACCTCGAACAACTGGAATACAAACAAGATAATCTCTTTACAGATTTTGGTTTTCAGTATTTCGGACCTGTAGATGGTCATAATATCGAAGAATTACTGACTGTATTTGAGCGTACTGCCACCATTCAGTCACCAAAAGTGATTCATGTTAAAACCATTAAAGGCAAAGGCTATAAACCTGCCGAAGAAGAACAAACTAAATGGCATAGTACCTCGCAGTTTGATAAGCTATCGGGTAAAAGTCTTGTGGTGAGCAAAGGGCTGCCCAAGTATCAGGATATTTTTGGAAAAACATTGTTGAGAATGGCCGAAGACAATCCGCATATTGTTGCTGTTACACCGGCCATGGTATCGGGTTCCTCTCTCCATTTTATGCAGGATAAGTTTCCTGAAAGAGTGTTTGATGTCGGCATTGCTGAACAACATGCGCTTACATTTTCTGCAGGACTTGCTGCCAGCGGTTTACGCCCTTTTTGCTGTATTTATTCCACTTTTTTACAAAGGGCTTATGATCAGTTGATCCACGATATAGCACTTCAGAATCTGCCTGTTGTATTAGCTATAGACCGATCAGGCTTGGTTGGAGAAGATGGGCCAACTCATCACGGTGTATTTGATATTGCTTTTCTTCAAACTGTTCCCAACATGGTTATCCTTTCTCCCCGCAATGGCATCGAATTACAGCATGCTGTTTACACAGCAGCGCTTCATTTATCATCGCCTATAGCTATTCGCTATCCGCGTGGTACAGCTCAGGAAAATACAACGGTTAATGTATTTAAAGTATTGCCTGTCGGTAAAGCTGAGCGCCTGCAAGAGGGTAAACGTTTGTGTATTATCAGTCATGGCAGTATAGCAAAAGAATGCAGTGAAGCCATTCGGCTATTAAAAAATAAGGCGGCTGTTGGTCATTATGACTTCAAATACATTAAGCCGTTGGATACCGAAACACTTGATCTTATTTTCAAAGCTTATGAGATTGTTGTAACGGTTGAAGAAGGTCAGTTAGTAGGAGGTTTGGGTAGTACTGTGGCCCTTTATGCAGAGCAGTGTCAATACCCGGGCCGATTAGTAAATTATGGGTTGGCCGATACTTTTACAACTCAGGGAAGTCCGGCACAACTACTGCATCTTTCAGAACTTGATAGTGAAAGTCTTTATCAAAAAATAGACTACTTACTTTCCTAATTCAAACTTTTAAGTATATTCGTTCCATAAATTCCTTTTTACATGTATAATTTTTTACTAAGCACACACTCAATCATTCGCTGGATGGTATTGCTTGCCGGCATTATTGCCATAGTGGTTCCATTGTTGAATAACATCAACAGCCCCTTACAGAAAAAAGATAAAATGCCCGCCCTGTTTTTCATGATTACCTGCGATATTCAATTGGTAATCGGATTATGGTTATATGTTGGATACAGCGGTTATGGTGTATCTGCTTTTCACGAAGGCATGAGCCATGTGATGAAGAATGCAGATATCCGTAAAATTGCAATTGAGCACTTTGCGCTGACTATGATTGCCTTTATTCTGGTGCACATTGCCTATGCGAAAATTAAACGTGCAACAGAATTTAGAAAAGTACGCAGATTAAGTGTTATCTATTTCACTTCAGCCATTGTTCTGATATTGGCCGCTGTGCCATGGCATAGAATTCTGATTTAATCTGTTATACTCTTTTTCTATCTGATCAATTGACTGTGTTCATTTGATTCCTACAACTCTGGTTTTAATAGTTTAGCCTGTATTTGATATTAACTATGAAAACACGACAAACCAATTTTATCTTTCCGATTTGTATCCTGCTATTCCTCAGTAGTTGTAGAAGTAGACGACATTCTGAAATTGCCGAATTTCACATCAATGCACCTGATTCCTACAGCAAAACTTGGGTGAATAAAAACAGCTCTCCTGTATTCGCTGATAATAATCATTTGGTTATTTCACCTTCTGATAAACCGATATCTACCCCAATAAAAAAAGGCAATGCCCTCTTAAATAAAAAACCGGTGATTGGCTTTGAAAATGGCCATAAAACATCAGACTACCGTTCGTCTCATATCAAACAAGTTTTGAAAAAAGCTGTGACGAATAACAATCATACCAGCGGGTTTAAAAAAGGGTTGTTGATGATACTTTTAGCTCTGCTATTATTTGGATTGGGCTATATATTTTATACTTCTCTGGGTGTTTTGGGGCTTTTCTTTTACATCATATTTGGTATTGCAGCTGCTATTTATTTCATTGTCGGATTGGTAACCATGTTGTTTGGTTAGATGATTTTAACGCACTATTGATTAAGTTTGCACCCCATGCCTCAAATCACCGTCAGAGAAATTTTACACCGCGATATTCCTGCTATTATCAATTATTGGATGAATGCCGATGAGGCATTTCTACGCAGTATGGGGGCCGATATTCATTTATTGCCAAACCGTACACAATGGGAAGAAATGCTCAATATGCAATTGCAATTAGCCTATCCTGAAAAGTTATCGTATGCCACTATATGGCTATTGAACAATAAGGCTGTAGGGCATTGCAATGTCAACATGATTGAATATGGCAAACAGGCCAATATGCACCTTCACTTGTGGCAAACAGAATTCAGACAAAAGGGTCTTGGTTTGGCGTTTGTAAAACGCAGCCTTCCTTTATTTTTTGAAAATTTGAAATTGCAAACCCTCTATTGCGAGCCATATGCACTTAACCCTGCTCCCAATAAAACACTTGAAAAACTGGGTTTTAAATTCGAAAAAGAATACATCACCACACCGGGTAGTATCAATTTTGAACAACCCGTTAACCGCTGGTCATTGACAGTTGAAGATTTTAAAAAAATTCTGTGATTATTTCTGCTGATTTAACCAATCTTTAGCCTTCTCCATATCGGTAAATGAACGGGCGGGATAGGCATTTTTAATAAATGTAAAATAAAGATTCATGGCCCATTTCTGATGTCTTGTTTTCACAATAATTGCTTCGGCTACTACAGTGTGTTGTATGCGTTTAATTTCGTGATGGCCAAAGTTACGAGCCTCTTTTTTTATTTTAGTATTGGTGCCTGCAACAATGAGTTTTTTTAGTCGTTTGCCCTGGGTGAAATCCGCCAACTCAGCAAATGATTCTTTGATGTCTTCCAGATTAATGGTGATATTGTCATTAAACACTACTTCCACCATATCATGACTGAGCATTGTAATGGATTGAATGGCCTTGTCGGCCGAGGCATTCATACGGAAAATGTTCATAACAATGAGCAAATATATTGTTTAATTTATATTTTCATAATTTCTACAGCCAAATGAAAATAAAATTGTCCTAAACCGGAAGTTTCTGTAGATTGCAGTTCCATTATGTTCAAGAAACCTGCCTATTTCATCGTTGCCTTTTTATTATTAATTACAGCATGTAATAATGCTGCAAAAAAACAAGGTATAGGCAATGGCGATTCATCTGCTGCATCAAACACTTATTACAGCAAGGATCTGCAGTGGACCATCAACATACCTACCGGATATACTGTTATGGGAACTGATCAGATAAACGCCAATGATCAAAAAGGACGTGAGGCTGTCGAAAAAGTATATGGTGAAACTATTCCCATGGACTCTCTAAAAAATCTCATTACGTTTCAAAAAGATAAATTCAATTTATTTGGTTCCTCTATTGAGCCATTCAGAGAAGAATATCCCGGTGAATACATAGAAAATAACCGCAATATCAATGCGTTGATTTATGAGACTTTTAAAAGTCAGGGCATACATGCTGATACCGCTTCAGGTAAAGAAACCATACAGGGTCTGGAGTTTAGTGTGTTTTATTCAACCATATACGGTCCTGACGGAAAAGTAATACTCAATCAAATTTTGTACAGCAAATTGCAGAATGGTTACGATTTTGGTGTCAATATCAATTACAACAACACAGCTGACAGAGATATTTTACTGAGTGTCTGGAAAAATTCGGTATTCGGTAAACGCTAATTGATTAACGCTTAACAGGCTTTTCATCTCTCTCGCGATTGGCTATATCTATCCGCCTTACGTCCATATTCTTATGCTTCAGCTTAATGTTGTGAATGAGTGCATCAAGGTGAGCTGTATCCTGAATATACAACACGATGGTGCCTTCAAAAGTGCCGTCATTACTTTCAATCGTGATGGATTTCATGTTAACGCCCATGTTTTTACTGATAATATCTGAAAGGCTGCTAACAATACCGACATCGTCTATTCCTGTTAATTTAATACCAGCCAAAAACATCTTATCTGCTCTTACTGGCGAATCTTTCCATTCGGTTTTAATAATACGGTACCCATAATTGCTCAATAAGCCTACAGCATTCGGGCAATTAGTGCGGTGCACTTTTACACCTTCTCCTATTGTTATAAATCCAAAAATATCATCGCCCGGTATTGGATTACAGCATTTGGCAAAACTGTAAGGCAAATCATTTTCATCACCAATAATAATCTCCTTGCTGATTTTCTCTATTGGTCGCTCCAGCTCGCCTTTTTTATGGCGGTTTTCCGTTACAACTTTCTTATTGACAATGTCGTGAATAATGAGTTTTTCAGAAGGAATTAGATTTTTGGCAATTGCATAACACAAGTCGAGAACACTTTGCACTTTCAGATGGTTGACAATCTTATTGATATTGTCCTCTGTAAACTCCACCTTTTCCTTTTGGAAGCGTTTTCTAAGCATTTCCTTACCCTGCTCAGCAATTATCCTTTTTTCTTCTTTTAAAGCGTTCCTGATGCGTGCTATGGCCTTTCCTGTTACAACAAATTGAAGCCATTCATCTTTAGGATGCTGCTTTTCAGATGTTAGAATTTCTACCTGGTCGCCATTGCTCAATTTATGACTGATGGGAACCAGTTTGTTATTTACTTTGGCGCCTATGCATTTACTACCAACCTGGGTATGTATTTCAAATGCAAAATCAAGCGTAGAGGCACCTTGTGGTAGCTTTTTCAAATCACCATCCGGTGTAAACACAAATATTTCTTCGTGTATCAGCTGCAATTTGAAATCATCAATGAACTCCAAAGCATTACTCGATGGATTTTCTAAAATATCTTTGATACGCGACAGCCAGCTATCAACTCCACTTCCGTGATCACTTTCTATCCCGTCTTTGCTATTCTTATATTTCCAATGGGCGGCATACCCTTTTTCAGCTATTTCATCCATGCGCTGTGAGCGTATCTGCACCTCTACCCATCTGCCGTCATTGCTCATTACGGTGGTATGCAAACTCTCATAACCGTTGCTTTTGGGTGTTGTAATCCAGTCGCGGGTACGGCTTGGGTTTGGTTTATAAATGTCTGTTATGATGGAGTATGCTGTCCAGCAATCCGATTTTTCTTTTTCGTGGGGTGAGTCTGTAATGATGCGAATGGCAAACAAATCATAGACTTGTTCAAAAGGAATATTCTGATGATTCATCTTTTTCAGAATACTGTAAATGCTTTTAGGGCGTCCTTTTATTTCGTATTTTAAACCTGTTTCATCCAGTTTTTCTTTAATCGGCTCAATGAATTTTTTGATGAAACGATCGCGGGCGGCTTTTTTAGCATTCAGGTTTGATGAAATCTCCTTAAACGCTTCGCGCTGGGTGTACTTGATGGACAGGTCTTCAAGCTCTGTTTTAATAGCATACAGGCCAAGTCTGTGGGCCAATGGCGCATATAAGAACAAGGTTTCGCTGGCTATCTTCAACTGGTTTTTGCGACTCATGCTTTCCAGTGTTCGCATGTTATGCAATCTGTCGCACAGTTTCACCAATATTACCCTTACATCGTCACTCAGAGTCAACAACATTTTACGGAAATTCTCCGCCTGCATGCTGTCTGTATGGTCGTATACTTCTTTTATTTTGGTAAGACCGTCAACAATCTTGGCGATTTTTGGACCGAATTTTCTGTTGATGTCCTGAAGGGTATAGTTGCTGTCTTCAACAACATCGTGTATCAGGGCACAAACAATAGAGGTTGTGCCAAGGCCAATTTCTTGTGCAGCAATTCTGGCAACAGCTATGGGATGATAAATATAAGGCTCACCACTTTTGCGCCTCATGTCTTTATGGGCATCTAGTGCCAGATTAAAAGCTGCGCGTATTTGCTTTTTTTGTTCGTGGGTAAGCTCGTGTCGTATTGAACGCAACAGGGCTTTATACCGTTTTAGTATTTCAACTCTTTCTTGTTCTTCGCGTTCTAAAGGTGATAGTTCATTATCGAGCATATAGGCACTTCAAAGTTAGCATTAATTTAGAGAATAATAATATGACAGCTCCCTGTTGGAATTATTGTATCCTAAACAGGTGCCTTATTATGATTAACAAATGGTTTTTAAGATTGTTGAAATAGCCATAGTGTTTCTTTAAAACCTCATAGCGTTCGCGGTTGCTTGCTTTGCGGTGCTTAGTGGAATGCCCGTCTAAAGTAAAATTTGCGATGGGTTGATCGAGATTAACGACTGTATCACAGCGTTTCAGACACCTTATCATCCAGTCGATATCCGCCACATGTTTATAGGATATATCGTAGGGCAAGGCCAATGCTCTGCGGATAATAAATGCCTGGTGACCGACATTCATGCCCATTTGAAAAGACTTCCAGTCGAGCAGTGGTGGTAATTGTCTGGTGGTTTGCTCCGATCGCGTTCCAAGCACTTTACCATCAGCATCTACCAGCATGGTTTCCCCATAAAGTGCATCCGCCTTTTTACCAAGATTATCAATGATGGTTTTAACAGTATCAGCACCGAAAGCATAGTCGCCTGAATTTAGAAACCAGACATAATCTCCTGTTGCCATTTCAAGACCCTTGTTCATGGCATCGTAAATTCCCTTATCAGGCTCTGATACCCAGTTTTGGGTCACTGTTTGGCTCTTGAGATAAGCAGGCGTTTCATCCTTTGAACCACCGTCAACTATTACTACTTCAACTTTATTATCAAAAGCATTGTTTTCAAATACCTCCAGGGTTTTTCTTAAACCCTTGTAGTTATTGTATGCGATACTTATGACTGAGAGTTGTTTCATGCTGTTTTGCCGAAATACCCTTTCAGCCATAGACCGGCATTTAACAATAACAATCCTAAAATTGCCAGTGAACAATAAAGCTCTATTTTATCAGTCGTGCTTCCGCTTGTTGTTTTGTTAAAATAGCAGGTAATTTTATGTTGACCGGCAGGAACTGCTAAACCGCGAAGGGTGTAATTCACCTTATTCAATTTAGCTTCTTTTCCATCTATCATCACTTTCCAATCATCATAAAATATTTCTGAAAACACCAAATAACCATTGTTGCTGTTATTCACTTCATACTTCAGGGTATCCGGGTGATAGGTCAATAATTTTGTGGTCGCTGCAGAATCCAATTGATATGTTGCATCTGTCATTCCTGCATTACCTTCGAATTCTTTATTAAATGTTGCTCCGCTTCTCACATCAATGAGTTTCAATTCATCCATTTCTGCTTTCGCATTTTTTGCGCCTGTTAGTTTCTGAACAAACCACGCATTACCATTGGCTGTTGGACGTGGAATAACACCTTTCCTACCTGATGAATCTGCTCCAATCAGGTATTTGCAATTTAACATATCCAATGCCTTATCCTGATTTTTATTATCTGCGATTAATTCAGAAATTAAATCCTGATAACGGCTCAGTTTTGCAGGATCATAACCCCCTATCATTTTATGAAAAGCCGCTCCGCTGTTATTGTTGAACGGATCTCCTGTCAAATCAAATACTCTGTAATGAATATCTCTATCTGCCATTATTTGTTGGTCAACAGGATCAGGAGCCGGAGCGGATAATTCACCTTTTTGGTGAACAAATTTATCCCATCCCAAATAACGCCAATCAACACCAATTAAATCAATTGCTGCAAAGACACCTATGCCTGCTATCGCTATTGTTTTTGTTAGTTTATTGGTATACCAGGCCCACAATAAACAGAAAGCCAATCCAATGAAAATAAATGAACGGAAAGCATCGCCTCTCAAAAGGCTCTCTCTTTCATTGTTCAATGCATCATGAAAATCATTCCAACTTGCTTCTTGTCCCGGGTTACTGAAATACATGCCTTTCAGTTGATTGTCTATAGGGCCATTAACATCTACTATCATTGGGCCAAATATGGCCATCAGCAAGCAAAAGCCTCCAACGATATAAAATGCCAATTGAACATTTTTCCATAATTCTTTATTGTTATCTGCACCTGCTGCTTCGCCCTGTACTTTTTTTGTTTTTGATTTAGTGGTGTGCCAGTTATCATACAATTCTTTTATTCCTAAAAATCCTAATAATGGCATTGTTACCTGTGCAATACAAAAGGCCATCATCGGGGTTCTGAATTTATTGAAATAAGGCAGTGAATCGAATAGGAAATTATTAACTGAGGCAAAATTGCGCCCCCATCCCAAAATAAATGATACAAGAGTTAAAGCCACCAATACCCATTTAATCGGGCTTTTTACAATGATGATGCCCAATACAAACAATAAAACAATGATTGATCCTACATATATAGGTCCTGATGTACTGATATTGCCGGTACCTCCTAAACCTCCGTGATAAGTTGGTCCGTGATCTCCTCCTGTTGCTGTAGCAAGTTCAGAGGTTTCGCTTATTTTTTCATTGACACTTCCTCCGTAAAAATTGGGAATTAACAGCGTAAAAGTTTCACCCATGCTATAACTCCATTTGAATGCATATTCTCTGTCTAACCCAGCTTTACCGGTTTCTTTTTGCTTGTTATTAGGGTCTGCCTTGCTCATGTCATTACCGCCACGCATGGTGTTTTCTGCAAAATGAGAAGTTTCAGATATTTTGCTGTAATTACACAAAACACCTACGCCTACTGCAACTATTGATATCAATGTAGCGATGATGGCATTTTTTATTCGTTTGTTTTTAAAGTCTTCGTACAAATAATAAATGCCGAATCCCAATAAGCAAATGATGGAATAAAACGTAATCTGATAGTGGAAATAGTAAATCTGCAAGGATAAGTTAAAGGCCAATAAAGCACCTCCAAATAAATACCTGCCTGTAAATAACCACTGCAATGCGGCTAATAATGCGGGCATCAAAGCCATTGCCAAAACCTTTGTATAGTGCGCTGCTTCAACACTGCTGATACTGTATGTTGCAAATCCGTAGGCCACTGCTGCGAGTGCACCAAATAATGGTTTGATTTTAAACGAACACATCAACAGATAAAAGCCAATGAAAGAAAGAAACAGTATTTTAAATGGATAAGATGTTCCTTCAAATGGCGTCAAATAACTGTAAAGCGGTATTTTATTAAAATTTTCTTTGCCGTAAATCAGAGTAGTGGGCATCCCTGAAAATATGCTGTTGGTCCAGCCCGGTACTGCTCCGTCAATTTGTTTGTATTTTACAATTTCAGTTGCTTTCAGCAAACCCTGCGTAACGTCCTCCTCTTTGTGGGTATAGCCATCAAAGTTTTTATAAAAATAAGCATAACCTATTGTGAAGAATGCAATAATCACCAAAAGGTGGGGTTTGATGTCTTGGAACAATTTTTTAAAATTCATCTTGAAGTATAATTAGTGCAAATTAAAAGAAAAAGATATTTTTTACTAAAGCATTTGATTAATTTTTAATTTAATTTGCAAATATGCAGAAACCTATAGCCGTTTTACACCTAAGTGCAAGTGATAAAGGCGGTGCATTTGTAGTGGCTGCAAATATGGCCAATCACTTGGATGATGCAACAATTGTTTCCTCTCATTTAATTTTTACAGGGCTGCATCAGAATGTTGCTATCACTGGTATTCCTTTGATTGATAAGTTCATAAAATTTGTCCTTCACGCTTTGGAAAAATTGCAATTGATGTTGCACGAAAAAAGTAAATCGACACGGTTTAAATTTTCGTTGGGACACCCCGGCCTACCTTATTTTATTTTAAAGAAATACATCCGCAAGGCTGATATTATCCATATTCACTGGATGAATAAGGGCTTTATCAATATTCGCGATTTGCAAAAATTTAAAAAACCCATCGTATGGACCACCCATGATATTTGGGCGGTAACCGGTGGTTGTCACCTCACTTTGGGTTGTACAAATTTCACGACTGGATGCGGCAATTGCCCAATGATGGCAGAACCCGGCACCGAAGACATTTCAAGATATCTCGTGAATCTTAAGCGCAAGATATATTCGAACATTAACCTTACACTGGTAAGTCCCAGTAAATGGATGGGTTTTAATATTGCCAACAGTTGGCTCGGAAAAGATATTAAACAATTGGTTATTCCTAATGGTGTCGACACTTCAATTTTTCATTTTAAGGAAACATTAACAGAAAACAAACTGATTATAGGCTTTGTTGCAGCTAATCTCAACGACCCAAATAAGGCCCTTTATCGCTTGATCCACGCAATTACTTTGTTAAAAGACCCCAATAGGGTAAAGTTATTATTAGTCGGTAATAAAAAGGCTGAATTTGATTTTACAATTCCCTGCGAATACGAAATAGTATCAGGTATCAGTGGGGCAGAAACAATGGCTGCCCTTTACCAAAGAATGGATGTTTTAGCTGTTACATCCAGCATGGAAACCTATCCTACCACATTGATGGAAGGTGCTTGTTGTGGAACATTAACAATCGGTTTTAATGTGGGTGGAATAAGTGAAATCATCGTGCCTTTTATCGGCCAACTGATTCAACCCTTTGATATCCCTGCCTATGCTTTAGGTTTACAGCATTTCTGTGACAACCGCATGGAAAAAATTCACGTTGCCACCTATGCCGCCAATAATTTTGGGATTCAGAAAATGGGTAATCAGTACAAGGCTTTGTACCAAACACTAATGGCTTAATTCTCTTCTTCCCGGTGTTGTTTCAGAAACTTTTTGAACATGGCCATTTGCACCAGGGATACAACAATTGATGCTGAACCTACAACAATTGTTACCAGAGCACTGGTATTATTTTTATGACCGGTAAACGAAAGCGAAATACCCAATATGAGTAAGGCTATTCCCACTATCATTGAAGTGTACAATTTTCTCCAGGCTTTTTTTATATCGTCTTTATGCATAATTCTATGTGATTATTGGTTGTTATTTAATCTTTGTCTCCTTGCTTCATACACCACAATGGCTGCTGCGACAGAAACATTCATGCTATCTATTTTTCCCAGCATGGGTATTTTTATATTGGCATCTGCAAATTGTATCCATGCATCTGATACACCTGTTGCTTCAGTACCCATCACAATAGCGCATCCTTTGTTATAATCCTTTTGATAATAGGCTTCCGCTTTGTGCAAATTAGTACAGTAGGTCGTTATTTTTTTTGCTTTCAGCCATTCCATGGTTTCATCATTCCCGGTTGTTGCCAGCGGTACAGTAAATACTGTTCCAAGACTCGCCCGAATGATATTGGGATTATAAATATCTGTCGGTAAATGACAACAAATAACAGCATCAACTTTTGCAGCATCTGCGGTGCGTAAAATAGCCCCCAAATTCCCCGGTTTCTCTACTGCTTCAATAATCAATACCAATGGATTTTCAGGCAATTTCAAATCCTTTAGCAGGTTCGTTTTAGTTTTTATTACGGCTATCATACCGCCTGTTGTTTCGCGGTAAGTGAGTTTTGCAAACAAGTCTCTGCTCAAATTGATGAATTCAACCTGCGGATATTGCTTGTCTATTTGATTTAAAAAGGATGTATCTGCTATCTCTTTCTGATAAAAAACCATTTGAAAATCCATACCGGCAGCCATGGCCATTTCTATTTCTTTCTCTCCTTCAACAGCTGTGATACCAAGTGTCTTCCTTGTTTTTGATTTTTCAAGACTTTGCAAAAGCTTGAATTTAGGATTGGCATTGCTTGATATGTCTAATGCTGTTTTTATAGGGATAGTTTTAAAAAGGTTTGAACAGATTGACTGAATATTTTTGTTTTATCCTCAGCTGTAATATGATTGTTTTCTTCAATGAATTTGCCGTGTTCCAAATCGCCCAGCGGAAAAGGATAATCCGTGCCATAGCAAATTTTATCAGCGCCAAACAGATCGAGTAAATATTCAAATGATTTGCTGTCGTGGGTAATACCATCTACCCAAAAACGCCCGATATAATCTTTTGGATTGTGTACATCGTTGAGGTTTACCAAATCAGGGCGAACGGCCCAGCCATGGGCTATACGACCTAATGTAAATGGAAATGAGCCACCTGCATGGGCAAACATGACACGGAGTTTTGGATATTTATCGAATACCCCGCCAAATATCATGCTGCATATCGCACGACTTGTTTCGGCCGGCATGCCAACCAACCAGGGCAACCAAAATTTTTGTGTGTATTCCTCCCCCATCATTTCCCAAGGATGAACAAATATGGCCATATCCAAACTTTCTGCAGCTGCATAAAAAGGCATGAGAGAGGCATCGTCCAAATTCATTTTATTGATATTTGATCCGATTTGAACACCTGGTATTCCCATGCTTTTTAAACGTTCTAATTCTTTTATAGCCAAAGGCACATCTTGCATTGGCAGGGTACCCAGGGCTATAAACTTATCTGGAAAGTCCTGTTGTATTTTAGCAATGTGATCATTCAAAAAAGCCGACCACCAGGCTGTATCCTTTGGCTTTGCCCAATAATTGAATAAAACCGGTACCGTGCACAGCACCATCATGTCAACATTATTGGCTGTCATGTCCCACATTACCGCTTCAGGATTGATGCAGTTTTGTTCCACGGTTCTGAAAAATCTACCATCATCTTTCACCATATTCACCGTTTGCTTCCTTTCATCGTGTTCCAATTGAATAAACCCTCCATACCCGAATTTATACTTAAGGTCGGGCCAATGTGAAGGCATTATGTGTGCATGGCAGTCAATCTTCATGTCCCGCAAAAATAAGGGTAAATGCACAAAATTATAAGTCTGATTTACACGATACCATCCTTTTGTAAAACACACCCATTAAAGTGGCAGTGTCCGTTATACCATGCTATTATTCAAAAGATACAATAAAAACCTCTAAAATGATGTATCTTTGCAGTTGTGATTGCCTATAATATTCATCATCTGGCCAATGGTTTGACTCTTATTCACCATCCGGATTTCAATACCAATTTATGTGTTACTAATCTGCTGTATAATGTTGGAGCACGCGATGAAAATTCAGACAAAACCGGTTTTGCGCATTTATTCGAACATTTGATGTTTGGTGGTTCTGTTAATATTCCTTCTTTTGACAGTCCGCTGCAAAAAGCTTCGGGCGAAAACAATGCCTTTACCAATAACGACATTACCAATTATTACATTACCCTTCCTTCTGAGAACATAGAAACGGCCTTATGGTTGGAAAGTGATCGCATGTTGCGTCTTGATTTTTCAGAAAAATCTTTGAACGTTCAAAAGGGTGTCGTAATTGAAGAGTTTAAGCAGCGCTACTTGAATCAACCATACGGTGATGCCTGGTTGCATCTGCGTCCTTTGATATACACTATCCATCCGTATAATTGGGCGACAATCGGAAAAGACATCAGCCATGTAGAAAAAGCTGAATTATCCGATGTGGTTTCCTTTTTTGAAAAATATTACAACCCTTCCAATGCTGTACTGTGCATAGCCGGAAAAATTGATTTTGAAACGGCTAAATCCCTGACTGAAAAATGGTTTGGCGATATACCTGCCGGTCAAAAAAATGCCAATAATTATCCCGTAGAACCTATCCCTGCTCAAAGGGTTGAGAAAACCATTACAGCTGATGTTCCACAAAAAGCCATTTACATGGCCTTTCAGATGGTTGACAGAAATGACCCGCTTTACTACGCATTTGATTTACTCAGTGATATTCTTTCCAGATCTGAATCTTCTCGTTTTACAGAAATTTTGGTTAAACAAAAGGGCATATTCAATCAGATTGATGCCTATGTTACCGGTGATATTGACAAAGGCTTATTTGTAATAGAGGGTAAAATACTGGATGCTGTAACGTTTGAAGAAGCTGAAACTGCTGTTTTATCTGTAATTCAAGATATCGCTAAAGAGGGTATTCTGAGTTCTGAGCTTGAAAAAGTAAAAAACAAAGCCATGACAAGCAACCTATTTGGTAAAACACTGGTCTTAAATAAAGCGATGTCGCTATCATACGGTTATAATATTGGTCATATTAACCTGATCAACGAGGAACCTGAAATCATTCGTGCGATAACAGTAAAAAACATCGTTTCGGTTTGCCGTGATTTTTTATTGAAAAACAATCATGCTGTATTGAAATATTTGCCATCAAAATCCTTATGAACAGAAGCATAGCACCAGATATAAAACCCATACTTAGCATTGATACCCGCTTTCCGGATAGTACAAATAATCTTTTTCGCATTAACAGCGAAGAAGGTGTTTCTAAACTGGAGATTGTGTTTCCTTCTGCAGGACAAGCCGGTATTAGCAATAAGTTTGCTCTCGGTATGGCTGTTAATTTATTACTAAGCGGCAATGCAAACAAAAGCGCTGCAGATATTGCCAACGAAATAGATGCTTTGGGTGGTTATGTGTTCAAATCTGCCGACTATTACAGCTCAGGAATAACCATTTATGGATTGAATGAGAATATCTCAAAAATATTGGAAATTGTTAAGAACGCTTTTGATACAGTGGATTATTCTGAAAACGAAATTGAAATTTACAAAAGAAACAGGCTGAGCGAACTCAATATCAATTTACAAAAAACCAGCTTTTTGGCCGGTCGCGGTATCAATCAAATGTTGTGTGGCGTGGAACATTCTATCAGTTTTAAATTGACTGAAGAAATTATTAATAGTACTTCTAGGGAGGATTTGTTAACGGCTAAAAATACATTGTTTCAATCACCTTATTTTATTTTTACCGGTTCGGCTTCTGCTCCTGTTCAGGAAATGCTTGAATCAAATGGATTTACAATTGGTGAGTTTAATGAGACCTTACATAAAGATGAAGTGCCAATATCAGAAAATGTTAAAGAGCAAATGATTCTGAAAGAAGGTTCAACTCAAAATTCTTTAAGAATGGGTTGTGTTTTCCCCGAAAGGTCTCACCCTGATTATTTTAAACTATCATTGCTCAACTTGGTATTGGGTGGTTATTTTGGTTCACGACTAATGAAAAATATTCGTGAAGACAAGGGGCTAACCTATGGAATTCAGAGTTCTATTACACCATACAACAACTTCAGTTTATTCAAGATTTCGTGTGAATACAATGCACAATTTAATGATGAATTAAGAACAGAAATTGGAAATGAAATAGCGCGTTTGAAGAATGAGTTAATTGGTGATGAGGAACTTACGGTTGCCAAAAACTACTTTTTAGGGGTATTGTTGCGGAGCTTTGATGGGGCCTTTCAGATCAGTGAAAAGTTCAAAGGAGCCATGGATTCCAATATAGATAAGAGCTACTATAACAGCTATTTTAAAGCGATTAATACTATTAGTGCAGACGATTTGTTAAAGACAGCAAACAATTATTTTAAAGAAAATACGTTATCGTATTGCCTTGCAGGTGTATAAAAAAATAAGACATATAGCCATTTTTGGTTTTCTCTTGCTTTATACTTCATTATTATTTGGGGTTGAGGGCAGAGCAAAACTGCGAAGAATTTGCCTTAATTCTGCTGATTCTACAGCCACGCTTTTGTGGTATCCACCAACGGACAATTGCGGAAGTTTTACAGAATTCAGTTTATACGGCCGTGAAGATGCAGTGAGTTTGTTCCAATACATGGGTCGTTATACCAATTTTAGTCTGAATTCTCTCCAAATTAAATTGCCAAATATTAGGAAATGGGAGTTTTATTTGGTTTACTCAAAAGCCTGTAATGGCACTGATAGCATATACAGTGACACGCTTTTGGTAGATAAAACACAGCCGGCCAACAGTGTTTTAGACTCTGTTAGCATCGATTTGACCACACAGCAAACGATAATTGGTTGGCGAAAAAACCCTAGCCCCGACACAAAGGGTTATTATGTCTACCAGCTTATTGGCACCAACACGCATAATGTTTTGTATAATGTTGTTGGTGGATCTAATGCAACTGACACTGACCCATCAAGATCTGCAGATAAGGGTCCTTTTAAATATGAAATAGCGGCTTATGACAGTTGTGACAACTTATCTATCATAAGTCCAAATCACACAACGATACATTTGAGTTTAGATAAATATGACGAGTGTAATAAGCAAATAGACCTTTTATGGACGCCCTATGTTGGGTGGGGAACAGATGATTATGAGATAGATATCTATTTAAAAATCAATAATGGCAACTATCAAAGAGTTGCGGCTTCATTGGTATCAAGTTTTAGCAGATTCACCTATAATTTCAAGAAATTTGGGGATCAATTTTGCTTTTATATCCGTGCCAAAAACAAGATTAATGGCTTTACATCCAGTTCTAATGTTATTTGTGTCTCTTCTAATACTCAAATTCCACCTTCTGATTCCTACATTGCCAAAGTTTCGGTTCAAAATTTAGCAGTAGAGCTTACTTTAGTTACTCAAACAGGTACTTCAATAGCTAAAATCAACATTTATAAAGCAGAAGATAATGGCGCATTTTCTCTTTTTCAAACAATTACTACAACAGGTGGTATTATCAATTTAATAGATAATCAAGTTAAAGTAGTCACCAAAAATTACAAATACTTCTTTACAACCATCGGATCTAGTCCATGCGATTTAATATTTGACACCTCTCAAGTATGTGAAACAATACTATTAAAACACAATATGCTGTCTCCTGGTTTTCAAGATTTGAGCTGGAATACTTATTCTGAGTTCATGAAGCTAACAGATAAACAGGAATTATTGCTAATAAACACACCTAATTCTAACAAAAGTTCCCCGTGGAACATTTTAAACTCATTGCCAAATACAACTACTCAAATCACCGATAATAGTATCTTTAGTCCTGCTTTTCAGCAATTATGCTACTGTGTACGAGCTATTGAGAACAATCCAAATATTCAATATCCAAGAAAAGATACCAGCTATAGCAATATCGTTTGTGCTACTGCCGACCCTATTGTGTATTTTCCTAATGCAATTCAAATAAACGGCTATAACACACAATTCTATCCTCAAGGTGTTTTCCTAGACTATACAACATCATCATTCCAGATTTACAACAGATGGGGTGAGTTATTATATGAAACCAAGGATATTCAAAAACCCTGGGAGGGTAAAAACTTAGAAGGTCAGTATGTAGAAGAAGATGTCTATATCTACAAAGCAATTATAATTGGCATAAATGGTAAAGTATTAATATTCGATGGCACAGTCACAGTCCTTAAGTAAGATAGAGATATACGGGAATAAAAGCCTTCTAAAAGGAAAACTGAAGCAGATAAAGTTTGTACTTAATCAAATTGCCAAAGACCATTTTAAACAAATAGGTATTTTGGAAATTACACTGGTTACAGATGAAGAGTTGCTACAAATTAATATTGATCAACTGAACCATAATTACTATACAGATATTATAACATTCGATTATTGTTATGGAAGTATTATTGAAGGGGATATATACATTAGCTTAGATAGAACAAAAGACAATGCCAAAACTTTTGCCACATCTTCATTGTTAGAGTTATCGAGAGTTATCTTCCATGGCGTTTTGCATTTAGCCGGATACAAAGACAAAACAAAAACCGACAAACAAAAAATGACTGAGATGGAAAACAAGTATCTTGTTATTTTTAAAAATTTGTTCCACGGGGAACATAAATTATAATTAATAGAAAAACGTTCCACGGGGAACATAAATATATGTTTTTAGATAAGTACGATATAATAGTAGTGGGTGCCGGTCATGCCGGCTGTGAGGCAGCGTATGCCGCTGCTACAATGGGCTCTAAGGTTTTATTGGTGACAATGAATATGGAAACCATTGCGAAGATGAGTTGCAATCCCGCAATGGGAGGTGTGGCTAAAGGTCAGATAGTAAGAGAGATTGATGCGCTTGGGGGCATGTCTGGTATTATCACGGATAAAACCATGCTGCAGTTTAGAATGCTTAATAGGTCGAAGGGTGCTGCTATGTGGAGTCCAAGGGCGCAATCTGACAGGATGAGATTCTCAGAGGAGTGGCGTTTAGCCCTTGAAGAAAATCCGAATGTAGACTTTCTTCAAGATAATGTTATTGAAGTATTAAGTGAAAATCATGCTGCTACAGGTGTAGTTACAGGTTTGGGTTATCGCATTGAATCTAAAGCGGTTATCCTAACCAGTGGCACTTTCCTGAATGGATTAATTCATATTGGCACTAAAAACTTTGGAGGTGGTAGAATGGCTGAAACAAATAGTGTAGGTATAACGGCATGTTTGCAAAAAATGGGCTTTGAATCCGGTAGAATGAAAACCGGTACACCTCCCAGAATAGATGGCCGCAGTTTAGATTATTCGAAGATGGAAAGGCAAGAAGGCGATACTGATGGCAACAAGTTTTCTTATTCTTCGGAAACCACTAGTCTTACTCAACAACTTCCCTGTTATATAACCTATACTAATCTTGATGTACATGATGTGCTTAGAGAAGGGTTTGACCGTTCTCCTATGTTCAATGGGAGCATTAAGGGTCTAGGGCCTAGGTATTGTCCTTCTATAGAAGATAAAATCAATCGATTTGCAGAAAGAGATAGACATCAGATTTTTGTAGAACCAGAAGGTTGGAAAACGGTAGAGATGTATATCAATGGTTTTTCAACTTCATTGCCCGAGGATATTCAATATAAGGCCATCAAATTAATTCCGGGTTTTGAAAATGCTAAAATATTCCGCCCCGGTTATGCCATTGAATACGATTATTTTCCACCTACCCAGCTTAAACAAACACTTGAAACTAAATTAGTAGATCATTTATACTTTGCCGGTCAAATAAACGGAACGACAGGTTATGAAGAAGCTGCATGTCAAGGTTTAATGGCTGGTATTAATGCCCATTTAAAAGTTAAAGAAAAGGATCCCTTTATTTTGTCGCGTTCTGAGGCTTATATAGGCGTTTTAATAGACGATTTAATCAATAAAGGGACAGATGAGCCTTATAGAATGTTTACATCCAGAGCGGAGTTTAGAATTCTGCTGCGTCAGGACAATGCCGACAGTAGATTAACCCCTTTAGGTCATGAGATTGGTTTGGCTTCAGATAAGCGTTTGAAAGAGCTTGAAA
>JAZKEQ010000058.1:0-2661 GCA_040386935.1 Bacteroidota bacterium | reverse complement strand
GCCATTTATTAACCAAAGATAGTCAGGATATTTTAGAAGTATTTGGCAGATTTCGCGGTGCACACTTTAAAGACAGAATACGTCTATTGGAAGTGTGTGGGCTTTATCGACAAACTTGGCAGGGAACCCTGTCCTTGTGGCTTGCAACTATCATTAATAAAATATGATTCACAAATATAGCGTTGTTTTTTATTGCTATCTCAATTATTAAAAAATAAAAATGTAAGCGCTAAATCAGTTACTGCTCATATTTATCATGCTTTAACTGGTACTGTTTTGAAAACAAGCAATCGTGTCAATACATACATCAGTAAGGTATAGCTTGCCGCTGCCAAAACCTGAGCAGTAACAGCATTAAAACTCAAGTAACTTAGTGCTACATGCAGCACTAACAGATTGACCAGAAACGAAGTTAAAAAAGCCAGCATATAACGAACGCTTTCAGTAACAAAGTGCCCATTGCTTCGAAATACAAACTTCTTTGAAAGTACGAAGCCCATCGTAAATCCCACTGCATACCCAAGGATATTTGAAATCATTGGTGAAAAATTTAATGCCATGGCAGAAAGTATAACGACAAAACTGACAGCGGTATTAATGAGACCGCTTCCCGCATAGCGGGTGACGTATACAGCCTCTTTTTTCCAGTTAGAAAATAGGTGATTTTTTTCCATCGCTAATCTTGCAAAAAAACATGCACTTTCATAAAGAAAAAGTTATTTAAGTTTAATTTATAATTTCCCATTTTAAAGCCAGGTGAAAATTAATAAACCAAAACCGACATTTCTATGTTGGCTTTGCAAAAACAGCTTATAGGCTAAAGCCAGCAAAAAGACTTGCTGAAGGTTCTTGGCGGCCGAGAGCTGATATTCATCGAATATAAATATCAGACATACAATTTGCTTTAGTTGCGCTGTATTGTATACCCACTATTTTTGAGTGCCGATCCAAGCGGAAATTTATTGAGGCCTTGCTGGTCGTGTTGGCTTGTTTGCAACAACATACAAAGGCTTACCCATTACAATGCCCATGGTTACAGCAAGATACTCAGCGATTACTCCTAAAGAAGTAAGGGTTGCGCCAGAGAAAAAAGACACCACAATCAATAGCGATGCCCAGCCTTGTACCGGATCATTGTTAAAAAATTTACCATAAATAGCGTAACCGGAAATAATGATGGCTATGGCCAAAGAGCACAATCCCATTATGGTGATCAGCCTAAGCGGGCGAGTGCCGGTGGTAAGAATTAGGGTCCAAAAATGACCAAACAACTTAAAGTATGAATATCCTGATGGCCTGTCTAACTCAGTTCTCAAACGTAATGGACAGTGGCCTGTGCGCCCAGCTATCCAAAAAAGGCCGACATCTAGATAAACGCCACTACCACAATAGGCAGCTAGGGTACGTGCGATATCACCATCAACAAGCCTGAAGCTGTTAAATTTCCCAATTTTCTTTACGAGCAACATTGCGGTAATTTTTTTTGCGGTTTTACTAAGTATGTTACGTAGCCATCCATGTGGGGGAGGGTTAATTGGTTGAGCATAAACTAACTGAAATGAAGAGTTGATGGCGCAATCTAACATCAGGCCGATATCCGCTGGATCTTGCTGGCAATCCTCATCAATTGTGACAACCCAATCTCCTGTTGCGCTTGCCATTCCAGCCATCGTTGCAGGATGTTGCCCATAATTTTTGGATAACCATACAGGTCTGACAAATTCAAATTTTTTGGCCAGGGATTCCAAAACCATGTCAGATCTATCGGGGCCACAATCGTGTACGAGAATGACTTCACCTACAATATAAGCTACTCCATTGGGTGTAGTTTGCACTGAAGTAAGAGGGACAATTTCTTCAATCAATATAGGTAGTGTTTTTTCACCACAATAAACAGGAATTACTACGGATACACGATGCGGTAAGGGGCTATTCATAAATTTTGTTTCGTAATAATTAGTGGGTAGAAACCAGGCATCACTTTTCTACTACGGCCAGCACTGATACACCAAATGGTAGATTGATAAATCTCAATACATATTTTTCTAAACCAAAAATAGTTTTTAATACAAAATTTACAGGCGCATTGGGCAAATCAACATCGGATGATCCATCACGTTTCAACCAATTGTTTAACATTCTTACTCCAAATACGGCAGGAAAAAGCAAAGTATTGTAATAAGAAATCTTTTCAATTTTAAAGCCTGCCTGCAACAGTTTTGTTTTTAACTCAGTTAGCGTATACCTGCGCTTATGCTCATTAAGTTCATCAAATTTAGACCATAAAAACATATAAGCAGGTACGGTAATAACCGCTTTGCCACCTGTAACCAAACGTGCACGAATAGCTTTTAGTGAATCTATATCTAAGTCTACATGCTCAATGACATCCAACGCAGTAATTAAATTAAAGTAATTTTCTGGATATGGCACTTGGTCAGGCAAGTAGCCTTTTGCTACCTCGCCACTAAATATCTCTTTACTAAAGTTAATCGCATCATCTGACATGTCCATGCCATATGTCTGCCCTACTTTTTCAAGCGCATTGAGCATCAACCCACTGCCGCAACCTATATCTAAAACTTTAGTATCTGGCTGTTTCGTTAAGTACCTATCAATAGTATCAAGTACGATTTTCTTTTTTGTTAAAAACCACCAATG
>JAZKEQ010000057.1:5334-50728 GCA_040386935.1 Bacteroidota bacterium | reverse complement strand
GTTATCATACCAAAACGCACATCTGCGCCCAGTCTTACGGCCTGTTTTTTAAAATTGTCCATCATTTCAGGACCCATAATGCCATCGGGATACCCCGGATAATTTTCGACATCTGTAGTAATTGTCAATTGTCCACCCGGCTGCATGCCTTCATACATCACCGGCTTCATGTCAGCTCTTGCTGCATAAATAGCTGCAGTAAAGCCTGCAGGTCCACTTCCGATAATTAAACACTCTACATTCTCTTCGCTATGATTCATGGCTGCAAATTAAAAGAAATTATTACACAAACCTTATCAATGGAATTGATAAAATTATTGACATCTTGTTGTATCATAAATTTGTAATATTTCTATAAAATTAGTAAATAAATGATAAATGCAAATAGGCGATGTAAGTAGTAATAACAATAGAGTTTAGAGTTTTAGGAAATGTCTTAAACGCCTGTTTCGCCAAATTATCAGCCTAAAATTCAGTATAATTGCAATTGTTTACAGCAGTATGGGTGGTTTTTTCGCGTAAGTGAAGGGCACGGAGTGTGGATGTGGTTTTTAGTAAATATTAAAAGGGCTTATCAGAAGCAAACACAACTGAAGTAAATAAACAAAAAGACATAAAACCAAATTGATAATAATTTATGGATAATTCAACTGACAAGATAGATTTAGAGGGTGTAAGGCAATACGCTTCAGGACTTAAAAATTTTTATGTCGGCATCGTGCGTTTTAAACTGCAGGCTTTAAGAAAATACTGGTACATCTTATTATTGGGAATTGTACTCGGAGCGGCATGGGGATGGAATATACACCGCAAAGCACAGCCTTTGTATATGGGAACTGCATCGTTTACCTATACAGAACTTCACAAGAAAATATATGGTGAAATGATTGATAAATTGAGAACATTATGTCTGTCGCATTCTTATCAGGCATTGGCATCTCAATTAATAATACAACCTGAGGTCGCTCAAAAAATTGCAGATATTGAAGCGGTTAATATCGATGGGTCGCCATTGTCTGATGATATAACCCAGGGGAAACTCCCGTTTTACATCAGAGTGAAACTTACCGATAGATTAGTTTCAGAGCAATTGCTTGTCAACTTGGAACAATACATGAACGACAATCACCAGGCAAAGGTCATCATCAAAAATAATTCTAAGAGCATGAGAGAGAAAATTGCCTTCTTCGATCATCAACTGAAAAAACTGGATTCCTTGAAAAATGCTTACCGATTTTATATGGCCAATCAAGGCAATAATCCCAATACGACCTTCAATACATTTAACCCAATTAATCTCTATACGGAATCTGAGAAGTATTTCAATACTAAATCAGATCTTGAATCGGCATTAGAGAATTACAAAGTAGTGAAAATTTTAGACGGGTTTGTAATGGCCGATTACCCTTATATGCCCTCATTAATGGGTTTGTTGCTAAAGTATACGGGTTTGGGCTTCATCATTGCGGCTGTTATCAGTCTGTTACTTTTCGGATTTAAAAAACTGTAGTTTGAAACGGCCGACTATTTCCAGGAACTTTAAAAATTCCATTGCCAATTTTCTGGATGTTTTCCTATATCCGGTATTGTTCTTTGTATTTACACCATTCTTTATTGACCGTTTGGGCGAAAAGAGTTTTGGTGTTTGGATACTGGTGAACAGCATCATGATTTCGATGCAAGTGTTTAATCTGGGACTAGGGACTGCAGTGTTAAAAAATGTAGCAAAGTATTTGGGGTCGGGCGAGAAAATTAAGATTGTCTCCACCATCAATACCAATTTTTCATTGAGTTGCATCATTCATTTAGTCTGCATATTGGCAGGCGCTTTTCTGGGTGTAGGAATCCGTTATTTTTCATTTTTTAATATTGAGTCTGAATTTGTTAATCTGGCATCAGCAGGGGCAATGCTGGGTGGCGTAATGGTTGGATTCAAGTTTTACGAACAAATTATCAGCTATACCTTCAAAGCATTTGAACGGTTTGATATAGCTGCATTCATTAATTCAGGCATACGACTCGCCATTCTTTTTGTCAATATACTACTGGTGTATTTGGGGTATGGTTTGTTAATTTTGCTTGTAGTCAATATCCTTTTTTCATTAGTTGGCGTGTTCATTGGTTTTGTGATGATAAAATCCTATTTGCCGGATTTTAAATTTCGCCTGCAACTCACAAAAGCAAATGTATCAAAAGAGCTCACATTTGCCTTGTGGACCTGGTTCCAGTCTTTGGCCATCATTATCACATTCCAATTCGACAGATTCTTTGTGGTAACAGAAATGGGACTAAAAACCCTGACCTATTATGGACTGGTAGCCACCATGTTCAACCATATTCACATGGGTTTCAATTCAATTGTTCCCTGGTTGGCACCTAAAATTACAAAGATGCAGGCACGGGGAAGAGATGTCACCGAATTGTATTATCGATCCCGCAATATTTCACTCTTGCTGGGATTAAGTGCCCTCATGGTATTCAGCTTAGTCAATGTGCCTGTGTTCCGAGCCTTGTTGGATGATGAGAAATTTTCAAACACACAATCTTTTATCGAGATGTTTACCTTGTTTGAATTGTTTTTTGTATACGCCATTGTGCCCGGTTATTTTCTTAATGCTGCCGGGCATGAGAAATTGTATTTCAAAGTTGTCTTGTTTTACTGCGGATGCATTATAACAGGTATGCTGACAGGGTATTATCTCCTGCACAATGCAACAGGATTACTGGCAGGGATGATTGTGGCGACAGCCATTACCATGATCGTTCAGAATCAAATCATCAATAACATCATATTTAAACAAAAAGGCATCACCGATTCTTTACAGTTGTTCAGTCCTGTGTTTGTTATTGCTCTGATGGTAATTACCACCAATCCATATTTAAAGGCAGGCTTGTTTACTTTGTCTGTTGTTGTGCTATATACAGTGTTTATTAAAGTGTATCAACTTAAATTTTCAAGAGAATGACAGGAGAAGCTGCTTTTAAAATCAACAGGTATCTGCCATTTGTAGTGTTGTATTTTTTCTTCAACAGCCTGTTCTTGCCCGAAGGATTATTGTTTACTACGTTACTAACACCTTTGTTTTTCTTTCAGATTGTGAGAGAACAAAAAGTACAACAATTGATTGCATTACTGGCGGTACTGTGTATATGCTTTATACTTCATTATTTACAGGGCATTCATTTGCAATTGTATTTAAAGTCGCTGTTGCTGTTTATTACAGTAGGAATATTTGCCATTTGGACTCAATCCTTTTTTAATAAAGTCAACTCACTTGACTATATTTTTAAGTGTATTCTGATATTGAATGGTGCTATGTTGATAGTTGCTGTTTTAGCACTGTTGACAGGCGTGTTAAAATCGCAATTTTGGTATCTGGTGCCTATTTCACCGGGCTTACCTGAAATTCCGAGATTGAAAATGCTGACTTATGAAGCCTCCTATTATTCGCTGCTCCTGTGTCCTATTGCATTTTACGCCATTTGGAATTTCATGATTGATAAAAGTCGTGCGACCTTCATATACTTATTGCTGGCGTTGGTGCCTTTGCTCATGTCTTTTTCATTGGGTGTATTGGCCGGTATGATTGTAACACTTATTTGTATTGTATTGATAGTGTTTAATTGGGTTAAGAATAACAAACGTGTTAGATGGATGGTCATCATTTGCTCACTCTTATTACTAGCAGTTTTAATCGTATTGTATCAATTGTATCCGGATAATCCGCTGGTTATTCGCATTAAGAATATTTTTACAGGAAAGGATACTTCCGCACGAGGAAGAACTTATGAGGCATTTGACATTGCCTTGATGGTGGCAAAAACAAAAAGCATTTGGTTGGGAGTTGGTCTGGGACAGGTGAAGGAAATTGGTCGCACACTCATTATTCATTACTACAATTACTCCAATATCCCTGAAGTGGTGCGCATTCCCAATGCAGTAGCAGAAACACTTGCGATATACGGTTTTGTTGGTGTTGCCATTCGCTTTATTATTGAATTTGTGCTGTTTTTCAAGACTAAGGTTTATCAAAATTATTACCGCCTCACCATCTTTATTTTTATTTTCATCTATCAATTTACCGGTAGTTTTATTTTCAATATTGCTGAATATGTATTGTGGGCGTTGGCCTTCAGTACAGCCTTTTCACAGTTTGATAGGGCAGTGTTAAACAAGCAAAAAAGTTGATGAGGGTACTGTTTATTTCACGGGCAACTTTGTTTTCTGTAAAAGGAGGAGACACCATTCAAATGCAGAAAACTGCAGAAGGGTTGAAGACTTTAGGGATAGATGCAGATATTAAATTGTGTAATGATACAGCCATAGATTACAGTCAATACAAACTCATTCATTTTTTTAATATCATCCGCCCGGCCGATTGTATTTATCACATTCATAAAAGTCGGTTGCCCTATGTAGTCTCGACCATTTATGTTGATTATAGCGCTTATGAAAACTACAGCAAAAAAAGCAGGGGAGTTACTGGTTGGTTATTGGGTTTACTTGGCCGCAATTCACGTGAGTATATCAAAGCCATTGCACGCATGGTCGTCAATGGTGAAAAAATCATCTCAAGTGAGTACCTGCTGTGGGGACATCATTGTTCAGTGAAATATGTGTTGAGTAATGCCGCTATGCTGTTGCCCAATTCAGAAAGTGAATACCAGCGTTTGCAAAAGCATTATAAAACAGCAACGCCCTATTCTGTTGTTTACAATGCGGCTGATACTGCAATGTTTAATTGCTTACCTGATACAATTGCAAGCAAGCATTCTCAGATGGTGTTGTGTGTCGGCAGAATTGAAGGGAGAAAGAATCAATTGAATTTGATCAGGGCCCTCAATGGTAGCGAATTTCAGTTGTACATCATCGGCAATTATGCGCCCAATCACAAAGCGTATTATGAAGCTTGTAGAAATGAAGCGGCAGACAATATTCATTTTGTCAATGATATAGAGCAAAACCAATTATTAAATTATTACAGAAATGCCAAAGTACATGTATTGCCCAGTTGGTTCGAAACTACCGGTCTTTCTTCACTCGAAGCCCTTTTCTGTGGCTGCATCCCGGTTGTTACAAACTATGGTGACACCAAAGAATATTTTAATTCATCAGTAGCCTTTTATTGTGACCCGGCATCAAGCAGCGATATTTTAGATAAAGTAAAAGCAGCATCAGTTGCAGTTGTAAATATGAATGAAGTTAAAAATGCAATGCAGCGATTTAATTGGCAGGCAACAGCTGTAGCCACTGCCGAAACCTATAAACAAGCAATTACCACATCATGAAACTAGGCATTATAGGCACAAGAGGTATTCCCAATCATTATGGTGGGTTTGAGCAGTTTGCTGAAAATTTTGCAGTGTACATGGTGGCACATGGACATCAGGTAGCAGTCTACAATTCTTCATTGCATCCCTATTTATCTGATGCGTATAAAGGCGTTCAGATTATAAAGAAATATGATCCTGAAAATCGCATTGGTACAGCTGGTCAGTTTGTATACGATGCCCTTTGTATAGCCGATAGTCGCAAACGAAATTTTGATATCATATTGCAATTAGGGTATACCAGTAGCTCCGCCTTCAGTTGGCTGATGCCTTCTAAAGCATGCATTGTTACCAATATGGATGGTATGGAATGGAAACGCAGTAAGTACTCCTCAAGCGTTCAGCAATTTTTAAGAAAAGCCGAAAAATGGGCCGTAAATAACAGTGATTTTTTAATTGCGGATTCTATTGGCATTCAACAGTATTTAGCTGCCACGTATAACAAGCCTTCAGAATACATTCCCTACGGTGCTGCTGTTTTTGAGCAACCTGATAAAAATATTTTGTCAAAATATGAATTGTTGCCCAATGCTTATAATTTAGTTGTTGCCAGAATGGAACCAGAAAATAATGTTGAAACCATTATCAAAGCGAGACTGGCAATAGATTCAGCTTACCCTTTGGTCATTATCGGTAATTACAGCAATGTCTATGGGCAGTACTTGTACAAGCAATACAGTTCTGATAAGATTAGGTTTTTAAATGGCATTTACGACCAAAATATATTGAACAATCTGAGGCATTTTTCAGCCCTTTATTTTCACGGACATTCCGTTGGTGGTACAAATCCCTCTTTGATAGAGGCCATGGCTTGTGCCTGCCCGATAATAGCGCATGACAATGTTTTTAATCGCAGTATACTCAATGAAGATGCATTGTATTTTAATGATGAAAAGACCATCGTTGACCAATTGAATACAACCAATGATTTCAGACAAGCATTACAAAATGGTATTGATAATAATACACGCAAGGTGAAAACAATTTATCATCCGGATACCATTCATTCTCAACTCGAAAATTTTCTGACAAACTGTGTTAAAACCTGAATGGCATATTAAACTTTACAGTTACCTGTTGCCGGCTACTATTGTCAGTCTGCCATTTCATATGCATGTAAATGTAGCCTGTATAGCTTTGTTAACAGTCAATTGGTTGTTAGAATGTCAATTTGCAGAGAAATGGAAGGAAGTTAAACAAGATAAGTTTTTCTGGTTGTCGATTGCCTTTTACAGTTGGTACATTATTCAATTAGCGCTTACCAATCATCCTGAAATAGGGCGATTCGAATTGGAGCAAAAGGCTGCCTTGCTCTGCCTACCATTAATTATTCTCAGTCGCAAAAAAATTGTGAATGCATTACGACCACTCTTTTTTAATGCTTTTGTCATTTCTATCACCGGGGCATTGTTGGTTTGTATGTCACTATCTACTTTTGAGTATTTGCAAGCAGGAGATGTTAAGGTGTTTATTTATCATGCGCTAGCGAATCAGATTGGGATGTCAGCCATTTACTTGTCGATGTTGTGCATTGCAGCAGCATTATATATTCAAGTCAATATTCAGAAACAGTTTGCCTTACATAAAAATCTGTATGGGCTTGTATTGATTGTCTTGTCAGTAGGGGTCGTATTATTGGCATCCAAAACACAGATAATCGTGTATGCCCTATTGTCTTTGGGTGTTTTAGTTTATCGCCTAAGAAAAAGAAAAATGTTATTACTGTTCTCAATGGGTTCAATAATGGCGGTAATATTTATTCTACTCATGACCGATAATCCTGTTCGAAAACGCTATTCAGATATTCAGGTTTTGTCATCTCCAACTATTTATCAAAAGGAATTCTCTCCTGATATGTATTTTGACGGAGTTGCTATTCGCGTTGTATTGGCCCGATTTGGTTTTGAAATTTTAGAGGAAAAACAAGCCTATTTGTTGGGGGTGTCACCGGGTGATAACAGGCCACTATTAAATGATAAAATCAAAGCCCATCATTTGTACACCGGTAATGGCGGTAGCAATGATCATGGTTATTTGAATTATAATTATCACAATCAATACATGGAAGTGCTGATGGCCTGTGGGATTGTTGGGTTGCTGTTGTTAATGGCATTGCTTGGTTATTTAGGCTATATGGGACTTGTTCATCGTCAATCCGCTATTTTACTATTTATTCTGTTATATGCAGCTTGTTTTATCACAGAATCTGTACTGGAAAGGGAAGTGGGAATTGTCAGTTTTTCGTTATTTTTTTCTGTTTTGCTCACATCTGTGAAGCCGAATCGAAAATATTAAAACTTTTGGACTCATCTTTGTGCTTTGTTTTTTCTAAATAAGCTTTGTTGATGGAAACTGCGATATTACATAATTCACCCCGAATCATTGACCCTGTAACAGTTAATGATGCAATCAAAGCGTATGTACGCGATGTAAATTTACCCGAAAAATCTTTACTATTAAGAGCTACAAAACGAACGGTCGATATTGTTGCGGCATCTATAATGGTAGTTGGTGTACTCAGCTGGATGTACCCCATTTTAGCTTTAATAATTTGGCTTGAAACCGGCAGTGGCCCATTGTTTAAACAGATCAGAAGTGGCAAGTATGGCAAGTGGTACAAATGCTATAAATTTCGCACCATGCGGGTGAATGCTGAAGCCGATACCAAAGCAGCAGAAGATGGCGACAGAAGAATTACAAAAGCGGGTCGTTTTTTGCGCATCAGCGGATTAGATGAATTGCCACAATTTATTAATGTCTTAAAAGGCGAAATGAGCCTCGTAGGCCCACGCCCTCACATGTTGAACGACAATGCTGAATTCAGGTCAATCATTTCGGGATACGATAAACGTCATTTGGTAAAACCCGGTATCACAGGATTGGCACAGGTCAATAGCTTCAAAGGACCTGTTCATAACCAAACTGATCTTTATAGGCGCGTTGAAAAAGATATTTACTATGTTAAACATTATTCGATGCTTCTGGATGTAAAAATAGTCCTTTTGACATTCCGTCATTTGGCAAGCGAACTAACTAAACTTTGATTTTAACTGATACAATTGATATTGTGACCAAGGAAAGTGAGATTTTAAAAATAGTCAACTATTACAACATTTTTAAACATCCTTTAAGAGCCGAAGAAATTTATCGGTTTCTGCCTTTCCATTGCACTATAGATGAGTTGAATACTGATTTACAGCAATTAGTTGATAAAGGGCAATTATATTTCATCAATGAACATTATACCCTTAAAGATGATGCAAAAATTGTAGCAACAAAAATACAAGGAGAAGAAAAAGCCTCTGAATTATTGCCAAAGGCTATGAGAGTAGGACGCTTATTGTCGCGATTCCCTTTTGTGCGTTTTGTCGGTATATCCGGCTCGCTTTCAAAACAGTATGCGGATGATAAAACTGATTTTGATTTTTTTATTATCACTGCGAACAATCGCTTGTGGATTTGCCGCACGCTATTGCACTTGTTTAAAAAATTGACTTTTCTTTTGGGGCGTCAGAAATATTTCTGTATGAATTATTTTATTGATGAAAGTAGTCTCGAAATTGAAGATAAAAATATTTTTGTTATCAATGAAATAGCGACTTTAGTTCCTGTATACAATGCCTCTGCATATCATCAGTTTCTACAAGCCAATCATTGGGCGTTGCAACAATTGCCCCATTTCAAGGTCAATACAACCGATATAACCAACAAGCAGTATTTTGTTAAATCTGTTTTTGAAAAAACTTTGGGTATTTTCCCCTTGGAAAGTTTGAACCAAAGTCTGATGAATTTTACGGATAGAAAATGGAAACGCAAATGGAACAAAGCCGGTTATCCGATGTCAGATTATGACCTGGCATTCAGAACCCGTATCAATATTTCCAAAAATCATCCCCGCAATCATCAAAAAATTATTCTCAAAAAATTTTCCAATTGGTTGTAAAATAAACAGACAGTGAAAGTATTATTGACACATTCTTATTTCATGCAGTTCGACCCTAAACAGGTGCGACATGCCATGCCATACGCGCCATTGGGGACATTGTATGCCGCTGCTTTATTGAGAGAGAATGGCCATGAGGTGTCACTTTTTGATACCATGTTTGCACACAGCTCAGATGAGTTGATGCCTGTATTTGATAGCATTCAACCCGAAGTGCTGGTAATATACGATGACGGGTTTAATTACCTCACCAAAATGTGTCTCACTAATATGCGTGAGGCCGCATTCAGAATGCAAGAGTATGCGGCATCTAAAGGTTGTAAGGTGATAGTGGCCAGTTCTGATTCTACGGATCATTATGCCAAATACATTGAGCACCGTGCAGATTATGTAATAATAGGGGAGGCTGAATACACTTTATTGGAGTTGATGAATGTATTGCATACAAATACAGGAACAATTTCAGATATCATGGGACTGGCGTATTTCAACGGTAGTGAAATTGTAAAAACCAATAAACGTGTAATAAAAAAAGACCTCGACAGCATGCCCTTACCCGCTTGGGATCTGGTGGATATAGCACCCTATAAAAAAGTATGGATGGAGAAGCACGGTTATTTCTCTGTGAATATTGCGACTACCCGTGGTTGTCCTTACAAATGTAATTGGTGCGCCAAGCCCATATACGGCAATATTTATAACATGCGCAGTCCTGAACATGTGGTGAAAGAATTGGCGCTTATAAAAACATTGTTCCATTTTGATCATATCTGGTTTTGCGATGATATATTTGGTTTAAAACCTGAATGGGTCATTCATTTTGCAGAATTGGTGAATAAAGAAAACATCCATTTTAAATATAAAATTCAATCGCGTGCCGACTTGTTGGTAAAAGAAAAATATGTTGAAGCATTAGCACTTTCAGGGTGTGATGAAGTATGGATGGGAGCAGAAAGTGGTTCTCAAAAAATACTGGATGCGATGGACAAGGGTACCACAATTGAACAGATTGTAGAAGCCCGTCAACTGTTGAAACAACATGGCATTAAAGCAGCCTACTTTTTGCAATACGGTTATCCCGGAGAAGAGTTGAATGATATTCAAAAAACCATTCAATTGGTGAAAGATACCATGCCCGATGACATTGGTATTTCAGTGTCGTATCCACTACCTGGTACGGTGTTTTACGAAAGAGTAAAACAGGATTTAAAAACCAAAGCGAATTGGAGCGATTCAGATGAATTGGCCATGATGTTTCACAATACCTATCAGCCGGGATTTTATAAAACCCTGCACCGCCTTACCCACAGTATTTACAGGCAGTACAAGGCCCTGAATATTTTGAAAACAAAAACGATTTCTATGCAATGGTTGCACGCTTTACTTACTTATGTCAAGTATGTATTGTTGGGTCAATTGCAGCGCTTCAGACTTAAACAAACTTTGTAATCCAATGAATGAACACAAAGTAAGCGAGGCCTTCTCAAAACAATCGACAGTATTTGACGAGGTGTATACCAACAATGCGTTATCGGAATACATGCGTTCTAAATTCAGAGAAGAATTACAGCTATATGTAAAACCTGCTTCACATATTTTAGAATTAAATTGTGGGACCGGTATGGATACTTTGTACATAGGTGGTTTAGGTCACACCATTTTGGCAACTGATAATGCTCCGGGTATGTTACAACAATTGAATGCTAAAATTGAAAAAGGACAATTGCATGACAAGATCAAAGCACAGCAATGCAATTTTGAACAGTTAGAGACTTTACATCCACAAACATTCGATTATATTTATTCCAATTTCAGCGGACTGAATTGTACCCCAAATTTAGATAAGGTTTTAAAGTCCATGTCGCCTTTGTTAAAGTCAGGGGGTAGGGTAAGCATTGTGATTATGCCTAAAATTTGCCCATGGGAAAATGTGATGCTTTTTAAGGGGAAATTTAAAACAGCATTCAGGCGTTTTAAAAAAGGAGGTACCGATGCCAATATTGAAGGCGTTATGTTCAAGTGTTTTTATTACAACCCTTCTTATGTTGTACAAGCCATGAAGGAAGATTTTAATGTAGTAAGTTTAAAAGGTATTTGTATTACAGTACCTCCGCCATTTATAGAAAACTTTGTAGAGCGTTATCCCCGTTTAATGAAAGCATTGATGCGTATTGACAAAGCCATTGAGCACTATTTTCCCTTTACATATTGCTGTGATCAATACATGATAACGTTAGAGAAGAAATAATACCTGATAGTTTTTAAAACGTAATTTGAATGCTGCCCAAGGGTGGCATTTTTTATAGGTCAGCGTTTTCTGGGATCCGTATTTTTAAAAATAAGTTTGAGTCTACTCAAATGTTCACTGTTGACAGGCCTTATTCTTTGCTCAGTTGCTACAGGGAAGTTTGTAATACAATTCTCAGTTGCACAAGTATTCGGTCGGGTAGGGCGTTTCTCGAATCCACCACCACAATTCGGACAAACATTTTCTAGAATTTTGGTGACACAGTCGCTGCAAAATGTGCATTCAAAAGTGCATATCATGGCTTCGGTAGTTTCATTCGGAAGTGGTTTGGTGCAATTCTCGCAAACCGGACGCATGTCTAGCATATAAAATATTAGGTACTTTCTTTTTTTATGATGGAATACAATTGACTAATGGTAACATAGGCCAATATGGCAATGGCGATGAGCCTGTCGTGATGCCAAGTGTAAAACAACATGACGCCAAATGCAATGGGGATGAGGAAGAATAATAATTCAACCGCAATTCGTAAAATTGTTTTGAAGACAGGCGGTAAGATGCTGAACAATAACCCTAGCAAAGAAGAAAGGATTATACCTGCTACAGTAGCACCGATGTAGATCGCCAAAAAGAATACTGATATTTCTACTATTGCCCTTTCGCTACTATCCTCTAAAAATACAGCTAATATAAATTTGACAATCAAATAAACCGCGATTAATATCAATACCGGTTTAATTGCTTTACGCCAGAGTATGCCTAAAAAATCTTTTCTGTTCATAATGTTTTAATCCTCTTCCCACTTTCGTTTTTCGGTACCCGGCTGTCGTATCACTTTCCAGTGGTTGAGTTTGGCCAAATTTAGTAATTGTCTTCTTAATTTTTTAGGAATATAAATTTTTCGGTAAGTTTTTTTATAGCTGTATTGTTTTAAAATTCCCAATTGGGCAAGTATTTCATAAGTAGCAGAACCGCAGCGCATACCCGCTAATGCATAATCATATGGCGTTTGTCGCATGTATAATTGCTTTAAGCTATCCAATTGTTTTTTTTGACGACCGGTAATGGGTATGACTATTGTTGCCTTTTTTACAGTGCCTATGGTGTTACCGAGTATTTCCCAAAATTGTTCAGGCTCGTGTAAAGCGTAGTGGCTATGCCTGTTCTTACTATGGGCAAACCAATGAAAGCGACCATAGGGAAGGAAATTAAGAATTTCATTTGAGTCTATCTCTATGCCTACATGACCACCAATTTTACCGCCAAACCATTTGTATTCTGTCTTGCGATGAGCCCATTTGGGTTTTGATCCATAAAGGAAATGGACTTTGATATAAGTGGTGTCATCGGCAAAGGCTTGAGATAAAAATAACAGGCCACAAACTATTGATACAAAAAATCTGGAACACATACTATTTATTAAAATAGTAAAACCTTTTTAGAAGGGTGAATATTGTATGGTTGACGAAAGTTTTACCTGCAATGGCAGAAAATAGCTTTATCAAATGGTGTCCATAAACAGGCTTTTTGAATTCAGGTATCTATTAATTTAAAACTTTTTCGCGCGTTTTATGCTGTAACAGATTTGTTGCAGCTCTCATCAATTCATTGGAGTTACCAACCGGCACAATGGTGAGCAATGGGTGAGGGGCCAATCCACAGGCATCTGATGCAATAACAGGCATACCGGCTGCCAGGGCTCTCAATAACAGTCGCGGCTGATGTTCAACATAAGCTGGGTATACAACAGCAGTAATGGAGTCAAATGAAAGGCCTTCGGCAAACTCAATGGGAATGCCTTGCCAGAAATCGGCATGTTCGGTGGCCTTGCCTTTTATAACCACAGTGAGTTGTTGAGATAAGGCTAATTGTCTGACTTCATAAGCACCTTTCCGACCGAGTGAAGAAGCAGGGAATAAAATTTTATCAGTATGCAATGGCTTTACTTGTGATGCATTTGGATAATACCATGGCAGGTGAATGACCTTATTTTTAAATAACTCAGCTATTTCTGCATGAGGCGTAATGATGTGGCGGGCACCTGTTAGGGTTTTATTTTCAATGTCTATTAAAGTTTGCGGTGCTCTAAAGTCATTCAGTGTAGTGCTTTCAGGAAACTTAGAATGGGCACTATCTAATCTTTCATGAAGTTTTTCCATTGGCAGTCTGGTCATCAATACATCATAAGTTCTACCACCTAGAGCACCGGTCGCACTTAAGAATGGCAATAGATTTTGAGCAATTACCAAATGAGTACTTTCAATGGGGATGCGCTTTGCTGCTGCTTCTGCAATGTTTTTATCAAGCGAAAGGGAAAGTGAAAATAGATTGCGTTTTGAAAACAATCGCATTTTCAATGAGCGGATCACAGCCGGTTGTGTAACTGTATTAATTCCGGTATTTGTTTTAATTGGCCACTGATAGCGCACCGGTTTAAAAAAGCGATTGTTGTGAAATGGTACAATGAACGTATCCTTTTTATCTGCATTGGTATTGATGTAATCACTGTATTCTTTCCAGTGTTCATCAAGGATATAAGTGGTAATACCGGTTTCTTTTTTTATCGCTTGTTCGCCAGGGTGTTTATAGCATTGCAAATTGCCACATGAATAACAATCATTCAGTGTCGAGGCTTTATGGATAATATCAGCCCGACTGTTTGCTGTACTGTTTTTGTCTTTACTGCGAAATTCAACAATCAATTGATCGGCAGTCAGTACAATCTCAATTCTGAAATCAGAATCGGATGAAAACCGCAGATCCATGTAGTTCCATTTTACTGTTGCATCTCTGTTTTGTTCAGCCAGTGAACCTTTGATTACTTTGGTGTGGCGGTGACGCTCTATGATGTTAAAGTTCGCTTTTAAAGCAGCATCGTATAAGGCATTGGATAACTGACACAGGCCACCCGCAATAGTTGGTACTATACAGCCCTCTCTGATTTCGCGACCGGTAACAAAGCCTTTTCCAAAATTGGGATTACCGATGTGTTGCCAGAAACTGAAAGTTTGTCCGGCCGGCACTTCTCTGCCATTAATCATTTGTGAAGCAATTCTCAGATTTTGAATTTTACCGGCTGTAAGTATCCAGTTCTCGGCATTGTCATCAGGGTTCCAAAGAGCGCTTTCAGATTTTGCAATCACCGGAAATGATTGCATCTGTCCCTTGTCTTTGAATTGTTTGGTAGGGTTAAGTGCATTGATTGCAACCCTTCGCATGGTGAGTAAGAATATCTTAGATCGAAATACAGCATCATTCAACGCATTGTGTTGGCTAACAAGTGATGAATTGTTTTTCATTGCTGTAGGATTGGTTTTTATTTTATCTCTTAACGCAGGTTTTACGAAAATAGTACATTCGTGAAATAAAATATATTAATTGTATTGCACTAGTCAAATAAATAATTGACCCCAATATCAACTCCCAGACTCCATAGATTTTCTGTGAGTGTTGTATTGTTTAAGCTGATAACACCGTAACGATAAGTTGGTTTTAATTGAATGTTCCAATACGCATCTGCAAAGTATTGTACCCCTAAACCAAGCATTGGCGCTAAGTTAAATTTTCTGCCGTTATATTGAGATGTATGTCTTTCTATCTCTACTTCACCTGAATATTTTTTTGAAATTCTTTTCCATTTCAAATCAGTTAAATACTGAAATGAAAAACCGGCTGTAAGGGCAAACCGCCATTTACCTTTACCAATACCATATTGAAATTTTAATGGCATATCGAAATAGTGAAAATTGTAAATGATTGTACTTCGGCCGATATAACCTGTAGTATCAATGTCGTCTCCAAATATCAGATTAGGATTTCTGTAACCCCAATTGGTCCGTCCTAAGCCAATTTCCAAACTCACCTGTTCATTCAAAAAATAAGCATAATTAAGGCCTAGTTGATAGCCATATTTGGGGCGTTCATTGGTGTTTCTATAACTAATAATATTGCTGGTGTTGTTATTCCCTAATTGGTTGTTCAGATAGCGGTAACTGATATTTGGGGAATACCAAAAACCAATTGATTTTCTTTTACTAAGCGTTGGTACATCAGATGCTTTAGTGTTAATACACATAATCGTCAAAAGCAATAATGCCAATATTTTTTTTGCAAACATATTTCATTGCAATATAGAAAAAATATTAATAATGGAGATAGTTTTTTAACTCAATGGTATCATAACCGAGAAGGGTGATAGGTACTAACTCTTCTCTAGTAAAGCTACCACATGAGTACCGGGCTTTTAGTAAATACTGACCTGGAGTCATTTTAGCATAATACCCTTGAGGAGGTAAGGTGCTATATGACCAATGTACCAATTGTTTTATTTTTGAAGTGTCGGCAGGGTTACAAACATCCACCCAGCAGTAGTCACAAGCCGTATTGGTAAAACCGAAATTTTTGAAATTAACAAGGATATATCCCCATGGGTCTACAGGGATAATACTGCCTTTAATCAGTTTGTAAAAATCTTTAGACATAACAACAGGTGTTTGGTAGATTTCAGGCACAACAAAGGTTAGATAGGCGCCATAAAAGTCTTTAAGTTGTTCTTTGTCTAAAGTAAATGAAAAATTGCCGGCTGAATCTGTGTAAAATGAATCCAGTACTTTGAATACAGTTGTTGTTGAAAAATTGAATTTCCACCATGGACCTGAATAACCACTGGAAGTAAAAGTAAAATTAACATATCCTTTCATGTTTGCCATTGGTTTGGCTTTGTGAATATCCATAACAGTACTCATGTATGAAAGGCTATCGGGTGAGTTATCTATAATCTCATTAGTTCCTTTTTTCGAACAGGAGATAAAAAAGAACGAACTTATTAGCAGGAAGAAAATTATTTTAGTAATGATTTTTTTCATAATGCATTGGATTGATTGAGAACAAAACTAATTTAACAAAGTGGATATTAATAACGGCATATGAACACTAAAAAGCTAGTTTCTTTTGAAAATTACACATCATTTATGTGATGGCCTGAATTGATATGGAAAGGAGCAAATTATAAGTTGAATGGAGTGTAAATTTATGGACGACTACAAATTATTTTGTATCCTATTACGGAAACACCCAATTAATAATTCCCCTCAGTCGGCCCAACCATACTTTTTATAATTTTTTATAGTAAAACGATTGTCAATTAGCTGGCTAAGTTTAGCGGTTAAAATACCAATGTAAATTCAGTTCCAATATTCACTTTGCTGCTGATGTTTATTTTGCCACCCAATGATTCTACTTGTGTCTTTACCATAAACAAACCCATGCCTTTGCCCTCTATATTAGCGTGAAAACGTTTATAAAGTCCAAATACCTGAACCCCTTTTTTATTTAAATCAATGCCCAAACCATTGTCTTTAAAAGTTAATACCATTTGCCCGTTTTGTAAACTGCTTTTTATTTTAATAATTGGCTGAATATTGGGTTGTTTAAATTTAATACTATTGATTATCAGATTATAAAAAATGCTATATATGTAACTTTTAATAGTTGTAAATTCTGATACTTCCGAAAAATTACATTGGATAGTGACATTGTTTTTATCTATTAAATTTGCAATGCTTATTTTAATATCCTCTACTAAATTAGGAAGAAATACTAATTCTTTTGTTTCATTAATTTCGCGTTTAACTTGTAAGATATGATTCAAATCTTTTACGACTTCATCTAATTTTGCTACTGATTTATTTAAGGCATTATTCAGTATCAATTTGTTTTCCTCATCATTGCTTAAATCTTCCATTGCTGTTGAAATTCCCATTATGTTTACAACAGGGCCTCTTAGATTATGTGAGATGATATAGGCAAATTGTTCAAGGTCATTATTTCTTTGAGTTAAATCTTCTGTAATTTTTGTCCGCTCCAATTCAACCAGTTTGCGTTCAGAAATATTTTGATGCGATACAACCATTAATGAATTATCGCTTTCGAATTTCCTTAAAGTTAATCCAAACCACCGCAATTCATTTGGGGAGTGGCAAGGGTATTCAAAATAAAAATCATTGATAGTTCCATCGATGATATCATGCATGGCCTTCAATACTATTGTGGCGTCTTCAATGCCCTCATCTGATGATTTTGCACACACATCAAAGTAATTACTGTATACATTAATTCTTTTAAAACTTGTTTCGCCATTTTCAGCACCAAATCTTTTCCACGATTCATTTACAGCAATGATGACACCTTCTTTGTCTATTACAGCAATGTGTGCGCTCAGTGAATTAAGCACACCAATACTAAATGCTTCACTTTTCTGAAGCAATAATTCTGTTTTTTTTCTGGTTGTAACATCAAGGGTAATCCCGTATAATCCACTTGGTAAGCCGGTTTCATCAAATTCAAATCTTGTTTTTGAATAAACATGTTTAACAGTGCCGTCTTTTAATACGATGCGATGATTCAATTCAGTATCTCCATGTGTTTGCATGGCATCATTGATTGTAGTCATTACATTCTCTTTGTCTTCGGGGTGAACAAAAGCAATTAAATCTGAATATTCATGAATATTTTCATCGGCCGGAATGCCGTATATCCGACAGGTTTCTTCCGACCAAATAGCTTTTTCTGTTTTAAAATCTACCATCCAATTGCCTAGGTGCGCGAGTCGTTGTGATTCTGATAGTAGTGCCTCGCTTTTTTTTAATTTTTCTTCGCCAATTTTCCTTTCAGTAATATCTTGACTAGTGCCCATCGCTCTAATTGCTTGTCCTTCATCTGAAAAAACAATACGCCATCTTTCTTCCACATGTTTTATTTCTCCTGATGGGGTAATTATCCTGTGCTCTATAATATTGACTGACTTAGATTGATAGGAGGTGTCGAATGCATCACTCACTCTTTTAAGATCATCAGGGTGTACAAATTTCAAAAAATCAGGATGAGATGAACTGAAATCTTCGGGTTGACATCCAAAAATACGGTAAGTTTCAGCAGACCAGATAACCTTTAATGTTTTTAAATCAGTTTCCCAATTGCCTATTTTTGAAAGGGCCTGAGCTTCTATCAAGCGCGATTTGCTTAGGTGGAGGTTTGCCTCAGTTATTTTTGTTTGAGTAATATCGTGAGCCTTGCAGGCAGTCCCGATAACTTTATTATCTTTATATATCGGGTTGAAGGAAATTTCAGACCAATAATCATCCGGAATTTGTGAATATTCTAAAACCGTAAATGTCTCACCCTTAAGAGCGCGTTGATAATATGATTTGAATCTTGTAATCTGATCTTCAGAAAATCCTACTGAAAGTACGCTTTCTCCTTTCGTAATGCTTTTACCGGTCATAAATTTGACCATTTCATCAAATTGATTGTTAGAGGTGATAAGATTTAAATCAGTATTAACACTCCACATCAAATCCTTAGTATTATTAATGAGTGCATTAAGATTGTTGCGATCAAATTCTCTTATTTGTTCGGCTATTTTTTTGTCAGATATGTCTTTAAAGTTAGCTACTAAACCATAGATAGCCGGTTCTTCCAGCATGTTGGTAAGCGCAGTTTCTATCCAACGCCATTGTCCGTTTTTGTGTTTTATTCTTAACGAGGTATTGAAAGTTTGTCCTGGTGTTTTGAGTAATTCTTTTCGGCCTTCAGCAAATACAGCGATATCGTCAGGGTGTATCAGTTCAACTGCATTTTTGAGTTTGAATTCCTCAGTCGAATAACCCAATATTTTTTCGACTGATTGGCTGCAATATTGTATTAGTCCTTCACCGGATAATATCGTTACCATGTCAGAACTTTTTTCTATCAATGAACGATATCGCTTTTCATTGACAATCAACAATTCATTGAACTTGTGTTTCTCTAGTTCGAGATTATATTTTTCAAGAGAGTTGGCAATAGCTGCAGGTAATCTTTGTAAGCGATCCTTCAATACATAATCAGAAGCACCTTCTTTCATTATTGTAACGGCAAATTCTTCGTTTACTGAAGATGTAATCAATATAAAAGGGATATTAATATTGCGGGCTTTAACTATTTTTAAAGCCAAGATGGAATCAAAAGAGGGGAGAGAATGGTCTGAGAGTATGATGTCCGGTGAGAAATCTGTTAATGCTTTTTCATAATCAGTCTTATTGTCAACTATTAGTTTTTCAAATTGAATATTGCCTTTTTTTAATTCACGCTCTACTAATTCTGCATCAGTAGGAGTGTCTTCAAGATGAAGTATTTTAATAGTATGTTGAATTGATTTATTCAAATTGGTATTATAAAAGGGGTTGGTTGAGCATGAGCCAATATACGCCTAAATCATTAACAGTTTTTCGAAAACTTTCAAAGTCTACAGGCTTTACAATATAGCTGTTGGCACCCAATTCATAAGCCTTTTCAATATCAGGATGTTCTTTGGATGAAGTAAGCATTACCACTGGAATATGCTTGGTGAGAGTATTGGATTTTAATTGTTCAAGTACTTCTAAGCCACTGATTTTTGGCATCTTTAAATCAAGTAGTATAACCTTTGGTTTGTTTTTGGTGTTGCGACCTTCATAATCACCTTTGCCAAATAAAAAATCCAATGCGATTGCACCATCGTGTAAATGGATAATATGGTTGGCAATCTTATTTTTCTTTAACGCCCTGGTGGTTAATTCAGCATCGTTAACGTTGTCTTCGATCAGAAGGATTTCTAGTTCATTGTTTTCCATAATTTTTATTAGAAGTGTTTATCGGGATAGTAAAATAAAATGTAGCACCTTTGTCAATTTCACCTTTTGCCCATATCCGCCCACCGTGTTTTGATATGATTCTATGTACCAGAGCAAGGCCTACGCCTGTTCCTTCAAATTCGGAGGAGCCATGCAAGCGTTGAAATACACCAAATAATTTATCGGCATAAGCCATGTCGAAACCCGCACCATTATCAGTAATTGAATAAATAATCTCATGCTCTGTTTTTTCAGATGATATGATTATAATTGGGTGGTCTTTTTTATTGGAATATTTAATGGCATTGGACAGTAAGTTGGCCCATACCTGATTCATCAATGCGCTGTCGGCTAGGGCAGTGTGCAATTTGTCAATTGTAATAGTTGTTTTCTCACTGTCAATATTGTTTAATTCAGCTATATTGTTTTCTATCAAAATGGTCATATCGACTTTGGTTTTTACTATTTCCTTTTTTCCCAGTCTCGAAAAAGTGAGTAAATCATCAATCAGATTTCCCATTTTTGCAGCATTTTGTTGAACAGTTGAAAGTAATCGCTTACCCTCTTCATCAAACAGATTGTAATAATCCTCTTCCAATATTTTTGAATAGCCGTTAATTGCGCGTAGAGGGGTTCTTAAGTCATGTGATACCGAATATGAAAATGATTCAAGTTCCTTATTGACGCTCTCTAATTGTTCAGTGCGTTCGGCTACTTTTTTCTCAAGATTTTCATTCAGTAGCCTGATTTCCTCTTCAGCTTTTTTGCGTTCTGTAATGTCGCGGTAATTCGCAACTATAGCATTCACACCCTTAATATGTAGTAGATTGGTGAATGTGCCTTCCAGCCAAATGTAATTGCCGGATGCATGCATGAATCTGCCCTGGAATGGGAATGTTACACCCGGGTTTTGCATGACTTTGATATGAGTTTCTTTTAACTTAGGGATGTCGTCAGGATGTGTAAGATTAATGGTTTTATCATTTGTTATCGGCCCCATTATTTTATTTGCTGCCGGACTTCTGTAAAGGCTGTTAGACAATTCATCTGTCATAGCAATGCCCTCTGCACTGTTTTCTATTAAAGAACGAAATCGCATTTCGCTTGATATCAATTTTTCTTCAGCCTCTTTTTGTTCTGTTACATCCATTGCCAGTATCAGTCTAGCCGGTATGCCTTCGAAAGTTATTTCATGGGCATTAATATCAACTTGTATAATCGTGCCGTCTTTTTTACGGTGTCGCCAAATGCCTCTTTTATAATTGTCTTTGGATGTTGTTGTAGCGTGATCAGAATTTATAAATATCTCTCTGTCTTCAATCGGGCGTATATCAACAGCAGTCATACTTAAAAATTCAAGGCGGCTATAGCCATATTGTATAATGGCCATTTTATTGACATCCAAAAATTTAAATGTTTTTAAATCAATAACCCACATGGGCATAGGATTATTGTCGAATAAGTGGCGGTATTGCACCTCACTCTTCGTTATTTGTTCAGTTCGTTCTTGTACCTTTTGTTCAAGTTCTTCATTTAATTTGCTCAAATCATCTTCGGCCTTCTTTCTTGCTGTGATGTCGCGTGCAATGCAATATATTTTACCGGTAATGGGGTTAGGCGTTGCATTCCAGTCGAGCAGTAAGTAATTGCCATTTTTAGCCCTGTATCTGTTGTGAAAATGGATGACAGTGGCTCCGGCTTTTAATTTTTCATATTCAGTAATTGTTGCAGCTATGTCATCGGGGTGTACAAAATCTATAAATGGATAATTTGAAAGTTCGTTGTGAGAATAGCCGAGGGCTTGTTCAAAGCAAGGATTAATAATTTCAAAAAAACCATCATTATTGGCTATGCAGGATAAATCGTTACTGTTATTAAAAAAGTGTTCAAATTCCTTGAATTTTTTTTCCGAGTCTATGCGTTCAGTAATATCTCTGGCGATGATGAGATTACCTATTGTTGTGCCTGTCGCATCTTTCATCGTAGATGCTGTAACTAATACATTGAGGGGCTTGCCGGATTTGGTGTGGTATATAACTTCTCCTTGCCAGTACCCTTTTTCAGCAAACGATATCAAAATTTGTTCTCGGCTTTGATGATTGTAAATAACCTTTAACACGTCAACAGTACTTCTTCCTATTACTTCTTCACTTTTCCACTCCAATAATCGCTCAGCAGTAGCGTTCCATCTTGTAATTAACGAATTGGCATCAGATGTAATGACAGGGTCTTGAATATTGGCAGCAATGCCGGCCAAAAAGGAAGTGCTTTCAAGTGCTCCCGAGAGTTCATCTTTTGCTTTCTGCAATTCTTCAGTTCTTTTCAAAACCTTTAAATCCAGTTCTGAGTTTAATCTTTTTATTTCTGCCTCTGCATTTTTTTGTTTTGTAATGTCCCTTGAAATTTTGGATGCGCCAATGATGGTTCCATCTGCATCTTTGATGGGGGATACCATCAGCGATACGGAAATAGTTTCTCCATTCTTTCTGATGCGTTCTGTTTCAAAATGATCAACGGCCAGCCCTGATCTGATTTTGTTCAATATTTCCTCATCTTGTTTTGTTAAATGATTAGGAATAATAATTGAAGTATTTTTGCCGATTATCTCAGCAGCTGAAAAGCCAAATATATTTTCAGCACCCCGGTTCCAACTCGTTACAATTCCATCAAGTGTTGTGCTTAAAATGGCGTCTTCAGAATAATTGACAATAGCAGTATACAACATCTGCTGATGCTCGGGTGTAATGTTAAGCGTATCGCCAGAAGGCTTAGTTATTTGGTTTTTATTCGCCATTAATAAATGTATTAATGTCAACTGATTTAATGATTCAGCAAGAAAACGAAGTGCTGCCTGATTCGATATATGCTTGCCAAATAATTAGATTTGACTGACACGGTTATGGCAAATATTGCATTAAAAATCAATATATGATACTTTTATTTTAATTATATTTTTTATATTTTCTGGTTTACATAAACTAAATAATATAATTGTGATGATGGATTTGATATATTTTCTTTATTTGTGATATATTATTGAAGGCTTAAGGTTATTTCAAAATATTGAGTGTATTGTATTTAGGCCTTCCTGAAATATTTAATTATTTTGTTTTTTTTATAAAGTTAAAAAATGGCAGCTAAATTCATCTATATAGCCATTACAAGGGGGAAAGGGTGGTATAATCGATGACAATGTAAAATAGGTAAAAAAAAATGCCGGATTATTCTCTGACTGAAAGCAATAGATGAAAGACATTTATAGACAAGACTGTTGAAAAAACGAAACATCTGAGCATTTTATTTGTTATAGTTTTGTATTGCTTTGTAAAACAAACCGCAAATAATTTAAATGAGTTATAAAATTCTATTTTTAGAAGACAATCCTCAAGATGTAGAGTTGATGAAACGGGAGTTGGATAAAACCGGTTTAAAAAACAGCTATCTCCATGTTTCCAATAAACAGGACTTTCTTTCAGCACTCACAGAATTTATTCCTGATATAGTACTGGCGGATTATTCAATGCCAATGTTTAATGGGATGCATGCATTTAAATTGTTTAAGGATATGGGGTTGAATGTGCCATTTATTCTTGTGACAGGTTCCTTGACAGAAAATCTGGCTATGGAATGCCAGAGTGAGGGTGTGGATGATTTTATGCTTAAAGCCAGTTTTAAAAGATTACCAGAAGTGTTGTTGCGCAATCTTAAGCTGAAGAAAGTTGAATTAGAAAAACAAAAAATTTCTGCTGAACTGGAATTAAAAAATGCTGAACTGAAAATGTTGTATGAGAAAGCTGAAATTGCAAGAGCTCAAGAGCTGCTTTCAAACAGGGAATTTGAAATTTTATGCCTGATAGCCTCTGCTAAAACAGTAAAGGAAATAGCAGATAAATTGTGTATAAGCCCTGCTACAGTAGCGACTTACAGGGCTCGCCTAATGGAAAAACTAGCAATGAAGTCTAATGTTGAACTGACACAATATGCAATTCGCAATAAATTGATTTGACGAAAGATAGTAGTTTTACTGTCATAAATTCAACTACAAAATTTCATTTTTTCAATTACATTATATTATATTTGTTCAAGATACTTTTGTAAGGTGATAATTTTTATTTAATACAGCTTTAAAAATGTCACCCACATACAGCAACATGGCTTTTTTTATATAAATAAAAGACATAAACTAAAAACTAACTATTAAGCCTTCACAGCAAATTGCTCTGTTGATTCAGTTGTTTACTGCTTTAGCTGAACAATTTGTTGTCGGGCTTGAAAAAACTATATGCTTAAACTATTATTCAAAATAGCATTATGCTTTACCTTCATAATGCTTACCTCAGCAGCAAGTGCCCAAACATCATGGAAAGGCACAACCAGCACCTCTTGGAAAACAGCTTCAAACTGGACGGCAGGCGTGCCAAGCTCAACCGTTGATGCTATTATTGGCGATGCCAACTTCACCGGTTCTTTTCAACCCAGATTAACCTCTACATCATCCTGTAAAAATCTGACAGTAGGAGGTTCTGTAACTGCAACACTCACAATTGCTAAAAATTTAAACGTTTTTGGTGATGTAGTCATTAACAGCAATGGGACTATTCTTGAAAACACCAATAATCAAACAATTACTGTTAAAGGCAACTGGACCAATTCAGGTACATTTACAGCTTCAGGCAATAATGTTAAAGTAACCTTTACAGGTACAGCTCAATCACTTACCGGTGCTACCACTTTTAAAGTTTTGACAATCAATTCAAGTAGCACACTCACACTTGCAAGTAATATAAGTGTAGGTACAACACTTACTGTCAGTGGAGCATTAAATCCTGCAAGCTATGTTGTGTCGGGTGCCGGTGCCCTTACTGTTAACTCTACCGGAATATTGTTTGTTTATGCATCTACTTTTGCCGGCAACTATACCATTTCAGGTACAAAAACATTGAATGGAACAAGTACCGTCAATTACGCATCTTCCAGTACCGCTCAAACAGTAAGTAATGCATTGACTTATGGTATACTGAGAATCAGTGGCGGTTCAACCAAATCTTTGTCCGGAAATTTACCTGGATTAAATTCATCTAATGCCGCTTCAGGTAAAATATACATTGATGCAGGTATTTTTGATTTAAGTACTTTTACTGCAGCCAGATCTTCATCAGGTGGTGAATTCACCATAGCCGTTGGTGCTCAATTGAAAATAGGTGGAACCAATAGTTTTCCGGCCAACTACAGCACCCTCAGTTTTGCTTCAACAAGTACAGTTGAATACAGTGGCGCTGCTCAAACAGTAATAGCCGCTCCTTATGGTAATTTAACGCTCAGCAGCAGCAGTGGTTCTGTCACTAAAACATTGCCTGCAACGGCATTTACTATAGCCGGTAATTTTACGATGTCGGTTGGTGCCGGTACTGCGGTGGCTTGCACTGCAGGTCAAAATATAACGGTTAATAAAGAAGTTACTATCGGTTCAGGTTGTACGTTTAATGGATCGTCCTTTTCTCATACTTTCAAATCAAACTGGATCAATAATGGTACATTTACGGGCAGCACCTCTACAGTTACCTTTACCGGTGTTACTTCTATTTTAAGTGGATCAGGTACAAATAATTTTTCTAATTTAACATTATCTGCCACAGGTATCACAGCGTCAGGTAGTACTGCTATCAATGTATCCGGCAATCTTGCAACATCAGCTCCCGGAGCATTTACACATGCTTCAGGTGGTAGTGTGACAATGACCGGTGCATCTAAAACAATATCAGGAAACGGTTTTGAATTTGCAAATCTTGTGATTTCAGGAAGTGTTACAACAGCTGCCAATATCAATATTTATGGTAACTTAACAAATAACGGCACATTTGCTGCTTCGGGTGGCGTAATCACCATGAACGGTGCATCAAAAGTATTGAATGGAAGTAGCACAACCACATTTTATACGTTAAGTATTGAAGGAAGTATAACAACTGCAATCGATTTTACAGTGTTAGCCAACCTTTCTGTAGCAATCTCAGGGTCATTTACAGCAAGTGCCGGAACTGCAACTTTCAATGGCGTCAGTAGTTTTTCAGGAACAGCGAATCTGTATAATGTGACAATTAATGCTTCCAGAACATTGACCATGGGAAGTAGCGCTATACTGGGTATTGCCAACACATTTACAAAAACCGGAACACTCGATGTTACGACTCTTGTACCCAATACAATTGTATATAATAGTACAGGCGCACAAAATGTTGTAAGTGCCACTTATCACAATCTGGAAGTGTCAAATGGTAATACTAAAACACCTTTAGGTGCTGTAACAGTGAATAACGATTTTACAATTAAAACAGGGACCACTTTTAACGGTTCTTCTTATGTGTTTTCACTTTACAGACACTGGAACAATAATGGAACTTTTACTGCAGCTACATCAGATATTCAATTAAGAGGGATTAATGCAGCAACAATAACAGGCGCCACTACATTCAGAACACTTACGGTAAACAAATCAACAGCTGCAATTAGAGTAACACTGGCCAATAACGTTTCTGCAACTGATATTGTGATGACAACAGGCAATATTGCAACAGGAGTATACGCCATCACTACCACTAGCGGACGCACAGGTAATGGTATCATCATTGGTACTGTTATTCATAGCCATTCGTTTACAAATGGTACAGCCTATTCTTTCGAAGGACCAAACAATCTGATTACTTTTACAAATCCATCAGGTATTACATCGGTAACAGTTACATCAAAATTGGGCGCTATTGCTGACTTTGATCCAACTGCTGAATGCGTTTTGAGAGAGTACATCATCTCTGTTCCTTCGGGTACATATACCAGTGCTAAATTGCGTTTTCACTACGAAAATAATGAGTTAAATGCTTTTTCAGAACCTTATTTGGCAATATACAAATACAATTCAGGTATCACTTGGGACAGTATTGGTTTTGTTGCAAGAGATACAGGTGCTAATTATTTAGAACAAAGCGGAATCACCGCATTGGGAGGTAGGTTTACCAGTTCCGGTATTAGAAACACTGTGAGATGGAATGGTACTGTAAGTTCTGCATGGAACAATGCAGCCAATTGGACTACAATATCAGGAACCTCTATGGCCAATCGTGTACCCACAGTTACTGATGCCGCTTATATTGGTGATACATTATTTGTTAACCAACCAATTATCACAACATCTGAACAAATCAGTTTACTGCGTTTTGGAAGTGTGAAGGCCTCTACATTGACAATTAACGGTGGCTCGCTTAGAACAGAGGGTAGCGCCAAAGGCAAATGGGCAACTTCGCGATCACACATTATTGATGTGGCTTCAGGTAGTTTAAATATAGGCACTAATTTATTGTTGAGTGATAGTGTTTCAGGACATGATATCACACTCAAAATAGGAACAGGTACAGTAACCGTAAGCAATGATTTCGATCAAACAGCAACCGGAGCGGTAGACTTTACAGGGAACGGTACATTAAATCTTAATGGTAACTATAATTATGTAGGGGGCTCGTTTACAGCAGGTACAGGTACAGTTGTTTACTCAGGAGGAGGTGCTCAAAAAGTAGCACCCGTTACGTATAACAATCTCACCATTTCAAAATCTACTGAACGTGCATCATTTAATTCGCCAACGAGAGTGTTAGGCAACCTCACAACAAACACAGGTGGTGAAGTTGTTATATTCGATACACTAACAGTAGCCGGTAATATTACAATCGGCACATCAACATTTTTTTATAACCAGGCTGCGACCATTAAAATAGGAGGGAATTGGTTGAAAAACGGTAATTTCATCAGTGAAAATGGAACAACGCGATTTAATGGTACCGGTAACCAAACCGTTAATGGTACAACGTTTTCCAATCTCATTGTAGATAAAGTTTCAGGTGAATTAACACTGACACAAAATCTTGTGATCAATTCAACTTTGACCATCACTGCCGGTACTTTAGCATTGGATACATTTATGGCCAATCGTTCAAGTGATGGAGGTGTTTTTACTATTGGTTCAGGCGCTACCCTTAAGGTAGGAGGGGCCAATAATTTCCCTGATAATTTTATTAGTAACGTATTAAATGTGTCAAGTAACGTTAACTATAATGGCACCATCGCTCAAACCATTCGCAAAGTCAATTATGGGAATTTGTTGTTGACGAATGGTGGCAGTCTGGCAAAATCACTTATCGGAAATATTCAAATCAATGGAAATCTTACAATTAATTCAGGTGCTACCTATAATCCGGGAATTAATTCAACCACTCTGTATGGCAATTATGTCAACAATGGTACTTATACTCCGGGCACCAGCACCTTGATTTTGAATGGCACCACCAAAACATTTACAGGTACCAGTACTTTATATAGTTTATACATCGTTACCGGATCTTATACAGTAAGCTCAGGAAGTGTGTCTATGGCCGGTGATTTCTATATTGAAAGTACAGGGTCGCTTGACTTCGGTAGCAACAATGCAAGTCTCGATGGTGATTTTACAAACAAAGGAAGTTTAACAAGTAACGGTACTTCAACATTTACAGGTACAAGAGTACAAACCATTCAGTTAATCAACTCTATTACGAGTTCATCTACAGGTATCATTAATTTTAACGGCAGTGTTTCACCAATTATTAACTCTACCAGTTCACCGGCTTATGCCACAGTGAATATCAATAATACAGCAGGTGTTACAGCTTCAGTGCCTTGGTTTGTTTTTGTAGCATTTAACGTAGCCTCAGGTGCTACATTCAATGGCGGACCATTAACCCATACATTTTACGGCAATTTCACAAACAATGGCACTGTAACCAGTAGTGGAAAATTGAAATTTACTCCTGGTGCACCTTATTCTTCGAGCGCTACCATAACACTCGATGGAACTTCATTTATAAGTACAGGTGAAGTAGAGTTTGCAGGAACAGGCGCTATCACCATAGTGGATATTAATCCTGTTTTTAATATTGTTAAAATAACGAATACAAATGCCGCAGGTGTTACACCGCCAAATTCATGGACCATTCCGGATGAATTGAGCATTGCTTCAGGTGCTACTTTCAATGGTGGATCAGGCACGAGCCATTTGTTGTCAGGATCGATGCTGAATAATGGCGTACTTGATGGTCAAACATCAACGTTTAGATTTGATGGTGCAGCCGCTGAAATTAATGGATTGGGGGTCAATACATTCAATCACTTGAAAATTGAAAGTACCGGCAGTTTAACCATCAACAGAGGGATATATATTAAACAAAACTTTATAGTGGATGGTGTTTTTACAGGAGATGGACGACCGGTGATATTTACCGGCACATCTGCTTCTACTATTAGTGGTGCTGCTTCTTCAGTAGTATTTGGTGATTTTGAACAGGATAAAACAAATACAACAACGACTCTCTCTTTGCCAATATCAATAACAGGTGATCTAACGATGACCAATGGAATAATTGTAACAACAGCAACCAATATTCTGACTGTCGAAGATGATGGAACTTCTACAGCAGGAAATGCCAATAGTTTTGTAAGCGGCCCTATGAAAAAAGTGGGCAATGATTCCTTTATCTTTCCATTAGGAAAAGGCACTAAATGGGCCCGTTTAGGGATTGAAGCACCGGCATCTATTACTGATGCATTCACAGCGCAATACTTTAATACACCTTATACAGATACCTTAACCATGGCAGCTTCACCTACACCTGTATTGAACAATGTAAGTAAGAAAGAATACTGGACATGCGACAGAACTGTGGGAACTTCTAATATCAAAATTCAACTGTTCTGGGAAAACTTCTTGAGCGGCATCAATTATTATACACCCGATCTGGTGGTTGCCCGATGGAATGGCAGTGCATGGGAAAATAAGGGACAGAGCGCTATCACAACTTCAACACCCGGTAATGTAACATCTAATACAATCAACAGTTTTAGTCCTTTTACATTCGGTTCGCTGAGTGGTATTAATATTTTGCCGGTAACTTTACTGAACTTTACCGCCAAACTCAACAAATCAATAGAAGTGGAATTGGTATGGCAGACAACCAGTGAAATCAATAATGATTTCTTTACTGTTGAAAGAAGCCGTGACGGGATTAATTTTGAATTTGTTGAACAAATCAAAAGCGCAGGTAATAGCAATGATTTAATTACCTATTCAACAAAAGATTTGAAGCCGTATTCCGGAGTTTCTTACTACCGTTTAAAGCAAACTGATAAAAGTGGTGAAGTGGGTTATTCAAAAGTTGAAGTTGTAGTGAATGAATCACCATTGCAATTGGTTATTTATCCGAATCCTTCCAATCAATCCATGTTTTACATCAATGGACTGGACAATGATGCCCGTGATATTGAAATCAGAAATCTGGCAGGTCAATTGGTGTACTCTGAGTATCATCAAATCAACAATGCCATTGAAACGAATTTAACTTCGGGTGTTTATATCGTGTCAGTTACTATTGATAATACAACCTATCGTTTTAAATGGATCATTCAGTAAGGAGTAGGTAAGTTGTTTCTAAACTGTTTCTTAAAAGAGCAATTCGGATACTTGAGATTAAGATCCTATGCTATTTTAAATGAAGCATACTATAATTATTGATTTATCAATTCTCCGTTTTGTTTTTTTATTGATACAGTAAGAGGGTTAATTAATGATAGTGAATGGTTGACTGATATACATTTTGATTTATTTGGGGTTCAAATAATAGGGGTGATGGTCTATCAGGTAGTTGTGTTAGAGGTAGCAACATCCATTGTTAATAGGTTTAAGCGCATGATGGACAATTTCTGATGGATTAAATATAACATCAACTTTCATTCGCTCCACCGCTCCTTATTGTCGAAACGAAATAGAGCAGATGTTTGTTGAATTCCGTTGGTTGTTCAATATTAGATACATGCCCTGCTAAATCAATAATCTTAAGTTGTGAGCCCTTGATACTGGTTTGCATATTGATTGATTGAATAAGCGGTGTTATGCCATCCTCTCTTCCGCATATAATCAATGTAGAAACAGCAATTTTATTGAGTAATAAACAGGTTTCTTTCCTTTCGGCAAGCGCTATGAGTCCGGCAGTGATAATGCGTTGAGAATTAGTAAATACAACACTTCGCAGTTTTTCAACCAATTCCTTTTTATGGCTCAATGTGTCTTCATGGAAAACAGCTTTTAAAAACCCTTCATTAAAATCAGTAACACCGTTAACAGCTATTTGTGCGATGGTTTCATAGCGTTTGGCTTTTACTTCGGCTGTGTCTGCAATACATTGTGTGTCGCATAATATCAATGCCTCAAATCTGTTTGGGGATTTTTGTATGGCGTTAAGTGCAATATAACCTCCCATAGATAAACCACAAATAATAGCCTTTTCAATACCCAGGTGATCCATAAATGCAATTAAATCATCAGCAAACATATCAATGCTCAACTCAGATTCTTCGTCTTTCGATTTACCAAACCCCCTTATGTCACAAGCGATAGCTCTGTATGAAGATTTTAATGCATCTATTTGTAGTTGCCACATTGATTTGTCAAAAGGAAAGCCATGTAAGAAAATGACTGTGATTTTGCCTTCTCCTACATCATTGTACGATAAATCAAAGTTATTGACTTGTACAGTTAAATTATAACCCTTGGTATTGTGTTCCATTGTGTTGTTCTTTATTCATACAAATGTAACAGTTGAAAATACTTATTCTTTACATTAAAATTGGTATAAGTTATATTTATTACACTTATTCTTTAATTGATAGGTTGTTTATTATTAATATGTGATTAATGTAATACTATTGAATGATTGTGTAATATTTAAAATAGTATTGAAGCTAATCTTTGTCGCATAGTAAAATTATTTACTATTAATTTTAAAAATATGATCACATCTGAAATTTGTATTGATGCTTGCTTGTCTGCCTCAACTGCTTGCGAGATTTGTTTTACCGATTCCATAAATACCGACAATAAAGATTGTATGCCGATATGCAGGGATACAGCAGATATTAGTGCCATGTGCGCTCGTTTTGAAGCAAGGGGGTCGTTGTATGCCACCGACCTTCATGTATTGTGTGCAAAGGTGTGTCGCGCATGTGCTGAAGAATGTTTAAAACATTCCGACCATCATGAGTGTTGTAAAGATTGCGCAGCAGCTTGTTTAAAATGTGCTGAAATGTGTGAAGCGCATGCATTGGTGAAAATAAATTAAAAAATAAATATATGAAATGGACTGATGTCAATATTTGGAAACAAAGTTTTTATACCACAATTATTTGTTTTTTGTCCTGCCTTGCAGCGATAATCATTGCGGATATTTATTTATTGGACGCACATTGGCTTTTGGCGCTGCTGGTTAAATTAATAACGGCTTTAATCATAAGCATTGTACTGATGGTGATATTTGAAATGTTGTTTCACAATAGGAATTTTATTGCATCCATACACCACGGTTTTAGAATGAGTTTGGTCTCAGTATTCATCATCATCATAAGTGAAAAACTTATCCTTGAATTTGTTGCACCACACTTTTTAAGCCATCCGTCAAATATACAAACTATCACAATGAAGGGCTTCGATCAGTTACTTTTGGCAATGACTTTAGGATTTGTTTTATCCTTGCTATACAATTACTACCTGCATTTGACAATTCGCAAGATAAGTCACCATATGTCTAAATAGGGATATTAATAATTCCATTAGACAGTCTTACTTATTTGATTTATAGGCAATTGAATTTCTGATGATGTAAATTTCTAAAAAATGTATCTTTGCCCGGTGAAAGTATATGTAAAGAATATGGTTTGCCCCCGTTGCATAACTGCTGTTGAAAAAGCTTTCATAGATAACAATATTACACCACTTCAAGTACAACTAGGCGAAATAACTTTAGCGGAGGATCCCGGTGTACAAGCATTAGACGCGCTTAAAAATAGCCTCTCCACTTTGGGGTTTGAGTTGCTGGATGACCAACGCACCAAACAAATTGAAAAAATTAAAGCCATAGTCATCAGTCATATCCATCATATGGATGATGCCAAATTTGTGTTTTCGGAAATATTGGCCAACGAGTTGAATAAAGAATATTCGCAACTCAGTAAGCTATTTTCAAGTACTGAGGGTATTACGATAGAACAATTTGTAATCCTTCAAAAAATTGAAAAAGTAAAGGAGTTGTTGATTTACAATCAAATGAATTTAAGCGAAATTGCAGACATGATGGGGTATAGCAGTGTGGCCCATTTGTCCTCTCAATTCAAAAAAACCATTGGACTCACCCCTTCTCAATTCAAAGCCCAGGGCAATCATCTCAGAAAAACCCTTGATGCGATATAGTCAATAGGATGTAAATCGTTTCCACAATTGTATAACTAATAGGGCCACATCTCTACTGACCTTTGTATTGTTAATAAAGCAATATGAAACAGTCAAATAAAAATAGTGTTTATCTGCCACTTGAGGATGTAGGGAGCGAGCATTGTGCCCTTATAGTTGACAAAGGATTAGGCAAGGTTGAAGGCATATCTGCTCATAAAGTGGAGTTAAATAATAACCGAGCAGTAATTGAAGGGGATGATATGTCCACTATAATTCCTAAAGCTGTTAAAGAAATTAGAGATCTTGGTTATAATGTATCAACAGTCAAAAAACAATTTCCGGTTATTAGCATGACATGTGCTTCATGTGCCAATAGTACCGAGCAAATACTGGCTATGCAGCCGGGTGTTGTTGCCGCCTCAGTAAATTATGCCAATGCCATAGCAACCATAGAATATATTCCAACATTAATTAACCCGCATCAATTAAAGGAAGCTTTGCAATCGGTCGGATATGATTTGATGATAGATGAAAGCGATGAGGCAAAGGACACTTTAACAGAAATACAGTCCCAACATTTATCAGCACTCAAACAAAGAACAATCGGTGCTATCGTAGTCACAATACCCTTGGTAATTGTCGCCATGGTGCCTGCTTTTATGGGGTTGCCATACATTAATTATATCATGTGGGCATTGGCTACACCGGTTGTATTGTGGTTTGGTAAACAGTTTTTTATTGGTGCTTATAAACAAGTCAAACACAGGTCTGCGAACATGGATACACTAGTAGCACTCAGCACAGGTGTTGCATATATATTCAGTGTTTTCAATACTTTATTTCCTGATTACTGGCACAATAAAGGGTTACATGCCCATGTGTATTTTGAAACCAGTGCAGTGGTGATAACATTCATATTAATGGGGAAATTATTGGAAGAAAATGCCAAAGGCAATACCTCATCAGCCATAAGAAAATTAATTGGGTTGCAACCTAAAACGGTAACAGTTGTTCATGGGGATGGGCATCAGATGTCAGCGCCTATCGCTTCAATAATAGTAGGGGATACTTTGCTCGTTAAACCGGGAGAAAAAATTGCCGTAGATGGTTTGGTTACATTAGGGAGTTCTTTTGTTGATGAGAGCATGATCAGCGGGGAACCTATCCCTGTAGAAAAGAAACAAGGCAGTAAAGTATATGCAGGCACTATTAATCAGAAAGGCAGCTTTCAGTTTAATGCAGAAAAAGTAGGTGGTGAAACGCTGTTAGCGCGAATTATAAAAATGGTTCAGGATGCACAGGGAAGTAAAGCACCAGTTCAAAAATTGGTTGATAAAATAGCCGGTATTTTTGTTCCTGTAGTGATTGGTATAGCCTTGTTTAGCCTCATTATTTGGGTGGTGTTTGGTGGCGATAATGGCTTTACTCAGGGACTCTTGTCGATGGTAACTGTATTGGTTATTGCATGTCCTTGTGCTTTAGGATTAGCAACACCTACAGCTATTATGGTTGGGGTAGGCAAGGGTGCTCAATTGGGTATTTTGATAAAGGATGCAGAAAGTTTGGAGGCCGCTAAAAATATTGATGCCATTGTATTAGATAAAACAGGTACCATAACAGAAGGGAAACCAACGGTTAAATATTTAAAATGGTTAATGCCTGAATCAGCTGAGTTAAAGAACGTGTTATACAGTATTGAAAAATCTTCAGAGCATCCATTAGCAGATGCAATTGCTGCTTATCTGAATGATACTGCCATTTTTTTAAACGATGTTGTAATTGAAAATATAAGTGGTAAAGGTATTCAGGGCATATATCATGATAGGCATTATTGGATAGGGAATGAGTTACTAATGAAAGAAAAAAATATTCCTATTCCTGATGAAGTAAATGAACAAATAAATGAAGCGAATACTATGGTGTTATTCAGTAACGACAAACAAGTGCTGGCAATTGTAGCCATAGCAGATGCTATAAAAGCGAGTTCAATTGAAGCAGTCAAACAATTGCAGTCAAGAGGAATCACTGTATATATGCTCACAGGTGATAATGAAAAAGTAGCCCAATCAGTTGCAGAAAAGGTTGGTATACAACATTATCAGGCCAATGTGTTGCCGGGCCGTAAGTCCGACTTTATTAAATCGCTTCAACAACAAGGCAAAACAGTGGCCATGGTAGGCGATGGCATCAATGATAGTAGCGCCCTTGCGCAAGCAGACGTGAGTATTGCAATGGGAAAGGGGAGTGATATAGCCATTGAAGTAGCTAAAATGACCATTGTGTCTAATAATCTTACAAAGATCCCTCAGGCCATTAAATTATCGGAACAAACAGTAAGAACTATCAAACAAAACCTGTTCTGGGCATTTATTTATAACATTATCGGAATTCCGCTTGCTGCAGGTATCTTATATCCCATCAATGGATTTTTGTTAAACCCCATGATAGCAGGAGCGGCAATGGCACTAAGCAGTGTAAGTGTTGTAGCAAACAGTCTTTTACTCAAAATAAAAAAATCATAAAATAGAAATCATTTAAAATGAAAACGTTAAAATTTAAAACAACAATAAAATGCAGTGGATGTATCAATAAAGTGACACCTTTGCTAAATAACGAACCAAGTATACAGAAATGGGATGTCGATATTTATACCCCAAAAAAAATACTAACGGTTGAAACCGCTGATGATAATTCAGAAAAAATAATTGAATTAGTTGAAAATGCCGGATTTTCAATAGAACCAATCATATAATAATCAAATCATGAAATCATATTTAAAACTTTTAATCGGATCAACATGCATTCTGTTTCAAACAGCATGTAATGGAAAAATTAACAATGCAAAAACTGTTACTGTAAGCATTAATGGCAATTGCGAGATGTGTAAAGAAACCATCGAAAAAGCAGCTAATAAGAAAAATATGGCTGAGTTAGTGTGGAACATCGACACTAAAATAGCTCAATTAACCTATGATAGCATTAAAACCAATCGTGATGAAATATTAAAACGAGTGGCTTATGCCGGCTACGACAATGAATTATTCCTGGCACCTGACGATGCTTACAGTAAGTTGCCATCGTGCTGCAAATATGAGCGAACAGGTAAAACTAAACCGGTGGAATCTGCAATTGTTAAAAGTGAAGTAGTTAGTGGGGTAAAAAAAGATTCAGTAGTTCAGGTGGTCAAATCAAATCAATTGCAAAGTCTGTTTAATGCATACTTCGAATTAAAAAATGCATTGGTTAAGACAAATTCCGACTCCGCTGCAGTAAAAGCCAAACTGTTTTCTAATCTTGTCGCTAACATAGATATGACGACACTGGAAAGTAAGGAGCATGTGGTATGGATGAAAGTGTATAAAAGTTTAACGACATCTGCGGAAAGTATTGGTAAGTCAAAAGATGTTGAAGCACAAAGGGTCATTTTTATGGCTTTATCGAAAGACATGTACGATCTGATAAAAGTGGCCAAGTTAGACAAGCCTGTTTACTACCAACATTGTCCAATGTATAACGATGGTAAAGGGGCTAACTGGTTGAGTCTCGAAAATGCAGTTAAGAATCCTTATTACGGTTCTCAGATGTTGAATTGCGGCAAAACAGTTGAGGTGATTAAATAATTTGAAAGGAATGAGTTATATCAAAATAATCGTCATATTCATTGCCTTACTTTTATGCAATCATTTATTTGCTCAAAAAAGAGTAAGATATGATTTGTATGTAAGAGATACTGTTGTCAATTATTCGGGTAAGGACCGAATGGCCTACTCTGTGAACGGTCAGATTCCCATGCCTGAATTACATTTTACTGAAGGTGATACAGCCGAGGTGCATATTCACAATGAACTGAATACGGAGACTTCCATTCACTGGCACGGACTAATTCTCTCAAATGAGCAGGATGGGGTACCCTATTTAACTACAGCACCAATCAAGGCGCATAATACACATATCTATCAATTTCCTTTAGTGCAAAATGGCACTTATTGGTACCATTCTCATACAGGTCTACAAGAACAAATAGGGATGTATGGCGCTTTTATTATCCATAAGCGAGAGCAACAATTGCTGCCTGAATATACCATGATATTAAGCGACTGGACCGATATGAAACCGTTTGAAGTGCACAGGCGTTTGCACAGTGCCAATGACTGGTCGGCCATAAAAAAAGCAAAGATACAACGCGGTGCGGCTCAAAGTTATGCAGATGCCATCAGAGAGGGGAGTTTAGGTGTAAAATTTGTAAACGAGTGGAAACGCATGCTGGCAATGGATGTGAGTGATGTGTACTATGATAAGTTTTTAACCAATGGAAAAGTCGAAGTTGCTGCACCTCAATTTAAAGCAGGAGAGAAGGTTCGCCTTAGAATTATTAATGGCAGTGCCTCCACTTATTTTTGGTTGAACTATGCAGGTGGTAAAATTACTGTGGTGGCAAGTGATGGAATCGATGTTGAACCGGTAGAAGTTGATAGAATGATAATAGCGGTATCAGAAATTTATGATGTAATAGTTACCATCCCTGCAGAAAATACTGCGTTTGAATTTACAGCAACATCAGAAGATCGCATCAGAAGTACCTCGCTTTGGCTAGGAAAAGGCGTTAAACAACTGGCATCGCCATTAAAACCTTTAAAGTATTTTGAAGGCATGAAAATGATGAATGGGATGATGAAAATGAGTGGGAATCTGGATGATATGGGCATGAACATGAGCTTGCAACAAATGGATATGAATGTGGTGATGTATCCTGAAATAACAGGTGAAAAAGCAGATCGCAAAAAATCAGATAAGACGCAATCCTCAAAAGAAAATCAATATAATAGCAATGCATTATCTGATATCGTAACATTGAATTATGCCATGTTGAAATCTCCTGTTAAAACAACATTGCCCCAAGCCCCTACAAAATTATTGCACTTTGTATTAACCGGTAATATGAACCGCTATGTTTGGAGTCTTGATAACAAAACGGTTTCTGAAACAGATAAAATCATGATAAAAAAAGGAGAGAATGTGCGCATTGTTCTGTATAACAATTCAATGATGCGACATCCTATGCATTTGCATGGTCATTTCTTTCGAATCGTGAATGGTCAGGGTGAGTATGCTCCTTTGAAAAACGTATTGGATATTATGCCTATGGAGACTGATACCATTGAGTTCGCAGCTACCGAGAGTGGTGATTGGTTTTTTCATTGCCATATCTTGTACCATATGATGAGTGGTATGGGCAGAATATTCAGTTATGAAAATTCACCACCCAATCCACAGTTGCCTCATCCGGAAAAATCTATCAGGAAATTATACAAAGACGATAGGGAGTTTCATTTCATGTTTCAAAATGATTTTGCCAGCAATGGCAATGACGGAGAAATGATGTACATGAATACCCGCTATAATCTTCAGGCAGAGTGGCGCTTGGGGTACCACGACATGCACGGATATGAAATTGAAACACATTTCGGGCGGTATATTGGCAAGATGCAATATTTGTTTCCCTACATTGGATTCGATTATCGGTATAGAAAGATGGGTATAGATGAAGTAGAGGAAAATATTTTCGGTCAAAAAAACACAAAGGATATCAGACGAGCACTATGTATTGGTGTGCAATACACATTGCCTTTTTTGATAATGGCTGATGCGCGATTCGACAGCGATGGAAAAGTAAGACTTCAATTCATGCGTGAAGATATTCCTATATCCAAACGATTGAGAATGCACCTTATGGGAAACAGTGATTTGGAATATATGGCAGGACTCAAGTATGTATTAGGCAAAAGCATAGCACTTTCAGCCCATTACGACAGCGATATGGGTTTCGGTGGAGGATTTACCTTTACGTACTAAAATCGATACCCTGCCGACAATCCAAATCCGGTATTTTTCAATACTGTTTTATCGTTGCTGACATATTCATTTTTTGGACTGATATTCACCAATCCCAATTGTGAGTTGAGTTGAAAGAAAATACCTCCGGCCAATTCGTAACCCGCAAAAATATTAGCACCCGCATCAAAAGCCTTTAAGTATGCTCTGTCAGTTGGGTCAGATGTTTCTACGGTATTTTTGAATTTAAAATCGTAGTTAACAGTTGTGCCATTATTTTTAAGGGTGTATTTGCCATCTACGGCATAGCCCATGTAAGGACCAAAACCCAACATGATAAAACCACTGCCCAGGGCACCTTTGTACACAAAGTTTAAGGGCATTTCAATATATGAAATCCTGCTCTTTGTAGAAATAGAATTTTCAGTATTTGCAGCGCCTTTGGTTGAAAATAATAAGCCTGGTTGAAAATAGAATTCGGGGGCAATAGGAATTTGCGCATTAGCACCTACGTGAAAACCTACAATAAGGTCATTCGTAAGTTTATCCCCCTGATAGTTTTTGCCATTCAGGTTTTGAAAGTTGATACCGCCAAGTACACCAAATTTAGTTTGTGCATTCATAAATGAATTGCCGCAAATAATGATGCCTATAATTGATAATGATATTAGCTTTTTCATATGATTGATGTTTTAATGGGTTGTTTATTTTGCTTCAGTTTGTGCATCCGCTTTCATTTTTTCATTGGCAGTAATCATAAACTCCACTCTGCGGTTATTGGCTCTGCCTGCTTCTGAGATGTTATGATACTTAGGTGCTGTTTCTCCATATGCTTTGATATTGATTCTTGAAGAACTCACGCCTTTTGAAATCAAATCATTGGAAACAGCATCAGCGCGTTTTTTTGACAATTGCATATTGTACGCATCACTGCCTATGCTGTCGGTATGACCTTGTATTTCAATATCAGTATCAGGATATTGATTCAGTATGGCAACAAGTTTGGTGAGATTGCCTCTGGCTTCTGATGACAGATCAGATTTATCAAAATCGAATAAAATCTTATTGTTGAATTCTACGACAATACCTTCACCCACTCTTTCAACCTTAGCACCTGGCACCGACTCTTCAATTTCTTTCGCTTGCTTGTCCATTTTTTTGCCAATAATGACACCCGCTACGCCACCTACTGTAGCGCCAATAATTGCTCCAAGTGCTGTGTTGCCGGAAGCTCTGCCAATAACAGCGCCAATGCCACCACCGGCTGCTGTGCCAACTACTGCGCCTTTCTGAGTTTTGCTCCACGATTTACATGAACTAAATACCATTGTTGCACATACCATTGCGATAATGATATTTCTTGAACCTTTGGTTCCTGCTTTAATTATTGTTGAATTTTTCATTGTGTTGATTATTAAGATTAAACCTTAAGTTGCCTTTGATTTTACAACCACAAATACCATGAAAAAGAATAGCAGTTTCTTGTTTTTGTATCTAAACGAGATTTTTAAAACACTGAAACAGAAATTAGCTGTATAAACGAGAATTGATGATTGATAAACAAGTATCAATATTTCTTAAAATTAAAATACGTAATGCGAAGGTACTATATTAATTTACTTTTATTACTTTAAAAGTTTGGTTGCCACAATCTGTTTTTACATTTAAATAATAAATACCCGTACTCAATTCGGAGGTGTTAATTTCGAATTCATAAAGCCCTGTATCATTGCTTATTTCAAAAGTTTTAATCACTTGTCCAATTGAGTTATATATTATTAATTGAAGGCTTTGGGTGCTGTACTGCTTGTAAAGTACTTTTACAACATCGATCATAGGATTGGGATACACATTTTGTATCTGGGCACAATTGTAAGGCTTTGGTGTAAGTACACCTTCCTGTTTGTAAATATTGTAATAACCGGCCAGCCATAAGCTGCCATTCCAGTACCTGATATCAGCTAAATAGTCATTGAAAATAAAAGTAGAATCGGGAATAAAATTTTTGCCATTCGCATTAAAAGGGTGAAAGTATGAAATAACATAAATCTTACCTGTATTGTCAATTGCCGTTCTCAACCAAAAGAATACTGAATTGTTTAATGGTCGTAATATTTGTTTAGTATTTATATTGTAGGTGAGATGGTCGCCTGCTGAACTTATTAATAACTCATCAGCATTAATAAATTCTAGAGCTTCAATAGAATTCATTAAATTGATCAAAGTAGTATCTGTTACTCCTGTAGTTTTATTGTAGATGAAAACATCGGTTTCAATGCTGAACACAACATAGTCTTTGTTTTGAATGATTGGATTTTTCAAATACAAACTATTCATCTCAAACCGCGTTGAAAAAATGTTGTCGGTAGAATTAGTACTTACTTTGTAAACCCTTGCCATCGGTTGAGATAAGCCACTTGTGTCAGCTACTAATAAATAACAGGAGTTGTCGCCTTTATCTGAAATATTTAGGATATGTTTTTTTGAAGCAAAATTAATTAAGCGTTCTTGCAGTTTGAAACTGTCATTATTTTTTTTTAAATGATGAGCATGGCCATCATGTAATAAATACAATTCTGCATCATTTTCGTAAGATAATTTGATGCCCGGAAATACTGCATCTGCAGATAATTGTTGTTTAATAAGGGTGCCATCAATTTCTTTCCAGCTTTCACCTTTATTTATCGAATAAGCCATTCTATTACCTTCGCCACCAACACTGAATTGCAGCTCTTGATTAAAGGTTATTTGATGCCTTGAATAGGTGTTGGGCAGTGTGCCCATTGGGATAATTTGCCAGGTTTGTCCAAAATCAACTGTTTCAAGTAGTTGTCCAGTGTAATCAACCGTTACAAAGTGATTGTCTTTATGGTATAATCTGTCAATGTCTATCAGGTTGGAGTTTGAATTGAGATCTATCCATTTTTTTTCTTGATAGTCAAATATTGTATAATGATTTTGTGAGGTTCGCCAGTCGTAGTAATAAACAATGGCATATCTGTCTGATAACTGTCTAAAATTCTGAATCGTCATCGCTGTTTTTTCAGACAGCGTATCCCATTTTTTTTCAATAAAATCGTATTCAAGTATGACTTCGTTCTCTAATCTTTGGTAGTGGTTGCCCAGTGTTAACTCCTTGCCATGGCATTCTTCCCAGAAATTGCCTTGATTGTAGGTGATTTCAGGTTGCAGATAATCAACAATCCATATACTGTCATTGATAACCTTAAATGTGATGTTATAACGGTCTCTCATTGGTCCATAGTAGCGCGATTGCCAATTGCTGCCATCCATATTGCCATAGTAAAAGACATCTGCATAGCACACAAATAATTTATCGTTAAATTTATCTACAAAAATTTCTTCTGATGATATATCATATCTGAAGGAGGAGTATGGCTCAGGGATAATAAAAACGGTTTTCCAAAAATAGCCGCCATTTTCAGTAATATAAACAGTACTTCCGGCAACTACATCCATTTTATTTTTAGTAATAATGATGCCTTTAGTTTTGGAATACATTTCCATGTATTCTATTGTTTGATTGCCAGGAATGTTAGTTGTTATTGACTCAGATGTTCTCCAATTGTCCGTTGTGTGGTATATGATGCCACCACCACTTGTGCCATAGGCTTCATTGTTGTCTAAGTATTGCAGCTTTTCAATATGCTTCTTCGCTGAATCTATGGTCACTAATTTGGGTGTCCAATGAGCAAATGACTCATTCAATAACACTTGGAAAAGTGCAAGAATAACAACTATAATGAATTTCTTATTCATTGAAGATTTATTCAAATATATAAAAATTGTATCATTGTACAATGATTAGGAATATCCAATTTAATATAACAATCCACAATTACATTCAAAGAATAAAAAAGCTATTTGTATTGATTGTTGTGATTTGTATACCTAATTTCTTGATATGCCAACAGGTTATACATCGCGATCCTTTTGATATAAAGAAGACCAATGTTTCGGTTTTTTTGTTTTTTCGCCCAATAGGAACAGGAACCGGAGGTCCCCAACTGAGAATTAGTCATTACATAAATCCTCGTATAATGTTTAATGTTAATGGGTATTTGGGGGTAGTGTCAGCCGGTGGATATGAATGGGGGCCAGCAAAACAAAGTCAAAATTTTGAACAAGGTACATTTGAAGTTGATTTACATCTTATTGACCATTTTAAAAATAAGCGTGTAAACATCTTTTATCCAATTAGTCATTCCGATACTGTTGCTCAAGGAGCCTCTTATGATAAATTTGAGTCGTCTGTAAGACGGATATTGTGTTTTACTGGAGGTATACAGATGATGAATGATAGGCAGAAATTAACGAGTAAAAAACAAGATAAAGAGCAATCAAATGAATTGCCAATGACAGAACTGAATACAGGAAAGGATACAATTCTTACACATGCCAGAATTTCAACTAACGCTTCATATACAAATATATTATTAGGATTCAAATTTAAATCTATTGGTGCAACAAGTGTAAAATTTAAAGATGGCAATAGCTTTAATGATATACACCTGGAAGCTTATTTTTCTGTCATTATACCTCTGTCTTATAGTTATGAAAAGTATCTCTATAATAGTTTTTTTTCAGATGTTCCAACTCATCGTCTGAATGACTATAGCCCAAGTCCAGGTTTTAAAATAGGAGTTGTCAATAGGAATAGCATAAAGAATAATTGGACTTTTGGATTCGAGTTAGGAATTCAACCAACTATAGCACCCAGGTATTTAAATGGTACATTTATCCATGCATCTTTAGGGTATAGCTTGAATTTTGGAAAAGTAAAATATGAGAGTTTTTGATCCACGCTCATACATTAAATTATTAAGTTATGTATTACCCTTACTTCCTGACCAAACTCCGGTTTTTATTCCATGCATCAGTCCCTTGCCATGCATACTCCCATATTGCAATGCTGTCAGGTAATATCGTTTGTTTATGATTGGTATAGCCGTATTCCGACTGACCCTCAACTAATCCAATAGTCATTTTATAGTTAAGTGTTTTAAAAGTTTGCCCGGTCGAATCAAGTAAAGTATAATTTTCGGTAAGGGTAAGTTTGGCGTCATTATCAACTGTAGTAGTGATGTTATATTGAAAATTACAAGTGTCGCGTAATTTCTCTTTACTGATGGTTGCCCCAATGGCTGTATCGAATTTTAATTCCATTTCTACATAAATGATTTTATCCTTCCATAAATTGTAATAAATGCCTGAAGGAAAGTTAGCGGCTTTTAAACCATTCCATTGGCTTAATAAGGAGGGTTTCCACTGCCCCTCATATTTACTGAAAGATTTGGTAGGGCTTTCTTTTTTGCAGGCAGCAAGGCCTATACAGCACAGTACAATTAAAATAAAGAGTCTGTGGGTAATAATGGATAAACAATTGCGTAATTTCATGATAAAACAAAGATTAATGATTATCAAATTTATAAAATCTGATTGATAATTCCTATAGAAATATGGAAATGGGAGGGATGGGAAGACAGAATAAGGGAAGTTTTTGAGTTAGAATAGGAATACTGCCCTGAGTTATTGACCTTGCTGTGCTGTGCATAGAATTGGTAGTCAAAGTTTCTGTGGGTATCCTCCAACTTGTCATCATTTTTATATCAGAACGGTACTAATAATTATCCAATTAACATAGTTTAATTTATTAAAACCAGTATTATTCTTAAAAATAGGCTTTTCCATTATAAGCTTTATTTGCCCCAAAATAAAACAGCTCCATATTAATAATTACTATACCTAAGAGCGCCCCTTAATATTAAGACATTTGTCATTTTTCATGAATTAAGTAAGTCGCCAAAAACTTTTAATTTATATTATTAACTATGTTAAAAATAAGAATATATTTGTCAAAAAAACATATAATTAGAAGTGTCTGTAATTTCCAGTTTTAAAATGAAATTAAAAGTAAACAAAATAAATTCATCAAAATATATTCTCTTATTTTTAGTCCTATTTTTAAAAGATAAAATAGTATCATTAAGTTAATTTCCGTATCTAATTTATTGTTATTATTTTGGAGTTAAAATTAGTCTTTAATATAATCTTTTAGTACCAGTAGCAAT
>JAZKEQ010000057.1:0-5324 GCA_040386935.1 Bacteroidota bacterium | reverse complement strand
TTTTAAATTAAAAAGTGATACCATTATCCATATTGACCCTGTGGATATTCGAAAAACATCTATCCGTGGAGGGGCATTCCAATGTACGGTTTTTGGTGGCGGGATGTATTTTGTAGTTAATCAATATTTAAAACCTAAAACTATGCTTTATTATAATTGGTATTTATTTAGGGATTATTCAAAAAAAGAGGCAACGAGTAGTACTTTTGATAGTGACAAATCTCCAAAGTACTTCCATATAAGAAGTTTTGGATTTGAGAGGCATATTTACGAAAAAATAATTCCTCAAATTGTCATTATTAATAAGTTTCCAAATTCAATGCTCAATATTGATGAGAATACAATTGAAGTTCCTGCTTCAATAAGAAGATCATTGGTATTTAATGGAGGTTTGCTAATAATGAACGGTAGACAAATTTATTATAGGGAAGGTGAATACAATCCCCAAAACCACACATTGATAAAGGTCAGCAATAAATCAAAAATTGATATTACGGAAAACAATAACAATCCGTATGGTGATGAAATCTATACCAGAACATCAGTTACAAGTTTAGAATTTGGATTAAAGTTAAAATCAATGAAAGCAGTGGGTGTAAAACCTGAAGATGAATGGAGAAGATGGGCTGATAATTACAATGAGTATTATTTATCCTTTGCAATACCTATTAAAAGTAATTATGATGAAAAAGTATACTTAAAAGATAAGCCTAATGAAGCTTACAAAATTCCCAGTTTTGCAAAACCTATACCGGGAATCCGTCTAGGATTAAACTTAAGAGGATGTGTTAGACCCGGGATAGACCTAGGTTTGGAAGCAAGTTTTTTGCCATCTGTTATTAATGGCTCTGAATTATTTCTTATAGGTCGCTTAGGTTTTAATCTTAATTTCGGCAAATTGCAATATATTAAAGAAGCATTAAATTAATCCCAAAGACTGCAATCTAAATGAAGGTGGTCTCATAGCAGGCCTCTCCACAACGTTACAACCACGCTGTGGGACTAGCCCCCTTAAGGATAAAAACCCTGAGCAAATTCCCCTCAAAAACCTGAAAGTTTAATTTCATGGTTTTTTCTGCTTTAGGGGAGAGATAATTTTTGTCACTAAGTTGGCAGCATGATTGGTTCAGTTCTATTTAATCCAAAATAAGCATTAGGAAATTATTACATTTGAAAATTGATTAAGCAATTTATATTGATATTGTTTGTATTAAAAGCAACTGTGCTTTCTGCTCAACAGCCTGCCTATTTTACCCTTGGCGAAAATCAATTAAAAGGTGTTAAAGTATTTGATATAATTCAAGATTTTGATAAAAACTATTACTTTGCTACGAATGAGGGCATATTGATTTATAATTTTATCAATTATACCAAATTAAGTGTAAAAGAGGCAAAAAGTGTATCCTTTTTTAATTTTACAATCAATAAGTACGGCACAATTTATTTTAACAATTTAAATAATCAAATATTTGAAATTAAGAATGGAGAATGTGAACTTTTTTATGAATTAAAAGGCGAAGAAAGTTGTAATCTTATACATTTAACCACAGATAATATAGGGCATTTAATTGTGGGCTGTAAGGGGTTGATTGTGTTAGATACTGCTGCTAATACAGTATTGAAATACAAGCATAGTAATGTGATTAACACAAGTTTTCAGTTAAATAATGGTACAATTATCTTTCCAATTGCAGCTACCAATCAAGTATTATTATATAGCCAAGGAAAAATTAAGAAACAGTCCTTGTCTATTCAAGATATCAGGGTGCAAAAATTTGAGCTATTGCAGTTTTTCTGGTTAAATGATAGTTTATATGCTTTAGATTTAGGCACTAAAATTACTTATTTATGCAACGAAAAACGATGGACATTGATGCCAATAAAAATAGGAAATATTTTTAATGCTACTACGAATGCGCGTATTTTTATAACAGGTAATAATATATGGTCACCCTCATCCAGTTCCGGTGTTAATTTTTGTAAAAGTAAATTAGGGAATACCTATCAAAAATTTTATGAAGATTGTTTCATTTCAGACATATACCAAGATAAAGAAGGTAATATTTTGCTAGGCACTTTTGACAAAGGTATTCTGGTGATTCCGGATGAAAATATTCCGGATGTAATTAATTCTTTTGCTACCGATCCGGTCATTAGTGTTTACGCAAGTAATAATAAAGTTTTTTTGGGGTCTAATAGAGGGATTATCTATGCCTATAAAGACAATGCTTTGCAAACAATTTCTGATTTAAAAACAAAGCCAGTGGAAGGTATTTACGGTTCACCACTTAGCGATTATTTGATTTACGATGATGAAAAAATAAAGTGTTACAATAATTTGAATGGAGAAGTTTTTAGTTTTTCCGGTGCTTCTTTAAAAGATGTCGCTTTTGTATCTGCTAACGAAGTGTATTTAGGGACTAATATTGGTATTTTAAAAGTGCATTTTTTACCCAACAAAAAATTTACAACAACCAATATTCAATCTGTGAATTTTAGAATTTATTCTCTGGCTTATAACCATCAGAATAGCACGCTTTATTCTTCAAGCGCCAATGGCTTAAATGCAATAAACAAGAATGGGGTCGCTACAAAAATTAAGTACAATAACAAGGATATTTTCCCTGAAAAACTATTCTGTAATAACGGAATCGTATATGCAGTAACGCGCGAATGGGGGTTGTTAAGCATTCAGCCAAATCTTAAAATTAGTAAAATTGAAACACAGTTTGCAAACAAGGATGAGAGTATTAAGCAATTTGCAATTTACCAAAACACAATAATTATAAGTACTGCTTATGGGTTGTACCAATTGAGCTTAGAAGGAAAAATATTAAGGCAATTTCATTCGGTTTATGGCTTTACATCAAAAAAAATATACAGCTTTAGCATTGCTCAAAATCAATTGTGGGTTAGCCACTCAGGGGGCGTTCAAAAAATAGATTTGCAATATACAAAGCGTGAAAATTGGCTACCCCCAATAAATATTAAAACACTAAAGGTTAACAATGTTACTATCAATTATTTCGCAAATAGCACTTTTAGAGCTGAAGAGAGAAAATTTGATTTTACTGTTTATTCACCCACACTTAAACACATTCAAAACATCAAGTATTATTACCAATTAAAAGGTTATGATGAGCAATGGCAAGTGCTTAATACAGGCTTTAATACCATTACCTTTAATGCCCTGTCGCCCGGTAAATATACACTGGTAATAAAGGCCGAAAACTTGGGCATATTTGGCCCTCAAAAAGCATATAGTTTTACAATCAAGTCTCCAATATATGCTCAGCCTTGGTTTGTTATTGCCATGGTAGGCTTATTTTTAGGCATAGTGTATTTTATTTATAAAAGACAATTAGGAATTCAAAAGCATAAATCCAGGCAAATAAATGAGTTAAACCAATCTAAACTTACCGCTATACAATCGCAAATGAATCCACATTTTATATTTAATAGTTTAAATACTATTCAAGATTTGGTGTTGCAACAAAATGCTACTAAGGCTTATGATTCTATTGGGAAATTTGCTATTCTAATTCGTAAAATTATGCACCATAGCGAAAAAGAATTTATAGACATAGAGGAGGAGCTTTCTATTATAAATGTATATCTTGAAATGGAAATGTTAAGAATAAAAACAGATTTTACATACCAAATAAACAGCAATGGCATAGCTGACATTGATATACCGCCTATGTTGATTCAACCCTATATAGAAAATGCTTTAAAACATGGACTGATGCACAAAAATGGAGAAAAAACATTGGTACTTAATATGCGTATTGAAGATAATTTATTCATTTGCGAAATAATAGACAATGGCATAGGCAGAAAAAGGGCTAATGAGATAAAAGAACGTCAAAATAAATTGTATGAATCTTTTTCAGGTTCAACATTGGATAAACGATTATTGATACTCAAAAAACATTTTGGCGGGGATTTTGGCGTTCAAATTTTCGATTTGTATGATAATGAAAACCAGGCATCAGGCACTAAAGTAATACTAAAGGCCCCTTTTAAATATAAGTTTTAGGAACCATTGCTAAATAAAATTCACCATTAGTAAAAATTAGAATTTAAGGCTATACATTATTTTATATTTTTGAAAAAATGACCGGTAAGTTAAAAGCCATAATTGTTGATGATGAAGAAAGTGCAAGAAATATACTTTATAATTTGCTGCAACAATATAAAACAGAAATTGAAGTATTGGCGCTATGTAACAATGTTGAAAATGCAGTAGAAGCTATTAATAAATTTACACCTGATGTAGTGTTTTTAGATATTGAAATGCCTAATTACAGTGGGCTAGAGTTGGTGTCTTTTTTTAAACAAATAAATTTTGAAATAATATTTGTTACAGCCTACAATCATTTTGCAGTAAAGGCCTTTGAGCTGGCGGCTTTTGATTATTTATTAAAACCCATAGAATTGACTCGATTGGATGCTGCTGTAAAAAAACTAATCAATAGAAAATACACAGACAGTGCAGCTTTAAATTATCAAATATTAAAAGAAAGCCTCAATAAAGATAGTAATGGGCAAAAAATGATCGTTAACCATCATGGCAATCAAAAAGCCATAGCACTTACAGATATCGTAGCCATAGAGGCTAATGAGGCATATACAGTTATTATTGATATTAATAATGATAAATACACAGTGAGTAAAAATTTAAAATATTTTGAAACCTTGCTTGCAGAAAACAATAATTTTTTTAGAGCTCATAAATCCTGGATGGTCAATGGGCAGCATATTTCACATATTTCTAACGCTAAATACACTATTATTCTTAAAAATAATGTACAAGCCAAGCTTTCTAAATATAAAAAAGCTGAATTCGACCAATGGTATAAAATGGGCGTAAGGTAATCTCTTACTTCTGTTGCTAAATTAAAAATGCCATTACTAAAAGAATAATTAGACCTTTTTATTGCTATTATATTTTTGTGATATGAAATTAAAATTTATAACACAAACACAAAAATTTACATGTTTATTAATCATATTTATTAGCTGCAGTGTACAATTAGCTGCGCAAAGAATGATTAAAAACGTGGATCCAAAAAAATCCTATGAACACATCAAAAAAGTTATTGCAAATGATGATTTTATTTTTTTTACCGCCAATGATAGCATCCATGGTGAAGAGCTTTGGCGCTCAGGAGGCACTGAGTCTTCCACTTATTTGTTGAAAGACATCAATGTTGGCATCAATAGTGCCTGGAATGATTTTCAGGGTCGTGCGTTTATTAAATTGGGTAATAAAATATATTTTAATGCCAATGATGGTGTAAATGGAGATGAACTATGGGTAA
>JAZKEQ010000056.1:0-8767 GCA_040386935.1 Bacteroidota bacterium | reverse complement strand
GTATATTTGAATAAGGATTAATTTAAGACTTTATGTCTATGATTTATTTCCATATTACCCCTTCACTTGAAATCTATTCATCGGACAGGGAAGTAATAAAGGCCAATAACCATCACAACCCGATTTTTCCGACTGACGAAAAGGATTATTCCCCACTCAGTAATTTCTATCACAATTCAATCGATCTTAATTCAGCACTGTTCCTGCATCCTGACGAAACTTATATTGCCAGGGTAAAAGACTCTTCGCTCGAAGAAAGCGGTTTTAATGTGAATGACATGCTCATAGTGGACAGAAGCATTAGTCCTCTCACAGGTCAAATGGCCCTTTGTTATTTCGATGGTCACTTCTCCGCTTTTCGCATTAAAATTGATAAAGCGGTTTGCTGGCTGGTGTCCGATAAAGAAAACCATCAACCCATTAAAATCAGTTCGAATAACCGCGAAATGATTTGGGGCATTATCACTCACGTTATTAAACGCCTTTGATTGGAATTCTTTACTGTGAATAGATTTTTATTAAGTGCTACCGTTTCAGTCACACAATGATTGACAGAGAGAGGTTTGTCATTTTCGATGAAATAATCCTTTAATCTTTAAACGATATACAATAATTTAATAATTAATCTGTTAATTTACCATTCCAAGTTCAATGAAGGTAATTTTACGGATTCTCTTTTCGTTTTTCATGCTGATACTATGCTCAGCAGCGTTTGCTCAGGGGCAAAAAACAGTGCGCAATTTCAAAGGGCGCGTTGTCGATTCAGCTACTATGCAGCCAATTAAAGATGTTTCAGTCTGTCTTTACCGCTCACGTGATACCAGCTTAATTAATTTCGGTTTTACAACACCCAATGGCAATTTCAGCATAGGCACTACCAACAAAGATTCCATCATTATCATCTTCAGCATCATGGGATATAATGATAAAGGCATTCGGGAACCGGCCACCGAACGCGAGTGGAACATGCAAAACTATGGCGATGTAAAACTCTCTACTATGCCGGTGCAACTCATTGCATTTACGATTAAGTCGGCCGCCATTCGCATGAAAGGCGATACTATGGAAATTAATGCATCCCGATTCAAAGTGCTGCCCGGTAGTGATGTTGCCCAACTCTTTAAAAAGATTCCCGGATTTGAAGTGAATGTGAAAGGCGAAATAAAAGTAGGAGGGGCTTCTGTTGAAAAAATAATGGTTGACGGATCCGATTTCTTCGGCAACAATCCCGGTCTTGTTTCAAAAAATTTAACAGCTGATATGATTGAAACCGTTCAGGTATTCGAAGAAAAGAATGAAGACGGGTCGCCCAAAACAGAACAAACCAAAGTGATAAACCTTAAACTGAAAAAAGGCAAACGCAATGGCACTTTCGGTGATGTGTTAGGAGGCATAGGCAATAACGATAACCGCTACGAAGCCGGTTTGCGTTTGAATAATTTTAAGAACGACCGCAAATTGTCCTTCATTTTTAATTCCAATAACATCAATTCAACAGGCTTTGATTTTGGATTCAATAACTGGCATAATGCTCAAAATGAAGAGCGCAATGGCACAACCAATAACGGTAATTTTTATTCCCAGTATTTCAATGGCAATGACGAAGGCAATATCAATGATCGCCTCGAAACAGGGTTGACTTATTTCAATGAGTTTTCTAAAAAACGCAAGTTTTCTGTCGACCTCAATTTTCAAAGGAATAAGTACAGCTCTATTTCAGCATCTAATTCAGGCAGCCCCATCAACGACAGCACCAGACGTTTTAATATCGATTCAAATATTGTAAGTGGTTTGGCTTATTCGGCTTCCGTTAATATTGACTACACCAAAGTGATTGACAGCACAGGCAATTTTGAAGTGGGCATACGCTCATCAGCCGATATGAATAATTTTAAAACCAATAAGGACAACATCATTTTATTCAACACCACTGAAATTAATCGCGGTCTCAATGATTTGAAAAATATTTTGTCTAAAAATTATGTAAGGGTAACCGCCACTTATGGCAGAATGTTGCGAAAGAATAAGCGCTACCGCTATTCATTGTCGGGCAATTTTAAGAATTATAACGATGATAATGATGTGTGGCAATTTCTGTCCAATACAACCGATACCTTTAATAATTTAACCACTCAGAAAATTGTCAGACAGGAGTATTTATTGAAACTATTCGGGCAAATGCCTTTATATAAATTTTGGAGTCTGAACCTGTCGGCCGACCGCTGGCAACAGGATAATTCGGTAGGGCAAAAAACCGATGGTGTGTCAGCCTTTACGCTCAACAATTTTGATGGTGAATACAATATGAGCATTGACTCTCTTACACTCAATTACAAAAACAATATTGAACAGTACACTGTAAAACCTTACGTGAGCTATAGTAAAAACGGTTTTTATGTACAGTTTGGAGCCACCTATATGCGTTATGTATTGGAGAATCGCAACGAAAAAACGAACATCAATTTAAGAAAACCGTACGACAAAGGATTGCCTTTTTTTTATGCAGGATATTATTCAAAAACAATCGGTTACTTTTCGTTAAGTGCCAATAAAGGTGTAACGTTTCCTACTTCTGTAGACTTGCTGCCTGTACTGAATCTTTCAAACAGTTATCAACGCAGAACAGGCAATCCGCTTCTTGATCCTGTTGAGTCTTATACTTTTCGCTCTTACAATAATTTCAACAAAGTAAAGGGCTTCAAGTCCCTGTATGTTATGATCAATGGCAGCCTTTCCGACAATGCAAAAATATATGTGAGTGAAATTAGTAATGAAGGTGTTGTGGTGCAAAAACCAATCAATGCTACCGGTAAAAAAGACTTGAGTGTATCAGGCGGGTTTAATAAAAAATTGAATAAGAAGTTCAATTGGAACAACTATTTATCATACACCACAGGTATTTCACCGGCCTATATCAATCAGGTAAAAGCATTGAATCGCAATAATAATTTTGCCTATTACCCAAGCTTGAGTTTTGAACCATCAGATAGTCTTGAAACCAGTGTTGGGTTGAGCTTAAACTCACAGAATTTTAAAAATGATTTGAATTCAAAACTCAATTACAGTCAATTAATTTTTGGTTATAATTTTAAATTCAGGGCAGTATTTAAATATGGAACAGAAGTTAATACATCATTAAGTATCGATGATCAACGCAATGTGCCGGGCATTGGAAAAGTGGTGACTATTTGGAACTTGTACATACAACAATCCATTGGTAAAAAAGGAAAATTCCATGTTAAATTATCAGCCTATGATATCTTGAAACAAAATACCTCCATCAGCAGAACGGTTACTGATAACTACGTTAACATCAGTCAGAATAATCAGCTGACCCAATACTTCATGATGACCTTGATTTATAAAATCAAAAGTGTAGGCAAAAGTGACCAGGAAGAGTTTGCCTATTAATGTGAAGCTGAGATATAGGATTCAGCCGGTTTTACAGTCATTGGAATTGATTTAAGTAACGCTTTGCCACTTGAATCTCTTAATATCAGATTGTAATCTACACTGCTACCTATGCCATTTATTTTTGCTCTATCACTCATTTGCCAGATGCGCCAATCAGGACTGAATTTCAATGCAGTAGGATTCAAGGTATCGTAATGCGCCAGCCAAAGCGGGTAACTACTGAAATGTGTTTGGATGAATGCTTTGTAGAGTTTTTTATTGGTGTAAATAATAGGAGTTCTTTTGTAGTAACGCTGAACATTATTGAGCCAATAGTGAATCATGGAAATAACCGAATCATTGCTCAATGAACCGGTTTGTTCAAAATCTAAAATAGGAGGTAAGTCATTGTCTTGTAATGGCACATTTTTGATGTACCAAATCGTTTGCGCTTCTATCGGGCGGTCGGCCCTAAAAAAATGATAAGCACCGCGCTTTATACCCAAACTACCGCTTTGTATCCAGTTGTAAGAAAATTGTGGGTCAATAAATTGCACGCCTTCAGTCGCTTTAAGGATTACAAAATGGACACTGTCTGGCGATGCTGCCAGTCGCTGCCAATCAATATTGCCCTGATGATGTGAGATATCGATACCGCAGAAATAATTGCCGCATGGCATGATTAAGCCATTGGAGTCATAAGTATATTCATTGGTGTGTATGATATGTTCCGCCCTTTTTCTGTTGTCGAACCAAAATGGTTCATTTAAAAATGCTGAAATCCAAATACCGATTAATACAACAGCAAGAGCACTAAGAAAGTAAGCAAATAGTTTCATTCCAATTGATGTTTAAACCAAGTCACTTGTCTTTTGGCGTAGTTGCGGGTATGCTGCTTAATCTTGTCTTTAACAACATCAATGGTACACTCGCCTTTAAAATAAGGCCACCATTCTGAGTAACCCACTGTTTGCAAGGCATTCAAATGCTGATAGGCCTGTAAGTCAAATGCTTCTTTTTCAAGTCCATCCTCAAACATCTTGTCAACCCTTCTGTTGATACGGTCGTATAAAACATCTCTCTGCAATTCTATTACATCGTATTTAATGACAAATTCATGAGCAAATGCAGGCACTTTAATATCTGCTGGTTGCCCTGATTTTTCTATCTCAATGGCCCTTATCAGTCGCTGGGGATTTTGATGGTCCATTGCTTCAAATTTTTCGCTGTTCAATGATTTCAAAATATTTTGAAGTGCGGAAAGTCCATCACTCTCCAACAAATCTGACAATTCTTTTCTCAATGCATCATCTTTTCCGGGCAATGCATCTAAACCGTGAATCAGAGATTTGATGTATAATCCGGTGCCACCACAAACAATCAGTTGTTGATGGGTATTAAATAAATCATTGATTAATTCTCTGGCCTGTCGGGTGTATAAGCCTGTATTGAACTCTTCGTGTATACTGACATGGTCAATGAAATAATGCTTAACGGTAGCCAGTTGATTCTTTGAGGGCTTGGCTACTGCAATATCCAATTCTTTGTACACTTGTCGTGAGTCAGCAGAAATAATAGGGCAATGGTATTTCAGGGCCAGTTCAATGGCGTGATCGGTTTTGCCTGATGCAGTAGGGCCGGTAACAATATGTAAAAGTTTTTTTTCTGTCAAGTAAAAATGAAGTTGTCAAAGTTAATTCAGCAGAATTGAATTTTTACAGGAAATGTGGGGATTTATGCTGAAAATGTTTGGAATTGTATTCAAAAAAAATCGTAGGTTTGGACCTTTATTTTTTTACATGAACCACACAGAATATTTAGAACAGAACAAAGACCGTTTCCTGAATGAATTACTGGAAATATTGCGTATACCATCAGTAAGCGCAGATAGCAAATATGCAGAAGATGTGAAAAGAACTGCAGAATTTGTAGCTGAAAAATTAAAAGCTGCAGGTGCTGATAATGTTGAAATTTGCCCTACTGCCGGTCATCCCATCGTATATGGTGAAAAATTTGTAGCAGCCAATTTGCCAACCATTTTGGTATATGGACACTACGATGTACAGCCTGCTGATCCTGTTGAGTTGTGGCACTCTCCACCTTTTGAGCCTGTGATTAAAAAAACAGAAGAACATCCTGAAGGTGCTATTTATGCACGTGGTGCCTGCGATGATAAAGGGCAGATGTACATGCATGTAAAAGCATTTGAAAGTATGATGCAAACCAATTCACTGACCTGTAATGTGAAGTTCATGATAGAAGGTGAAGAAGAAGTGGGTTCTGCTAATTTGGGAACTTTCATTAAAGCCAATAAAGAAAAATTGAAAGCAGATGTGGTATTAGTAAGCGATACCAGTATGATTGCCAATGATACACCGAGTATTGATGTTGGATTAAGAGGACTGGCCTATATGGAAGTTGAAGTAACCGGACCTAACAGAGACCTGCATAGTGGGGTTTATGGTGGTGCTGTGGCTAATCCTGCTACCATACTTTGTCAGATGATTGCAAAAATGCACGATGAAAATAATCACATTACCATTCCCGGTTTTTACGATGATGTGGTTGTAGTAAGTGAAGCCGACAGAGCTGAAATGGCAAAAGCACCTTTCAACTTGGATGCTTATAAAAAAGATTTAGCCATAGCAGATGTATGGGGAGAAAAAGGATATAGCACAGTGGAAAGAACCAGCATACGGCCAACACTTGAAGTGAACGGTATCTGGGGTGGTTATACAGGCGAAGGTTCTAAAACAGTATTGCCTAGTAAAGCCTATGCTAAAATCAGCATGCGTTTGGTGCCGGGTCAGTCGTGGCAAAAGATTTCTAATTTATTTAAAAATCATTTCGAAGCATCTGCACCATCTTATATCAAAGTAAAAGTTACGGAACATCACGGAGGTGAGCCGGTATTAACACCTACAGACAGCATAGAGTTTCAGGCAGCTGCAAAAGCAATGGAAACAACCTTTGGTAAAAAACCTATTCCTACTCGTGGTGGTGGAAGTATTCCAATCATTGCTTTGTTTGAAGCTGAATTAGGGATTAAATCAATGTTGATGGGCTTTGGATTGGATAGCGATGCCTTGCATTCACCTAATGAGAAATACGGATTATTCAATTTTTATAAAGGGATTGAAACCATACCTTACTTCTATCAGTACTATGCAGAATTGAAAAAATAGTTTGCATTTTGATGTTTCTTTTGCTAATTTGCAAGATTATCAAAAGAAGTGCATATTATGACAATCAAGCAAATGTTTTTTACCACGGCAATTTTTACCGTGGTTGTTTTCAACGCGTGTAAGGACAAAACTACTGATCCTCAACCAACTGTAGACTGTTCTACAAAATCTATTACTCTTGCATTGGCCAAAACCGATGCTTCTAAATGTTCCGTTAATGGTACAATTACTGCTACTTCTACCGGATCATCAGGTTTTACTTATCAATTAAACACAGGCACTTTTCAGTCATCTAATGTGTTCTCAAATCTTGCTGCAGGTACTTATAATGTAACAGCAAAAGATGCCGATGGATGTACAAAAACAGCAAGTGTTACTATAGGTGAAAATACAACGAAAGGACCCAAGTTTACAACGGCCTTATCAATCATAAATACCAAGTGCCAAAACTCATGTCATGGCAATGGTCAGGATGGTGCACCAACAAATATTTTCAATACCGAATGTGGTGTAGTGGCTCAAAAATTGAGAATAAAAGTAAGAGCACTCGAAGATGGAATGGGTAGTTTAAATCAAAGTCAGATAGATGCCGTTAATGCCTGGCTGGATGCAGGTGGTAGATATACAGATTAACACAAAAAATATTTTAAACCCCAGATTGAAACATCGGGGGTTTTTTATTGCCCTTTAGTAGCTTTACCTGCCGCTATTGCATAAAATATTAAGTATGCAAAACAAGCGATGCCGGTGAAATAACTTAATTTTATACCTAATCCGTTTTCAGCCAAATAACCTTGTAAAAAGCTGATAACACCACCGCCCATAATCATCATAATCAGAAAAGCTGAACCTTCGTTGGTGTGCTTGCCCAATCCTTTGATAGCAAGCGTGTAAATGCAAGGCCATAGTGTGCTGCAAAATAAACCGACACTCACAATGGCAAATACACTGAGGTAACCGGTTGAAAACATGCCGGTCAATAACGCAATGATGCCCAGTAATGAATAAATGATCAGTTGTCGTTCAGGATTCTTTTTGCTTAAATGATCAGCTACGATTAAAACGGCAACCATAATAGCGTAAATATAAAATGAAGAGATGTTATCGTTAGTCAATGAGTTAACCCATAAGAAAAAACCGAAGGCCGCATAGGGTAAAATAAATTTAAGCAAAATGCGCATGGCCTCACTTACTTTAAATGAATCGACAGCAGACGACCAACGGCCTATCATTAAACTGGCCCAAAAGAGGGAAACAAAAGGAGTAATGCCCTGTCGTTCAATGCCCAAATGTTGTTTCATGTACTCGGGTAAATTGCTGACAGTAGAAACCTCAACACCTACATATACAAATATGGCAATCATACCCAGATAAAGCTGTGGGTAGGAGAGCGCACTTTTTTTGCTTGAAACAATATTGGTTGCCGATTTTACCTGTTCTTCATCTTCAATAAAATTAGGAATAGATGAGAACTTAATAAATAATGCGACCAATATAAATGATGCACCTAAAATAAGATAAGGCACCTTGATACTTTCAATATTCACAGTTTTAACATCTGTTTGTATGCTGCCGAATATGACATAACTTAAAATAACAGGCCCTATGAATGTACCGATATTGTTGATGCCACCTGCAAGACTCAAACGCTGTGACCCTTTGTTCTTGTCACCAAAATTAATTACAAGTGGGTTGGCGGCAGTTTGTTGCAATGAGAATCCAAGACCTACAATAAATAAACCGGTGATTAATAATGGAAACGATGCGGAGTTGGCTGCCGGATAAAATAACAAGGTGCCTACTGCTGAAATAATAAGGCCCACTACCATGCCGTTTTTATAACCGATTTTATTCAAAATGTCCATCCCTCTGAATTTGGATATCATGTAATAAACGAATGAACCGATGGCGTAGGCAAAATAAAACACCACCGATATCCATTGCGATTGCCATTGCAATAAATTCAACTTCTCTTTGAATACTGGAATCAAAATATCATTACTGGCGGCAACGAATCCCCAGAAAAAAAATATGGAGATTAAGATGATGAAAGAGAAGGGGTTAGTAGGTTTGTTGAGGGTCATACGCTTGTTTTAAATTTGTGGGTTATTTATTTGCTTTTCTGCAAATAATTCGATATATTTGCCAAACATAATTATAAGATATTATATGAAAAAATTAATTTATTC
>JAZKEQ010000055.1:0-3909 GCA_040386935.1 Bacteroidota bacterium | reverse complement strand
TAATGGAGTTTTTTGTGTATTGCTATTTTTTTTGTTGAGGTTATCTAATCTTTTTGTATGACCTCCAACTTTTGAACTTGATCCTATTACAGGAGGGGAAAATATTTGACATAAAAAAACTCCATTATTTCTAATGGAGTTTCTTGTGGAATGTCAGGGATCAGAGTCGAACACTTAGTGCCTATTTTGACATTTTTTGAGAATTTGAAATAGGAGATTTAAGTACTTATGTATTTGTTATGGCACAACCTCACTAACATTTATTACGCATTTTCACATTGTTAAACGTTAAGTAGGGAGCTATTCTGGAATATTCCCAATTAAGCCTCAACTTCATTTTTATCTTTAACATTACATATAATTGCAAGGAATTTATCTTTATAAGCCATTCCCCACTTATCCATTTCTAAGGTAATTGGTAAGAGGCTCTTACCTTCTTCTGTAAGTGAATATTCTACTTTAGGAGGTAATACTGGAAATATCTTTTTTGAAATTATACCGTGTTGTTCCAATTCGTTTAGCTGGATGTTTAGTGCACGCCTTGATGCATTAGGTATAGCCTTTTGTAGCTCATTGGGACGTTTTAATCCTGAATGGATATAGTTAATAAGGCAGGGCTTCCATTTACCGCCAATAATTTCCATCGTAACTTCCATGCCACATTTATATTCCTTTATGATTTTGCGATCGTACATAATATGATTATTTTTAATAGGGCATAAATATGCCGTATGTTAATGATTATGCCGTAATTGTATTCCCGGCATGTATGGTTTAATTTTGTCAAAAATACAAAATAGTTCTTTATGAAGCTTTTAGAAACGTACAATCAAAATAATTTAAATCTTAAAAACAGGATAGTAATGGCGCCAATGACCCGCTGCCGTGCCGATAACGAGGAATTAAAAGCAACCGACCTCATTGCTGAATATTATCAGCAAAGAGCTTCAGCCGGGCTGATTATTTCTGAAGGTACCTTTATTAACGGTCACGCCATCGGATATATCAATGTGCCTAATATTTATACCAAAAACCAGATAGAAGGTTGGAAAAAGGTAACAGCTGCGGTGCACGAAAAGGGAGGGAAAATTTTTGCGCAGTTATGGCATGTCGGCAGCATTTCCCATCCGGATTTACTTGAGGGGAAACTACCGTTAGCCCCATCAGCCGTTAATCCGCACTTTAAGTGTTTTACCAAAAATGGATTTCAGGATACCATTGTACCAAAGGAAATGACACCGGAGGATATTGAACAAACCATTGTTGATTTCCAACAGGCTGCCATGAATGCTATCGAAGCCGGTTTCGATGGAGTGGAACTACATGGGGCTAATGGCTATCTTCTACACCAGTTCTTTGCAAAGTGTTCAAATTTGAGGAACGACAACTATGGCGGGACTTTAGAGAAACGGGCAAAGATTCTATTCGATATACTGGACAGGATCAGCGTAAAAATTCCTCTTTCTAAAGTCGGTGTGCGCATAGCCCCGTCGCTGCATAATACATTTGGGATAGTAACAGATGATGAGACTGATGCACTTTTCGAATATATTACCACACGATTAAACGATTATAGCCTTGCCTACCTTCACATTTCAGGTTTTTCGATGGATACAATAGAAGACCCTTTCGAATTTGTTTGGGATACTGCAAAACGATATAGGGCACTTTACAATGGAACCCTGATTATTAACAAAGGATTTACAAAAGACACCGCTAACAAAGCTATAGAGGAAGGCATTGCCGATATGGTTTCGTTTGGCGAACTGTTCATCAGTAATCCCGATTTAGCAGAACGATTTGAACAGGATCTGCCATTGCAAGCTGCGGACCGAAGTACTTACTATGTACCCGGTCCAAAAGGGTATACTGATTATCCTGTTGTAGCCCAACGTTAAATGAATTTTTACAATTATGATTGATTTAAGTATTTTAGATTATTCACCCATAGATGAAAACACTTCTTCCCAAGATGCTTTGCGTGCCACTACCAAATTGGCAAATCTTGCAGATAGTTTAGGATTCAGGCGTTTTTGGGTATCGGAGCATCATGGAATGCAAACCTTGGCAGGCAGTAATCCCGAAATGCTGATGATGCATCTTGCAGCCAGCACCCAATCAATCAGGATTGGGTCAGGTGGGGTGATGCTCCAACATTACAGTGCTTACAAGGTGGCAGAAGGTATAAAACTAATAGAAGCATTATATCCTGGTCGAATTGACCTGGGTGTGGGACGCGCGCCCGGAGGCGATAAGCTTGCAAGTGCGGCCTTAAATCTTGGAAAGAGAATAATTGTTCCTTATGAGCAGCAACTTCATGACCTTAAAGAATATTTTTCAGATCTTTCAAGCTTGCCAGTAATGCCGAAAATTAGCACCAAGCCAAGGCTTTGGTTACTTGGAACGAGTGAATATAGCGGCACCTTTGCCGCAAAAGAAGGGATGTCATTTGTATTTGCACATTTCATTAATCCTGGTGATGATGGTGTTGCTGCAATAAAGAATTATGAACAAAATTTTGTAGCTTCTGAGATGCACCAAAGTCCAAAAACTATAGTAGCTACTTTTGTGGCTGTAGCTACAACGGAGGAAGAAGCTGAAAAGCTTGCCGGATCTTTTGACCATTGGCTGCTCATGATTGAATCCGGAAGGGAAACACCTTTTTATTTGTCACCCAGAGCCATTGCAGACTATACCTATACTGAGCAGGAAAAACGAACTATACGCTATAACCGGAATCGTATTATTGTAGGTGATGCATTAAGTGTAAAGCGGCAGATTGAGATATTAGCCAGTTTTTACAATACCAGCGAAATTATGATGATGCCAAATATTTTTGGTGCAGAAAACCGGATCAAAGGTGTAAAGCTACTCGCAGAAGCTTTTAATATGAACAATTTAGTGGAAGAAAAATTATAACAACAAGTAATATAAAGAAATTATGGATATAAGCACAATAGAGAAATTTATTGCAATTGAAGAAATCAAGAATTTGAGAATCAGGTACGCACATTACCTGGATGGTAATAATATAGAAAGTGTAATTTCACTATTTTCTGAGGATGCCATTTGCCAGACAGATCGAAATCCATGGCGAGGCCGTGCTGAAATCAAGGCAGGATTAGAAAAGGCATTTTCGGACTATAATCAGCAGAACCATGACAGCTATCCATTCCTTCATAGCATAACTAATCAATGGGTTGAACTGACAAGTACTGATACGGCTGAAGGGCGTTGCTACCTGATTGATTTGGTTAGTGAAAGGAATAATGGAGAAAGCCCGTTATTGTTGTTAGGGTTATATTCGGATGAATATAAACTTTTAGATGGTAAATGGTATATAAATCGTTCAAGATTAGATATCATATGGCCAGAGCGCAATGTGGAAGGTGGCGAACCGGGTAAAAATTTGGTTCTCCCGGATTAGCAAATGCTTACTGTCCGCTTTAAGTGATTACCTATTTAAATTAGCAACTAAAAAACAAAGCCACTGTCTTCCAGTGGCTTTGTTTGTCTTTCTGTGGGCGATGAGGGGTTCGAACCCCCGATTACTTCCGATAGAATCGGAATGCTCTGAGCTAGTTCAACTAATCTTTTTTTGAAATTAGTTCCTGAATTTTAATCCTGCTTTTCCAAGATTTGATTTGTAATTCTCTTTGTTGAGCTAATTCTTTTGTTTCGTGTTTTTCGATATAAACAACTTTCCAATCATTTACGTTGCCGGTAAAACCTTTGCTTTTTTGATTGTGTCGAATAATACGTTCTTCTAAATCAGAAGTGAAACCAATATAATATCTATTTTTAATTCCGCTAAAAAGGATGTAGGTAATGTGTTCCATAAACTATTAGACATAAAAAAAACTCCATTATTTCTAATGGAGTTTCTTGTGGGCGATGAGGGGTTCGAAC
>JAZKEQ010000054.1:0-19691 GCA_040386935.1 Bacteroidota bacterium | reverse complement strand
TGAAAAGAAAATTAATAAACTAATGAACCCCAAACTTTGTTCCGATTAATACAAACACTTTTTACTAATGGAGCGCTATATTGAAACTAGGGGCTATTTCAAAGCATGCCCACGCGTTTTATATTATTGGAAATTTGATGAAAAAGGTAAGCTTTAAATGTAAGTTATCCTTTTGTAATCGGTTGTCAGTTCATATTTACTGTATAACATCTTCTTCAAAAATTACTTCAAAATATAATGGGTGCTTCTTCCTCCAGCAGTATCCTTTTTAAGAATTTTTTTTGCAATTAAATCAAGGATATCTCTCAGGGCTGTATCTGTGGAGCATTTGGCTATTTTGGCCCATTTGGAAGTGTTGAGGTTGCCTTCAAAACCATCAAATAGCTTATTGATAAGTAAGCGTTGTCTTTCATTGATGGGGGTTTGTACATGTTTGTCCCAAAATTTTGTTTTTTTCAAAACACTTTGCAATACAGTATCAGTAGCATTCAGAGCATTATCCAGACATTTTAAATACCATTCCAGCCATTCTGTAATATCTAAAGAGCCCTTCTGCATTTTTTCCAAAATTTGATAATAGGTTTTTCTTTCAATTCTTATTTGAGCTGAAATGCTGTAGAAGCGTTGACTGTCCCCATCAGCTTTAGTCAGTTGCATGTCTCCTATGGCTCTGGCAATACGACCATTCCCATCATCAAAAGGGTGTATGGTTACAAACCAAAAGTGTGCGATAGCAGATTTTAAAACAACATCTGTTGTGTCTTTTAAATTGAACCATTTGATAAACTGCTTCATTTCTTTTTCAAGCAGCATAGCATCAGGGGCCTCAAAATGTACGCGCTCCTTGCCCATGGCCCCTGATACTACTTGCATTGGGCCTTTGTCGTTGTCGCGCCATTGCCCGACAGCTATTTTGTGCATGCTACTTCTTCCGGTTGGGAATAGCGCAGAGTGCCAACCAAACAGTCTATCTTTTGTAAGAAGCTTGTGATAGTTTTGGGTGGCGTCCAACATCATCTCTACAACTCCATCAATATGTCGGTCTGTTTTTATTAATCCGGCCACATCCATGCCTAATCTGCGAGCTATTGATGATCTCACCTGATCAGAATTAAGTACTTCACCTTCTATTTCACTCGACTTGAGGATGTCTAATGTCAGGGTTTTTAATGTTGTTTCATCTCGTAATGTAAATCCCAAAACTTCCATATAGCCTTTTAAGCGACCCTGTTTATGTCTGACATTCGACACCAGGGGCAATATCAATTCATTGTCCCACGTAAAATTGGGCCATTCGTTTAATTGATGGATATAATGGGGGCGTATTCTCCGCATTTGTGCGGTAAAAATAACACAGAAGATCTGAATTTTAAAATTTATTTACCGCATTTTTGCGGAGATTATTGCAAATATTCACCGCATGTTATGTGTAAATCAATCATTGACGCCATGTTTTGATGAAAAACCGGATGCAAGAAAAATCAATAACTTACAAAATATTCACCGCATTTTTGCGGAGATTAAATCGTTTATTCACCGCAAAAGTAATTTTAGATGATTAATAATATATTTTGAAATAATTTATTGGGGTAAAAGAAATGCTATAAATTTCTAATACCCTCACTTATTTTTTCCCAACTGAAATGTTTTTTAAAATCAGCAGCATTTTTAGAGAATGCTGATTCTCTATTATTGGTATAAAAATCAAGAATGGCTGCGGCTATTTGCACCTCATCTTTTTCAACAACATAGCCCACTTCTCCATCAGGTACAGTTTCGGCTAATCCGCCAACATTGGTTACCAGCATGGGCTTATTGAAGTGATAGGCAATTTGTGTGACACCACTTTGAGTTGCTGTATGATACGTTTGTACCACCAGGTCGCAGGCCGAAAAGTACTGATACACATCGCTATTCGGGATGAATTGGTTGTGCATAATCACTTTGTCTTCGAGCCCCAAAGTTTTGATTAAATCGTGATAGGGTTGTGGGTCTTCATAAAATTCACCACCAACAAGTAACTTTAATGGCAATCCATTAAGACTAGCCTCGGCCATTGATTTTAACATTAGGTCTAGTCCTTTGTATTGACGTATGAAACCAAAAAACAAGAGGTAATTAAAATTAGGGTCCAGATTCAGTGCTTTTTTTGCAGCCGCTTTATCCATGATAGCACCAAAATTATCGTACATCGGATGGGGAATATATTGAGCAGGTTTATCAGGTACGAGGTTAGCAAGATCAGCTAACACTGCCTTGCTCATTGTGATAAAACCATCAATGGCAGAAACAAAATATCGGGTGCAGATTTTATCGTAAAAATGTTTTTCGTGGGGATAGATATTATCCGCAATGGCAACAATTTTTGTTTTTTTATTGCTTCTCACAATGCGGGCAATGGTCCCCAAACATGGCGCCATAAAAGGCATCCAATAGCGTATAACCATGATGTCAGGAGCCATCTTTTTATACTTTAACCCAACCCTGATCCAGTTGAATGGATTGATTGAATTCATGGCCGTATCAATCACTGTATCGGCAGGTGCATTTTCTGTGCTGAGTTGGGTTTTTCCCGGAAATAATATGGAGGGGTATTGCAGTTTAAAACTCAAAATAGAGCTTTTATAACCTTCGTTGTTGAACTGTAGATTCAATCGTTCATTATAAGTGCTTAAACCACCACGAAGCGGCCAGGCAGGCCCTGTAATAACAATATGTTTCTGGCTATTGTTCATTACAAATTAATCCTCAATATTCACTTTGTCTGAAAGTGAATATTGGTTGCGGTCACCGCTATTGCGACTGATTAACTCTCCTAAAAATCCTGCGAGAAATAATTGCGTACCAATTACCATAATCACAAGTCCTAGGTAAAATAAAGGAGAATCTGCGACAAGTGCAGCTCTCTCATTGTTAATTTTATGAATCAGTTTGTCTATGAGCATAAATGCAGCAATTGCAAAACCAATAACAAAACACAGCAAACCATAAAGTCCAAAAAAGTGCATGGGTTTTTTAGCAAATTTACCCATGAAGAAAATGGACATTAAATCAAGCAAGCCATTCACAAATCTGTTTAATCCAAATTTCGTAGTGCCGTATTTTCTTGCTCTGTGCTCCACCACTTGTTCGCCTATTTTTGTAAATCCTGCTGACTTGGCGATAACCGGAATATAGCGGTGCATTTCACCGTATACTTCTATGTTTTTTACAACATCGTGTTTATAGGCTTTCAATCCGCAGTTGAAATCATGCAAGGAAATGCCACTCATTTTGCGTGTAGCCCAATTGAATAACTTAGTAGGAATGGTTTTGGTGATAGGGTCGTAGCGTTTCTTTTTCCAACCTGATATCAGATCAAATCCTTCTTCTTTTATTTTGCGGTACAGTTCAGGTATTTCTTCAGGGCTGTCCTGCAAATCAGCATCCATGGTTATAATAACTTCGCCTTTTGCTTCGGCAAAACCCATGTTTAATGCGGCTGACTTGCCATAATTGCGTCTGAATTTTAACCCCCTTACGTTTTTATTGTTAGCTGCAAGTGTCTGTATTACCGACCAACTTTTGTCTTTACTCCCATCATCAACAAATAAAATTTCATAGGTGTAATTATTTTGTTGCATGACTTTAACAATCCACGCTTCCAATTCAGGCAGCGATTCGTCTTCGTTAAAGAGTGGGATAACAAGTGAAATATTAATCATTGGCAGGTGATTTTTTTAATATAGCAGCGGTAATCAATGATACAATTGTGTCGAAAATAAGGCCAAATACAACTGTAGCGATAATCTTACTCGATAAGCCGGAGAATTTTTTAGTCATTGCTATGGATTGTTTAATTTTCTCTTCATCTGCACCACTTTCTTTCATCATTTTGATTTGTTTGTCAAGCATTTGTTGACTTTCAACAGCAATATCAGTTATAAAAGTGTAATTAATAAAGGTATAAAGTGTCAAAATTAATACAGAGATTAAACTAGTCATAAAGGCAACTTGAAATGCTTTTCCGTAAGTGATATAGCCATCTGCTTGAGCTGATCTGTATTCGTGAATTGCTTTGTATTGAAATAAAAAAACAAGAATGATGGTTACTAATAAAAGCACGAGACTTAATAGATACCCACTCGACATTTCCATAAGCATAGGGCTTAAAACTGTCATGATGATGCCGGTAAGACCCCAGATAGCGCCCCATTTTAAAGCAATGGAAAGCAGAGTTGGTGAATTTGTTTGAGTATTATCCATAATATTATTGATGATTTAATGACATAAATGTGTTATTGAAAGTTGCTTCAATATGGTAAGGCAGTGGCTTGTCGAAATAATACGTATTTGCAGAAAGTGACAGGTTGTTCTGCTTGTTGAGAATGGTTTGTTTATGTGGGTTTACAACAGTTATTGCAGCAGTATTTCCTACTGCGATATTGTTGTATGGGAGATTCAATAATGCAGCAGGTCCGTGGTTCAGTTTGTCAAATAATTGTTCATCTGTCATGCTTGAATGGAACCTGTTGCGGCCTTCTACAGCAAGACTTAAGGCTATTTGTATGCTGATAGCACCAAAGCTGGCATAATCAAATTCAACTGCTTTGTTTTCTATTTCTTGAGGGTGGTGATCGGTACAGATAGCATCTATAGTGCCATCGGCTAATCCTTCCCACAATGCTTTTACATCACTGGCTTGTCTTAGTGGAGGGCTCAACTTAAGATTGGTATCAAACTCCATCAAGGTTTCATCCGTCAATACAAGATTCATAATGGCAACATCGGCTGTTACATTTATTCCTTGTGCTTTGGCTTGTCTTATTAATTCAACCGATTTCTCAGTACTCACTTTAGTAATATGGACACGTGTTTGGTGATAATCTGCCAACTCAATTTCACGTTGTACCATCAGATATTCGGACATAGGAGGAATACCTTTCATGCCCAAACTTACAGCCACGGGTCCTTCGGCCATTTGTCCGTTTAAAGCAATGGATTCATCGTTGCAAAAACTGTAGATCAAACCATTAAAACTTTTGACATACTGCAAGGCCCTGCTTTGTGTGCCGGCATTCTGCAATGCATTGTTGGCATTGGCAAAACCAATTGCTCCGCTCATTTGCATATCATACATTTCAGCCAAATCTCCGTCTTTCATTTGTAAAGTGATGGCTCCCAAAGGTAAAAATTCGACAGGCGATTGTTTATTTTGGTTAACCACAAACTCTACATCAGATTTTGTTTGGCGAACAGGCCTTGAGTTAGGAAGCAATGTCACTTTAATAAATCCTCCTGCTTGAGCAGCTTTTGCAAGGGACTGAAAGGTTTCTCTGTGTTCAAGTCCCGGATCGCTGCTGTTGCATCTGATGTCAATAAAGCCGGGGGTTGCCAGGCATTCACTGAACTCAAGCACTTTTGTGCCTTCAGGTGCTGTTATTTGGCCTTCAATGGCTGTTATCCGGCCGTTCTCTATCAGTATGTCTACCACTTGCTGATGGTAGGCAGAGGTGCTGTCAGCAACCATTACTTGTTTAAGCAGATAGTTTTGCATTGGTTTTAAAAAATCTTATCAAAAGTATTTCAATCATTAAAAATATCAAAACGAAAATAATGCACCATTTCCATAATGGCGTACCTTTTACAGATGTTGCATATTCGGCACCTAATTGTTCAGCGCTGCCGGTAAAAAGTGTTGCACCATTTAAAGTCGCTTTTTTTTCAAGTTCGTCAGTGCTGAAAGTTCGGGTATCACTTTCTTTCCTGTTCATGTTAAATGATAAATTGAATAATGAAGAGTCGGTATTGTTCATGGTGGCATCATACCAACCGGCTTGTTCAATCTCTCCATTGGTATTCAAAAACATTTCGCCATTGATGTTTATAACTTCTGCGAAAAATGAAGCGTTGGCACTCTTTAAGGTAATCCCTTTTTCAGGATTGGCGATTGTTGTAATAGGAATATTGCCGGTTTGTCCGCACTGGTAATACAAGGCACTTTGTGTGCCTGACATTAAAACAGCTTTCATTAATACAGGAACAAAGAAGGCATGGTTTTGAAAGTTGCTGTAAGTATTGTCAAGAGGGCTGGCACAAATGTAAACATTGCCTTTATTGCTTTTAAAATGCATCAAAAATGCCTGACCATTGCTTAGTCTCATTACACTTTGACCCTGAGGAGAACTGATGCTGTAATAGCGCTGCACCATTGGTAAATCAGGGTTTTTTGGAATTTTCTCAAAAATATGGTTGAACAAATGATGGTCAATATCAATTGATGAAACTTTGTTGTTGAAAATAACAGGCTGATCACTGACTGAGAAACCTAGTGCAGCAGATAATGTTTGTAATCCGCCCTGGGGTAATCCTGCCTGAGGAAAAATAAATAAATTGCCACCTTTAGCAACATAGTTTTTTAATTCATTGCTGAGTCCATTGCTCAGATTTGGGTTGCCTTCAATACAAATTAAATTGGCTTTTGAAAAGCCGTTGTATTGAATGTTACCAGATGATACACCTGTGTATTTAAATCCTTTTGTTTCATTAAATACAGCATTGATATAACGCTCTTTCTGATCAAAAATATTGAGTACTGCTAAGTCTGTTTTAAGATTAATTGAGAAATACAATTTATCGTCAATGGATAAATTGTCGCCACTGTGTTGCAGGACACAACGGTGCTCTCCACCTTTGTCAATAATGAAATTGATGGTTTGGGTGGTTTTAGCAAAAGGTTTGATATCAAAGGTTGCAATGCCTTTCGGTTGGTTGTCAATGTTTAATTCTATGGTTAGGCCCTGAACCTCTGTTTCGCTGTAGTTGCTCACTTGCACTGCCAGAGTTACTGATTCGCCCACCTGTAAAATTGGGGAACTCAGATAACATGTATCAATTGAAATATTACCGGTACTTTCACCCGGAATCTGAATCCACGTTTGCGAGGTGGTTGTATCGGGTGAGCTTGCTAATGGTATGTCATTTTTCTGAAAATCGGAAATAACAAATCTTCGTTTGCTGTTATTTGATTTGGCAAGCAGGCGTTGTTGTACTTCCATCAACTGACTCATTGGCTTGGCGCCTGCACTTATCTTTATTTTATCTATGGTTTCAAGAGCAGTTTGCTTATTCACTGTGTGCATGAATGTAGCATTCAGATCAGCTGTGATGATTTGAAACTCATCATTGTTTTTGGATGCGTTGATAATGGACCTTGCTCTGTTCTTAGCGGCTTCAAGCAATGGGCCTTCTGCCCCCGAACGGTTCATACTGAAACTATTGTCTATTAAAATGCTGACCAGGTTCTTCCCTGTAGAGAAGGTTTTTTTTTGATCTATTTTTAAAGGTTGGGCAAATGCAAAGACAAGAAATGTAAGCGCTAACAATCGCGAAGCCAGTATCAGATACTTCTTCAATTGATTCCCGCTTTTTGTCTGTTGATTGATTTGAGAAAGGAACTTCAGATTGGTAAATACAATGCGCTTATACCTTCTGAAATTAAATAAATGAACAATAACCGGTATACTGAGTGCGAATAAGGCCCATAAAAAAGATGGATACAGCCAGGTCATATGCTTCAGGCAAACTTAATGAATTAATTCGATTAAAAGAATAGGGCCTGAATATGGTCCCAATCAACGCAATAATCGGTAATAGCAGGAATAGCCGTTAGCGAAATGTATCTTGATGAAATAAATGCCGGAGTTCAACGCTTCAGAAGGTTCTATTACTATCTTGCTGTCTGACTTTGTCATGTTAAATAGCAACTGCTTGCCTGAAACATCAAAAAGCTCTAAAGACTTTATCGCAAATGAACCAACTTGAACAGAAAATGAATGTTGAAAAGGGTTGGGGTAGATAGAAACTGATGACTGCATGTGTTGATTTGCAAAAATGGCTGACAGGCAATTGTTGCTGGTGTCTACCATTGGAGCAAAATACTGTGCCATTCGTTTAGTTCTTAGGTTGAAGTTGTCAATACTATGGCCCGATAATGCAGGATTAAATCCTTGTGTAGCGCAATCGGCATTGTTGGTTGTGCTGTCGAAATAGCAGTCGGGCACATTGGCCCCTTGACTTTTAAGTTTTACTATTTCTTTTTTGATATAGGATGAACCGTAAATAATGGGACGGTTGATGATTTGAGAACAGCCAAATCCTGTGAAACAATTTGAAAAGCCTGCCAATACTTTGTCTCGCCCATAGGGAACTATCAAGTCGTTGGGTTGATGATATAAATACAACGCTGCCGGTTTTGTTTGCGATGAGTATTGCAGCCATCCTGGAAACATACCCCCATAAAAATTGCCAACACCCTTGATGATGTATTTATTAGCACTATTATTCAATTGTCCTGATATGGGGCCTAAGTTGGGACGGGTTAAACGCATTGAAGCAATACTGGTATCCCACTGAAATTGCTTCACACAGGTATTTTCATAAATAGAATTAGGCGCATTGACACTTTTAATAGAATCGCATGATGGATGTTTTTCTACGGCTGTGTCGAGATAAGCAGCGCCAAGTGCAATAAACCCTCCGGCACTTTCGCCTACTAAAAAAACATTCCTTGGGTCAATATTATAAGTTGATTGATTATTGATCAAATAACGAATAGCACCCCTTGCATCAAGAATGCCTCGATAGCAGCCTCTGTACCATTCAGCAGTATCTGCCAGATTAGAGCAGTCCCAGGCAACATTGAATAATTGGGTAACATTGCAATGCACCTGATTGTCGGTTTGAAATGTGCCCAATCTGTAATTGATAGATGCTGTTACATAACCTCTTTTTGCAAAGTCTTTCATGATGCGCTGCAAACTGGCATCATTTTTAGAACCCGCCATAAAAGAACCTCCATGTATGGCTATAAGCAATGGCCTTCCGCAAGTAGGAGGCTGGTCATTGTTAGGAACACAAATATCCATATCGAGCACTCTGTTGTTGCCTGCAAAGTCGATTGAGGTACCGTAGGTGACATTGCTGAGTGTATAGGCATAGGTTGTGTCTACCCATTTTTGAGCATTCAACCGAAATACACCTGCTATCAAAAAGAGAACCATGTATTGTTTCATACTTTATTAAGATTTTAAAATTTCCTGTCTGTATTTTTCCATATCCATTCCCAATATATAAGCAACATTTTCCATTGGTAAGGCCTCAGCTGTTAAGTTGTTTTGTTGGATATATCTTGTAATATGGTAAATGGCCATCAGATTTTCTGCCATTGCTTTGGCGTTTTTAAGTGGACCACTGATCAAGCATTTTTTAGTACCTGGTTTAAAATTGAAACCCTTTGTTATTGCTTCATCATCGGTATATGAAAATTGGTTGCCGATAACAACAGCCTGATCAGGGAAAAGGGTTGTACGCAACAATTCAGGTTCATCAAAGAATAAAGCCAACGCATCCGTTTTTAATTCAAACAGGTGGTCGTCAATCGAAATTAATTCAAAAGACTCAGTGCTTGAAATGCCTGTATAGTTAGCAATAGTAGAAATGATATTGTTATGCAGAGCTATTGCTGCTTCAGCAGAAGAAGCATGTACAATTAATCCGTGATTTTTAAGAAATATAACATCAGGTGGTGAGGGAATATCTGCGATGGCTTTACTCAAAAAATAGCCCGGATTGAGGTATTCAAGCAATAAAAAATCATTGTCGGGAAGGGCTTTAAAAAGCAATTCATTGGCATTAATACAACACAACAGTGCATTAACTGCTACAGGATGGGTATGAATTACAAAAGGTTTTAAAACAGCGTGAAAACCTGTTTCCATGCTGGGCAAAAAACGACTGTCTCCTTCTATGGATTGCATCGCTATTTCTTTAATCAGTGAATCGGGATTGCCATCGGGTACCGGTTCTGAAAGAAATTGGGTAATGGCACTTGTTTTGACATTCACATGACCTGATTCTGAAGTCATTTCATCTAATCGAAAGCCAGATGCTTTGATAGACATGATGCCATTGCTTTTTACAGATGTATTTCCACCACCACCTTGGGTAAGTATTGGTGCTAAAGCAACTGCTTTTGAAATTTCTAAAAGCGATGGAATGTTAGTTGTCATTAGTGTTTAAGATAATGAAACATGGCCTGTATGCTGATGAGTTGGATAATGCCTTTGTAATCACCTTCCCATTTGCTGTTGAATATATCAATCTCCTCTAAACCTTTTAATTCATCAAAGGCTATCAATTCAACTGTATGTTTAGGAATACTTCCGATAAAAATCAGTTCCTGCAGATGATTTTCAGTGTACTGGTGTGTAATAGTCATATCAGTATTAGCACTAAGCGCCTGTAATAAACTGTCAAATTCTATTTCATTTTTTGCAAATATTCTCAAGCATTCTTTGCCATCAATCATGGTGTAATTAATGATAATATCTGCATGTTCTTTTTGTTTGGCAATGTATTTTTCAGAGTCTTCCTTGCGGTCCTCTATTTGCTGTAATACCTGTTCAGGTTTCTTTTCGCGCTCTCCAACATCTCTTGATAGTTTTCTTGCTACACGAATCGCTTCATCGGGGTCAAAGAAAACTTTGAGATCGTATAACTCAGCTTGAGATTTCAGATAAAAAGGGTGCAACCCTTCGAACAATACCAATGTGTTGCTGCGGATAAACTGTGGAAGCGTAAATTTACCGTGCTGGTGATCGTAGTGTTTGCGGTAAATATTTTTGCCTTCTTTTAAAGCTTTTGTATCGCGGTAGTCTTTGTGAATGTCGTTGGCTTTTGGATTGAGATGAGTGAAAGTTTGCCACTGTTCGTTGCCTCTTTCCCATTTGTGCATGTCATCACCTCTTACAATGCTAAGATTGTCGCTGCCTAAAACCATTTCAACAGAGTTAGAGAATGTGGATTTGCCGGCACCTGAATCGCCACCTACACCTATCAAAAACGGTTTGTAATTGAGTTTTTGTAAAATCACATTTTGTATGCCGTATTGGTACAGGGCAAATAAAAACGCTGCCAGACAGGTTTGCAGGAAAGTGAATGAAACATTCAATTGGTGTTCGGAAGCAACAAACCATTGGTTGTAATCACTGTGTTCAACACAGGCAAAGTATATAAAGTACAATCCGATTAATGCAAAGTAAAGGTACTTGTAAGCATTGTCGTTTTGAATGATGAAATAAATAAAGAATGGAACCAACCACATATACCAACCTTGCATGGGCATGATGAAAAATGTGAACACCCCGAAACTGAATGCCAGAAATAACATGAGCAGATTGCGGTTGATTTTTCTGAAAGTGATGGCTCTGTAAAATAATATCAGATAAGCGGCAATAGCAAAGTAAAAACGATTGGTGCCCATTGTGAAGAAGGCATCGTATACCCTAGTTTGTACACTGTTTTCATATACCATTTGTCTGTATGCATTATTGAATAAATAAGGCATTTGGACTGCGAAAAAAACAGCTAAAAATAAAAGGCCATACATGACACATTGAGTCAATGATAGTTTGTTTTTATAAATGTAAATTCCTATAAAAGGCATTACAACTGCAATATTGGTTTTAGTAGCGCAGGCCAAAGCAAAAATAATGGCTGATAACCACCAGTATTGTTTAAAGAGGCAATACAGCCCTACTATTAATAAACCAATAGGGATAATGTCGAGCTGACCGTGAAAATAGTTGATGTAGATCACCAAGGGAGACAACCAGTACAGCCAAAGAATTTGACGGTGTTTGGTTTTAAACCAGCGCAATAATACCAGCAGGATGATAAAATCAAATACCAGTAAAGGCAATCTGTAGATTAAAAGATGTAAGGTAGTAGCATCGGCAATACCATCAGATAAAAATGGCATGAACAATAATCGCGGTATAGCCATGATGTATAACATAATGGCAGGGTAGGGGAAATGCTCTTCAGTCCCGTGCCCGTTATATGCTTCATAAGGATTGTTAAATCCGGTTTCTACAAAAAAATTAATAAAAGGTGCGAACAAGTCGCGGAGAAAATGACTGGCAAAAAAACAACTGACAATGATTTTAACGAACAATCCTGCAAAAAATATGGGCGATTTCAACCCTTCAATCTTTGGATTGCCATATTTGTCAATGAATATATTTCTATAGAGTTCTCTCAAACAATCAATTATTTATTCATTATAGCTTCTATTTCATCCACTTCTATCGGCATGTTGATGGCATCCATCAAGTCAAAAGGGCCATTGTCTGTTATCAAAATATTGTTTTCAATGCGAATGCCAATGCCTTCTTCTTTGATATAAATACCGGGCTCGCAGGTAAATAACATGTTCGCTTTCATAGGTTCGTAGCGCATGCCCACATCGTGAACATCTATACCTAAAAAGTGACTGGTGCCATGCATAAAGTATTTCTTATAGGCCGGCCATGAAGGGTCTTCTTTTTTAATTTCATCCATGGTCAGTAAGCCAAGGTCGACCAGTTCTTTTTCCATCAGTTCCTTGCCTACAATCTGATGGTATTCCATCAGCATAGTGCCCGGAACCAATAGTTTAGTTGCCGCTCTCATAACACGTAATACGGCATTGTAAACATCTTTTTGTCTTTGTGTGAATTTGCCGTTTACCGGAATTACACGGGTCATATCACTGGCATAGTTGGCATAATCAACACCGCAATCAACGAGCAATAAGTCACCATCTTTACATGGACGATTGTTTTCTACATAATGCAATACGCAGGCACTTGCTCCGCTGGCTACAATAGGATGGAAAGAATGTCCGGTTGCAGCATTGCGCATGTATTCGTGAATTAATTCTGCTTCTACTTCATATTCCATCACACCCGGTTTTACAAACTTCAACAGTCTTTCAAACCCTTTTTTAGATATACCGATAGCGTGATTGGTGAGCTTCATTTCCGCTTCACTTTTTATACTTCTCAAACGCTGCAAAATTGGTGCAGCCCTGTAGTAATGGTGCAAAGGATATTGTTTCTGTATACTTGTAGCAAAATCCAGATCACTATATGGCGCTTTGTAAGAAAAGCGATCATTTTCATTAAGCGTCAGGTAAATGTTTTGGGCATAGTTGATTTTTGAACGGATAGTTCCTTCAAAACTGTCGTTCCACATAACAGAGGTAATACCTGATGTCGCAGTAGCTTCTTCTTTGGTGTATTTATGACCTTCCCAAATAGCAATTAAATCACTGGTTTGTTTCAGGAATAAGCACTCTTTGAAAGCCGCTTCAGGACTGTCGGGAAATAATACCAGTATACTGTCTTCTTGATCAATACCTGTTAACCAGAATAAATCGGAATGTTGTTTAAACTCATGCGTGGCATCACCATTTCTTACATATTCATAATTGCTCCTGAAGATGGCAATACTACCCGGTTTCATTTGAGCCGTAAATTTTTTGCGGTTGTCAATGAACAATTGCTTATCAATGCTCGCGTATTTCATAAATTAGTGGCGAAAATAATGAATTATAAGATGATATATATCCTCACACATTCAAAATTGCATTATTTTTGTAGTCTTACTCTTCTGTGAAAAAAATGTATAGTGCGAAATTAAGAGTCTTTGTATTGATGGTGTCAATATTTACAGGTGCTTCTGCTTTTGGTCAAAAAAATATTGGCGTTGAGGTTGGTGCTATCGATGCCGGTATGTGGGCATACAAGCAACACAATGCGATTTGTGAAATTATTTACGAAAAAATCCAAAACAATCAACTGGCGACTTATAATTCCCAAAATATTAAAGAAAGCAATACTGCAGCAGTTAAATCGCTTGCCTTGGAGTTTGTTGTTGACAATGAAAATGACCCGGTTATTTCTCGTGAAATTATTATTTGGCAAAAGGGGATGAATTTGAATTTTTATTTCTTTAAAGTCGCTAAAGATTATGTGCTCTTAAAACCCTTTAAAAATAAAACCAATTTGTTGCGGTTCAATAAAACTGAATTAATGGCTTTGTTAAATTCAGAAGAGCAACTTTATATGAAGTGGTTTAATTCCGGGGGCACTGTTCATATCGATTCAATCCCTGAAATCAGTTGGCGCATCTTCACCCAATTGAATAATAAATTGTTTAATTATTCAAAGAGTGAAGAATCACTTTTGTATAAAACAGCATTACTTGATTCTTTGATGAGTAAGGTGGAAAAATCTGAGGCTTGTAAATATGATAAAGTATTATTCATTAATGAAAATCCTGAAGATCCCTTTGATGGAAAAGATTCGGTTTTTAAGGAGGAATACAGTGTAACGGATACATTGAAAAGACAAACGATGATTGTAACACTGTCTTTAGATCAACTTCAAATAAAAACCCTCGCAATATCGGTGGGTATGGATGTCTATTCTCAAGGAGTGGCTGGTGATTTTTTGAAGCCTTTTGGCTATTTGTCTACAGAAAAAGAACTTCCTTGGATTGAGGAAGAAAAGAAATGGATATTTGGGGTGTTGTATTTAAAAGTCAATGAATTAATTGATGAAGATTCAGAATTGAGAAGTCTATATACAGATTATTACAATCTTTAAAAGGCAATAGAATCCAATATATTTGCACCGCCATGAACGATATTCAAACCGAAGAAGATATCAAACTTTGGATGCAAAATTTTTACGATAGGCTATTGCTTGATCCAGTTACTGCTCCCAAATTTCATCACCTTGATTTACCACATCATCTCCCTAAAATTATTGAATTCTGGGCTTTTGTTTTGCTTGAAAAGGAAGGGTATAAAACCAATGTATTTGAAAAGCATGTTAAATTGGAACTCGAACAAATACATTTCGAACATTGGATCAAACATTTTGTAACAGCTACAGATGAACTTTTTGCAGGTGAAAAGGCCGAAATCGCCAAACAACGCGCCCGATTACTGGCCACCACTTTTTTTCATAAATTAAAAGGGGAATACATCATGTTTTAAAATCCGGGGAATTTTGCCGATATTTGAAGTTTATCTTTGAATGAAAAATTTATTTGTTTTAGCCCTGTTATTCGTTTCCAACGCACTTTTTTCTCAATCTAAATTATCCCCTCAATCACAATTGGCAGTAGCAGATTCAGCATTGCTTGTGTTGAATGACGGCAACTGTAGAGCCCTTGTTATGGTGAATAATCAGGCAACAGAACAAATTCTGGAAACTTGTCAAACATTGGTACATTCAAAGGCCGGCCTTATCTGGTCGGTGCAATTTCCTTTTCATCGTTTAAATGATTTACTGGCTTTAACTTGCATACAGTACATGGATATTGCCCATATTAATAATTCATTCAGAGCAAAAAACGATATTGAAAGGCAATTAACAGGGGTTGATAAAGTACAAACCGGTACGGCCAATGGCTTAGCTTCTGACTATTCAGGTAAAGGGGTTGTAGTTGGGATAGTCGATATCGGATTTCAAAACAATCATCCAACTTTTTATAATAGCAAAGGGACTAAAACCCGAGTTGTCAGATACTGGGCGCAAGCCAGTAAAAACGGATTGGCTCCTCTTGGATTCAATTATGGTACAGAGTATAGAGACTCTACAAGTATTTTGATGGGTAACGACAGGGATGGTGTGCATGGGACGCATGTGGCAGGCATAGCCGCAGGAAGCGGTTTGTCAACCCCCAATGCCCGGTACAGAGGGATGGCACCCGATGCAGAACTCGTTTTCGTATCGATTAAATACGCCAATGATACTTTAGGGGGCAGCGCACTTGGTGATTATGTGATAGCCAATCCCGGTATCATCGATGCTTATCAGTACATTTTTAATTACGCGCAATCGGTTGGAAAACCGGCTGTCATCAACCTCAGTTGGGGCATGCATACAGGACCTCATGATGGCAGCAGTTTGTTTGATAAAGCCACTGAACAATTAATAGGAAAAGGGAAAGTATTAGTAGGTGCCAATGGCAATGAGGGCGATAATCCCATGCATTGGACTCACAGTTTTTCAGGAGATACCGCTTCAACTATAATGGTTGAAAATGGCAGACATGAACGTAAGACAGAAAATGTATATGCGGATTTTTGGGGCAGTAAGAATACAGCCTTTAAAGTGCGTATCAGAATTTTGGACACCAATAATAATCTAATAGTAGCAACACCTTTTGTGAATAGCAATAGCAATAAATTGCATGGATTTAGTTTGAGTGGCGATACAAGTGTCTTTAAAATTTCTATGGCCTGCGATAGTAATAATATACTCAATCAAAAGCCCAATATGACCATTGTTGTGAATCAACCTAAAACAAAAAAATATTGCATAGTTATGGACATGTATTCAGTTAACAGTACCGTACACGGATGGAACAGTGGTGCAGCGAGAGGCTGGACCAGCGGATCATTCAGAGACAAAGTGGGTAAACTGGATTATATAGGTAAATTTATCAATGGCAATTCTGATAATACCTGTGGCGAAAATGGCGGTACTTCAAATGCTGTTATCTCAGTAGGAGCAATGGCCGCGCGAAGTGCTTTTGTCAATATACAAGGTAAATTGATGAATGATTCAAGTTATGCTTTACCTGGTCAAATTGCAAAATTCAGCAGTCGCGGTCCTACTATTGACGGTCGAATAAAGCCCGATGTCAGTGCACCCGGATACAATGTGCCATCTGCTATTAATAATTTAGAAATGGAGGGATGGATGACAGACCGAACTTTGTTGAAAACAGGTTTCAGGGGTGATACAAGTTATTGGGTAGCGCTGAGCGGAACTTCAATGGCATCGCCTCATGTATGTGGAATTGTGGCATTAATGCTGGAGGCAAATCCCAATATGACAGCAACGCAAGTAAAAGCTGTATTGCAGCAAACGGCCAATGCCAATAGCTTTACTGGGACATTGCCCAATAATACTTATGGTTACGGGATTGTCAACGCTTTCGAAGCTGTAAAAAAGGCAGTGCAGATGGCAGGGGTTAATTCACTTAACAATAGCTCAGATATTAATGTATATCCTAATCCTGCAGAAAATCAACTGAGTATAGATTTTGGCTTTATTCCCACTGATGTAAATTATACCATAGTAGCTGCAGATGGTAAGCAGGTATTGAAGGGTGATCACAATAATGCCGGAGGCAGTCAAATGCTGATTGATATTTCAGTAATCGAAAGTGGATTTTATGTACTGACAGTAGAGCAAGGAGGTCAGTTTTACGCATTTAAATTTTTAAAGCGCTAGACAAAACGCTATTTTTGCTCCAAATATCATCATGCCTCAGGAAATTATTTTCTTCTCGTTATTTATATTATTTGTCATCATTGTTTTATCCCTCGATCTTGGCATTTTTTCTAAAAAAAATAAAGATGTTACATTTAAAAACGCATTAGGCTGGACCATCGTTTGGGTGAGTTTTGCGTTAGTGTTTTATTTTCTTTTAAATCAGAGTGGAGCACAACTGGTTCACGGTATTCACACTCAGGAAGAATTGATGGATTTAGCTAAGCGTTATCAACCTGATATGAAGTTTAACTCCGATGATTATGATATAAATAGTCAATTGTACAACCAGCGTATTTCCATAGATTTTCTTACGGGATACTTTATTGAATACTCTTTATCGGTTGATAATCTTTTTGTAATTCTACTTATTTTTTCTTCGTTTGCTGTTCCTAGTATTTATTATAAAAAGGTGTTGTTTTGGGGCGTGTTAGGGGCTATTGTTATGCGCATGCTCTTTATATTTATTGGTGCGGCTCTTATCGCTACATTCGCATGGGTATTGTATGTCTTTGGGGCCTTCCTAATTTTTTCAGGAATAAAAATATTATTTTCAAAAGGTGATGAAGAGAAAATGAATATTGAAAAACATCCTGTTGTAAGACTTACATCTAAGTATTTTAAAGTTTGGAAAGAGTACGACAAAGGCAAGTTTTTTACAATGCAGAATGGCAAGAAATATCTAACACCTTTATTCATAGTTGTATTAGTTGTTGAGTTCAGCGACCTGATATTTGCAGTAGATAGTGTGCCGGCTATTTTTGCAGTTACCAAAGATCCTTACATTGTATTCTTTTCTAATATTTTCGCTATTATGGGGCTGCGTTCATTGTTCTTTCTGCTCAATAAAGTGATGCATATTTTTACGTATTTAAAATACGGTTTGGGCTTACTCCTTGCATTTATTGGTGTAAAAATGCTGTTCGAGCATTGGTTTGCATCCATTGGTTTCAATAATGTGATATCGTTGGTGGTGATATTGTCAATATTGTTGGTGAGTATAGGGCTCAGTCTTTTATTCCCGCCAAAAGAGAAAGTTTAATGGTGTAAAATCCAACGGTTGTCGATTACAGATGTTATTCTAAGGTCTGTTTTGTAATATTGAATTTTTATTGTGAAAAGATTTCCAGGCATAGGACTATTTAGAGAAAGCGTTATCATGGCTTTGTCTTCACTTGTTACGAATAAACTGCGGTCGATACTGTCAGTTCTGGGTATTGCCATTGGTATATTTTGTATTGTTTTGGTATTCACCATTGTAGATTCATTGGAAACAAACATCCGTTCAAGTGTGCAGTCGCTTGGAAAAAATGTGATATATATCGACAAATGGCAATGGCTGTCGGGAGGCAATGACTATCCCTGGTGGAAGTATGTGAACCGACCGGACATTAAAATGGATGAAGTAAGGCAGGTAAAAAATCAACCAATTAACGGAATGATTGATGCAATTTCATTTACTGCCAGCGAATCTTCTACTGTTAAAGCAGGTAAGAACAGCATTGAAGGTGCCAGTATTGATGGCTATACATCGGAGTTTGCTAAAATTCAGAATTTGGATATTTTAATGGGGCGTTTTTTTAATGAGTTGGAGGATAGGAGTGGTGCCCCTGTAGCTGTGGTTGGAGCGAATATCGCCACAAGTCTTTTTCCTGATAAAGAAATAGTAGTTGGTGAAAAAATATCTGTTTTTGGTAAGCAGGTACTAATTATCGGGCAGATGAAGAATCAGGGCGATAATATTATCAATATCGATTTTGATGACAATATATTGGTGCCAGTTAAGTTTTTACAATATGCCGCAGGTGTAGGTGAAAATATGGGCAGCAAGATGATTATAAAAGCCAAAGACAATGTATCAGTAGATGCACTTACGGAAGAATTGCGAGGAACAATGCGTGGTATCAGGCGATTGAAGCCTATTGAAGACGATAATTTTTCGCTCAATAAAATCTCTTTTTTAAGTGATTCTATCGGAGAGTTTTTTAAAAGCGTGAGCACTTTCGGATTGATCATTGGAATGTTTTCTCTGCTTGTTGGAGGCTTTGGTGTTGCCAATATTATGTTCGTATCCGTAAAGGAGAGAACCGGTCAGATAGGGATTCAAAAATCTTTAGGGGCTAAGAATGAGTTCATCCTTTTTCAATTTTTAACAGAAGCCATTGTCTTGAGTATTATTGGGGGATTAATAGGGATTGGCATCACTTGGTTAGTATCAGTAGGGGCTAATTATTACCTGGCCAATTCCATGGAATCGACTTTCCGCATGGCACTTACGTCTTCTAATTTTATAAATGGGATTTTGTTTGCAACTTCTATCGGTTTATTTGCTGGAATTATACCGGCTTACAGAGCGAGTAGATTGCTGCCAGTAGAAGCCATCAGGAGCAAATAGCAGCTTTCAAAACAGTTCGAAAAGGGACTATAAAAATCAATTCAGAATCATTTGCATTTTGCAAACTTAAATTGTACTTTTGCACCGCAAGTCTGCACGACCAGCTCCCTGTGAACTCCCCCAGGGTGGGAACGCAGCAA
>JAZKEQ010000053.1:0-7196 GCA_040386935.1 Bacteroidota bacterium | reverse complement strand
AGGAATGGCCACGGTAGCACTGGGTGTCACGGTTGGTCAGGAAGGAGATTTTGGGAAGCTCGTACACAGAAAGGGCTTTCTCTGAAGTATCGCTGCAACCGTGTGGTGTTGTAACAACTAACTTCACTTTATAATTACTGTCTTTACTGTAGGCGTATTTCGCGATACTGTCAGTATTATTAAAATTCCCATCATCCCAATTCCATTGGTATAAGAGCGGACGATAAGGCGATGATGATGTAGATGTAAAACGGATGCTGTCTTTAGCACAATAGTTTTTTGTTGTAAATGTGAAAGATGAAGTTGGTTTATACTCGACATTCAGCATGATTTCAGATGAGTCAACACAACCTGAAGTAGGATATTGCAATTTAAGCTTAACAAGGTACTTGCCTATGGCAGTGTATTTCAGTACTGTATCTTTAACTGAAATATTGGTGCTTGTACCAGAGCCAAAATTCCACCAGATATTGGTATACCCATTGGTAATACTGGTATTCTTTACTTTAAAGTAATTGGTAGGCAAGCAAATATTTGAATCAACCAAACTTATTTTGGCTATAGGACTCGGATAAACAGTAATGGCTTTCCACTTAGTGGTATCCTCACACCCTTTACCCATGGTTATCATTAATCGCAACTTGTAAACCGTATCATTTGAATATGTTTTCGTGATATTACTATAGGTGTTTGAAAAAGTGCCATCTCCCCACTCCCACAATGCTGTTGTTCTATTAATATCAGGTGTTGTCGACTGGTTGACAAATTTGAAATAGTTGGTATTAAGACAATAGTCACTGGCAGTTAGCGCTAATTTAGCCACCGGCTGATCGTAGACTGTCACTGTTTTAAATGATGTATCCCAACAGCCTGTTTTAGTAAATCCAACAGAATGTGCTACTTTATATGTCCCGGTTGCCAGATAATTTTGAACCACAGGGTCTTTACCTACATAACCTGAGCCATCGCCCCAATCCCATTGGTACATCGTATTAGGTGTAGTTGGTGATGGGTTTTTAAATGTAAATGAATTGCGCTTGATACAAATATTTGAGTCTACCAATTGAATGGTAGAACTTGGTGCAGGATAAATGCGAACATAAGTCGACTGGAAATTCGAACAACCGTAATCATCAAATGCCTTAAGGGTAATTAAATATTTACCTGTGTCTTTGTATTTCTTAAACGGCATCATTTCTGTTGATGTTGTATTATCGCCAAAATTCCATGAATAGCCTGTTAGTGTGCCGAGGCGAGCATATGAGAAGTTGTAAAAATTAAAATTATTGGCACGAATACAGGTATCATTTTTAACAATTTTAAAACTAACCAAAGGTGCTTTTCGAATAACAACACGCTTCTGTATACTGTCTACACAGCCGTTTGTAGTGGTAACCCTTAGCTTAATATCGTAGTTGTTTTCAGGGGTATTAACGATGCTGTCAATTTTTTTAGTTGAGGCCGGATAGTAATCAATGAACCATTGATATTTTTTAACTGTAGCGCCATTCAACGTTGAACTATCCTCGAAATGCAAGGTATTACCCGGACAAAACAATTTAGCATGGTATTTAAAATCCGCTTTTATAGTGTTGTATTTTTTAATATAGGTGGAGTCTTTGAGTTCACACCCCGACATCCGTTCCGTTATTTTCAACTTATATTTACCACTGGTAACGACTTTTGTATAATGGGTTGTATCGCCATTGGTCCAAAGATATTTATACGTAGGTGAATAAGGTGTAGTCAGTATAAATGCCGAGTCACGGCAAATAGACAGAGAATCTAAAGGTAGAAAATCAGTGAAGATAGGCTTGATGGCAACAATATTGGTCACATAACTGACGCCCGGTGCTTTAATGAAATTGTATTCCAACTTCACCAGGTAATTACCCGGTTTGCTGTATTTGTGATACACCGCAATACCTGAATCTTTTTTACCATCCCCAAAGTCCCATCGGTAATATTTACTCGTATCGCCTTTAGCCGTAAACTTAACAATAGCTCCGCTGTCGCATGACGGCAGGATATCGTATACAAAACTCATGTTGAGGTTTTTCAAGGCACTGCCTGCACTGTAGGCGTAACTCTCGTAACTACCCGTACCGTAGATATACGCTATAAAACCTGCACTACAAGTAATGCTGTGATTGCCGGGCGACACCTGATTAGAATAGAAATAATAGTCATCGCACTTCATTTTTTGAAAATCACTTTGACCTATGGTGACACCATCAACAGCCAGATTGTTCAATCCTGCTTTAGGAATAGCGACACTGATAAAATGACTTTTAATAATGGAAGTATTACTGGTAGATACAATCGCTGCAGTAACAGTTTGTTCCAATGGATTGACATATAACAATGCCGGGTCAGACCCTCCTATTTTAGAACCTCCTAACATGTATTCTGAAACCAAACAAGGTTTAGAGGTGAATAAACAAGTCGCAGAATCTACTTTTATATATTGCGACCAATATTCGCCTTTATTGAGGCCCTTAACATAGGTGCCATTTTCAAATACTGAAGTTGAATCTACTGTTGCCAGTACTCGGTAGTAATAGCCGACCCCTTGACCGTGAAACGGGGTAATTAAGAATTTTTTTCCAAGTGTTGTTAAAGGTGGTACTTCCTCATAGATATGGTCGCAGGCTGAATTAGGGGCACCTAAATTTGTACAAATATTACCACTAAAAACTGCAATTTTCTTCCCAGGTGTTAATACTCTGACCATTGAACCGGCATTTTCTCCGGTAAGTTTAATCTGATAAACCTCCCCTTGTTTCAACTTCACGACTTTTGCAACATTCGCACCTGTACCGCCTGATGAAGCTGCTGCAAGGGTGTATTCAACAGTACAACTATCATCTATACCAACAATCCCGATAAGGTCATCCATGCCTCCTTTTTTATGAGCCATTGTATAAAAAACAGGATTTGGTGGAATAGCGCTAACAGGAAACACATTTGTTGCATCGGTTGTATACGCTTGAGCGCTCATGGCATAAACTGATACCGGTTCTGTTGCTCTTATGCGTAGTCCTTTTTTCTCTATTGATTCGCTACTGCGTGCCTCATACACACTGCGGTCGAGATAAATACGTTTAAGTGAATTGGCCGAAAGATTAAAACTGTCTATGTATCCCAATAAGGGTGCATCAATCCATACTTTACAATTATTTTGTGAACTGACAGAAATGAAAAGACTATCAGGCTTATTGGTAGCGCTGTAATTCTGAATGAAACATAGCCAAAATTCCTTTCCCAAAGATCCTTGAGCAGAGGCACTAACTAAAACCGAACTAAGAAAAAAGAGAAAGAGTAATTTTCTAGCCATTCACATTGATTACAAGAGATTTATACCGTTAAATTTTTATTTTTTTTCAAATATAAGATTATAAAATGAAAAAAAAACTATTTATTTGAACAAGTTTTATCCATTTTAATAGCGTTTTTTGAAGACAGCAAGTAATTATAGCAAACAGATATTTTGTATTGAAGGTGATTGGCATCCCGATTTGAGGCAGAAGGATACCATAGAAAATGCACTTAAATTTATGGAAACAGCCAGTGGTATGAAGTTGAAATACATCCACAGGCATTGTAGCACTCCACAAGAGTTGCAACATCGAATTAACGAATACGAAAAAAAAATCTACGACCAGTTCAGTATCTTTTACCTGGCATTTCACGGTGTACCCAACGGTTTGAAGTTGAATCAGAAAACAATTCTATCTTTGGATGAGTTGGCAGGCATGGCTGAAAATAAGCTCCAAAACAAGATTATACACCTCGGCAGTTGCCAAACCCTTAATATTGACAGGCGCTATATCAAAAAGCTGCTCAAGAAAACAGGCGCCCTTTGTGTCAGCGGGTTCAAAAAAGAAGTCCCTTTTGTTAGCTCTACCATTTTTGATGTATTGTATTTTGAAATGTGCCAGTATTATAAGAAAATGGACACGATTGAGAAACACATGAAAACTTACTATGGCAAACTGATGAAAGAGCTCCAGTTTGTAATGGTTTACGAATAAACAATTCCATTAAATGAAACATATCACTTTACTATCTGTCTGCCTTATTTTCCTTTTTTCAGCCTGTAAAAAAGAAGAAGAAAGAACCATCATAACATCAGGTCCTCCGGCAAAAGAGGAAATCATTCAGTTGACCACCAAATACGGCACCATGTATATCTGGCTGTATAAAGCGACTCCCCTTCACAGAAACAATTTTTTAAAACTGGCCAAAGAGGGTTATTTCGACAGCACCACGTTTCATAGAATTATACAAAATTTCATGATTCAGGGTGGCGATCCTAATAGTAAAGACAGTGATCCAAGTAATGATGGTTCAGGCGGCCCGGGCTATACCATCCCTGCTGAAATTCGCGATACCATTAAACACGACAGAGGTGCACTGGCTGCAGCAAGAACCAATAATCCGGCCAAAGCATCAAGCGGTTCTCAGTTTTACATTTGTCACAGCAAAGCCGGCACTTCGGGTTTAGATGGCAATTATACCGTGTTTGGTATGGTGATGAAAGGGGTTGAAGTAATTGATGCCATCATCGTACAACCTGCTGATGCCAACAATCGCCCACTCACTGACATAAAAATGTCTGTTAAGGTATTGGAGAAGACCCTGTCTGAAATAAAGACAGAGTACAATTACACACCTAAACAATAGTGGAAAACATATTTGTGTGTTCGATTAATTTCTCTACATTTGCACCCCTAATTATTCGTTCATTCATTCATGTTATCCCGCAGGAATATCCGCATTAAAACCCTTCAACAGCTTTATGCTTTTACACAGCAGGAAGCAACCTCACTCCCTCTTTTTACCAAACAACTAGATGCTAAATTCAAAGAATTTTTTCAGTTCTATTATTATAGCCTGAAATTTTTGGATGATTTCAATACTTATTTGGAAAGTGAGAAAGAAATTGAACTGGCGAAATATTTCCCGAATAAAAACTTTATCCGATCTACCGAAATACTAAAGAAACTGAGCTTCTTCAATGAACTTGAAAAGAACGAAGACTTTAGTTTATTGTGCAATAAAATCCCTTTTTCATGGAAAAAACACGGTGAAATTTTCAACCGCATTTTTACTGATTTGGTACAATATGATTTCTTTATCGATTTCAATGTATTCGACTCTCCTACCGATGATCAGCAAAAAGAGTTTTTAACCAACTTATACGAATACCTGTTCAATGAATGTGAATTGTTCGAAAGCACCATGGAGGAAGAATACACATTCTGGGATGATGACAGTGCAGATGTATTAAAGGCTGTTATAAAAATCATCGATTCATTTTATGCCGGTGGCAAATTGAAATTTGAACAAATCAATGCTAAGCAAAGAGAAGACATTGATTTTGGTATCCAATTGTTTGAAAAATGCATCATCAATAAAGAGATGTTGGATGAAATGATTCAAAGCAATGCCCCTAACTGGGATCCTGAAAGATTGACTGTTACCGATATGTTGATGTTGCGTATGGCGCTTTCTGAATTCTTATATTTTGAAACCATACCACCTAAAGTTACCATTAACGAATACTTGGATATAGCTAAAGCGTATAGCACACCTAAAAGTCACTTGTTTATCAATGGTGTACTAGACAAATTGCGTATTAGCTTAACAGATACCGGCAAAATTCAAAAATCCGGCAGAGGTTTAATCAATTAATCAAAATAACCTTTTAATTTTGCATATATGAAACTTATCACTTTTATTTCCTGCATCACCCTGCTATCTGCTTGCAGTCAGCAATCTTCTGACAAAAAAGTACCTGTTGAGATGATTGAAAATCCTGCTACTGCTTCGAACCCTACTGCTGAAAGCACCAATATTACGACCATGACTTTCGAAACACAAGAACACAATTTTGGTGATATCTTAGAAGGTCAGAGCGTTGAAAAAACTTATTATTTTACGAATAGCGGCAAAAATCCTTTGCTGATTGATCGTTGCGATGTTACCTGCGGTTGTACTGTTCCTGAATTCCCTAAAGAACCTATAGCTCCGGGCGAAAAAGGTAAAATCAAAGTTGTATTCAATAGCAGCGGCAAATCAGGTCTTAACAATAAAACCGTTACTGTTTTCGCCAATATTGAAAATGGCAATACTGTTCTTAAATTCACAGCTAACGTTATCGCTCCCCCTGCAAAATAAACCATGACAAATTTATATATTCTATTACAAGCCCAACAAGGTGGCGGCACCACTCAATTCATGATGATGATGGGCCTTATGCTTATCGTGATGTATTTCTTTATGATACGTCCTCAGCAGAAAAAAGCCAAAGCTCAAAAAACATTCATTGAAAACCTTAAAAAAGGTGACAAAATCATTACCAATGGCGGTATACACGGTAAAATTGTTTCATTAGAAAATTCTACCATCGTTATTGATTCAGAAGGTACACGTTTGAAACTTGAAAAAGCGTCTGTTTCTTCTGACCTCAGTGCTCCTTTAAATAAAGTTGAAGAAGCAAAGGTTACTGAAACCAAAGCTTAATCCCACATTCCCATGATAAGGGTCGGTGTAACAGGTGGTATAGGTAGTGGCAAATCTTTTGTTTGCGCTATTTTTGAACAACTTGGAATCCCCGTTTATAACGCTGATTCACGAGCCAAATGGCTGGTAAACAACGACCCTTATATTCGTAAAGCAATCATTGCCGCTTTTGGTGAACTGAGTTTCACAGGCAATCAATACAATACCACTTATATCTCAGGTATTGTATTCAATCAACCCGATCAGCTAGCACTTCTTAACAGCATTATTCACCCTGTTGTTTTTGCCGATTGGGCAAAATTCTACACCCTGCATGCCGATGCTCCCATTGTGATTAAGGAAGCGGCTATTATGCTTGAAACCGAAAGTAAAAATACGGTTGATCAAATCATTCTCGTTTATGCACCCGAAGATATCCGTATTAAAAGAGTAATGGAACGCGATGGTACTTCGGAAGATGTTATTAGAAAAAAGCTGAAATCTCAAATGCCTGAAGAAGATAAATTGCCACTCGTGCAATTTGTTATTTATAACGATGGCTCACAAAGTGTCATCGAACAGGTGAGAAATATTCACCGTCAATTATTGAATCAATAAAATTCTAATTTATCTGATCAGCGTAATGGTCTGCTCAATGGCTCTCTTAGGGCCGTATAGCGGTATTACAT